>NZ_ANFX01000017.1 GCF_000331285.1 Porphyrobacter sp. AAP82 | reverse complement strand
CCGCCCCCGCCCCCGCCGAAGCGACCGCCCCCACCCGGACCACCAAAGCCGCCGCCGCCGCCCTCGCCTGCACCGATGCTGCCATTGGTCGAGAAAGTGAACTGGATGCGGTCGGCCTTGGTCTCGGCAAAGCTCACCGAGCGCCGGTCGACCCGCACCACCCGGCCGTTCGCATCGCGCGTCACGCGGCCGGGGAAGGCCGCCTCGGTCTCGGCGGTGATCTGCGGGAAGCTGCTCACCACGTCGTCCGAACGGTTGAGCACGTAATCGACCGTCAGGCGCGAGCCCTCCCAGAAGGGCAGCTCCCAGTTGGCCGAGAACTTCCAGTCGCGCTGGGTTTCGGGCGGGAGCGCGGGATTGCCGCCGGTCACCACCTCGGCCAGCACCGTCTCGCCGCGTACGAAATCGAACACCGGGACGTTGAAGTTGGTGACCTGCGGATCGCCCAGCGCGGAGAGCGAGGGGGCGACTTCGCGCCAGATGTAGGTGGCCGACAGGTCGAGGCCGTCAACCGGCTTCCACGTCACCCCCGCGTTCCAGTCCCCCAGCATGCCGAAATCGCTGAGGTCCTCGACCCCCGCTTGCAGGTTGAGCGTGAAATCGCCGAGCGCATCGAGGAATTCCTCGCGGGTGCTGGTCAGCGGCACGACGAGGTTGGTGCCGGTCGAAAGGCGGCGGCGGGTCAGCTCGGCGCCGCTTGCCGAGCGCGTGTCGCTGCTTTCGATCCGGCGCCAGTCGAGGCCGAGGTCGAAGGTCGCCAGCACCTCGCCCGCAGGCAGTCCGGCGAGCGGGCCTTCGAGCGTCGCCTGGCTTTCGGTGGTGATCGTCCGGCGCTGCGCGATGTCGAAGCCGTTGGCGGCGTCGGTCGGTAGCGGGCCGGTGATCGCCAGCGTGCCGGCGCGCGCGGCGGCGCGGAACACCTCGAGCTGGTCGGAGCGCAGCCGCCGGTCGATCTCGGTCTCGGTCTCGCTGAACGATCCGTCGAAGGTGGTGGTCAGGCGGAAGGCGCCGACCGGCTGGTTGATCGATCCGGCCGCCGAGAACGTGTCGCTGCTGGTGCGGCGGGCAAGCGGGGTGTCGGCGCCGAAGGTGCGCAGCGCAGCCGTGCCGGTGGGCGAGGTCAGCGTGACGGTATTGAGCCCGTCGAGGCTGCGGCTCTCGCTGCGCGAATAGTTGGCATTGGCGCTGAGCGAGGTGCCGCTGTCGATGAGCGCCTTGGCCCAGGACACGTTCGCCTCGAGCCCGAAGGTATCGGCCAGGAGGCTGCGGAACGCGGCCTGGTCGGGATCGCCCGCCACCGGCGACTGCGAACCGGCGGTCTGGGGAACATCGCGCTCGGCCTCGGTCAGGAGCGTCGTATCCTCGATCTGCACGCTGGCATTGATGCGCCCCCCGTCGGCGATCTTGAGGATGCCGAGGCGTTCCTCGTTGCGGGTATAACCCCCGCGCGAGGGTGCCTCGAACTCGAAGTCGGCCTGGCGGTTAGAGTAATTGTCCTTGAGGATCAGGTTGATGACCCGGCGATCAGGCGGAAAGCCGAAGCGCTGGGCGACTTCCTCGGGGAACACCTCGACCTTGGCGAGCGCTTCGGGCGGGTAGTTGGCGAATTCGCGGAAGGAACCGATGCGGATGCCGTTGACGAGGATCACCGGCTGCCCGCCGCCCCCGCGCCCGCGCGCCGAGCCGGTGCGCGCGCTGATCTGGGCGATGAGCTCGGTGATCGAGGTGACGCCCTCGGCGGCAATCGCGGTCTCGTCGAGCTGGAGCAGCGGAGCCTGGTCGACGAACAGCTGCCCGCGAACGCGCCCGGCACTGACGATGATCTCGCCCACCGGCGCGCCTGCATCGCTCGCGCTGGCAGGTTCCTCTTCCTGCTCGCCTGGCTGGGTGGCAGGCTCGGGCTGGGGTTGGGCCGTCAACGTGGCATCGGCGGCAGCCAGCGGCAAGGCCAGCGCAAGGCCAAGGGCACAGGTGCCGGCGCGCAAGGACGCGCGGGAAAGCGGGGAGAGGTTCATGAGGTCCCTTCGGTTACAACACTTTGCGTCACGGGGCAGCGGGGCGGCCTTTACCGCTCCCGCAAGACGACGCGGTTACGCGCAAAGCCGGCCCGGGGATGCGCGCCATTCCCCGAACCGGACCAGCATGCCCGAACCGCAATCCTCGCCCTAACGCACGAGCCTTCCCTTTTGGTTCCCGCATCGCTAAGGCGCAGCCTCGCATCGACCGGCGCATTGTGCGCCGCAACGAAAATCAAAGGGAATACATGGCCAAGGAAGAACTCCTCGAAATGCGCGGGCGCGTGGTTGAATTGCTGCCCAATGCGATGTTCCGGGTGGAGCTTGAAAACGGCCATGAAGTGCTCGGCCACACCGCAGGCAAGATGCGCAAGAACCGCATTCGCGTGCTGGTGGGCGATGAAGTGCTGTGCGAGCTGACGCCTTACGATCTCACCAAGGCGCGCATCACCTACCGCTTCATGCCGGGTCGCGGCGGCCCCGGCCCGCAGTAAGACCGGCGGGCCCGCAGCATGGGCTCTCTCCATCTGACATTGGCCTCGGCCTCGCCCCGGCGGCGCGAGCTGCTCGCGCGGCTCGGCCTCGCGCCCGACGCGGTGACCCCCGCCGACATCGACGAGACCCCCGGCAAGCTCGAACTCCCCCGCGCCTATGCCCTGCGCATGGGCCGCGAGAAGGCGCTGGCCGTGGACGCGCCCGGCTTCGTTCTGGCGGGCGACACGGTAGTCGCTGTCGGTCGGCGCATCCTCCCCAAGACCGAAACCGAAGGCGAAGCGCGCGCCTGTCTCGACCTGTTGAGCGGGCGGCGCCATCAGGTGCTCTCGAGCGTGGTGCTGCGCGCGCCCGACGGCACCCTGCGCGAAAGGCTTGACGAGACGGTGGTGTGCTTCAAGCGCCTCAGCGCCGAGGAGATCGCCGCCTATCTTGCGGGCGGGGAATGGAAGGGTAAAGCCGGCGGCTATGCCATTCAGGGCGCGGCGGAGGGCCTGATCGCCTGGATCAGGGGCAGCCATTCGGGGGTGATGGGCCTGCCGCTCTATCACACGCGGGCGCTGCTCAAGGCGGCGGGTTTTGCGATTGGGTAGCCTGACTGGGCGTGTGGGTCTTTCCCATCCCCGACCCCTCCCGCAAGCGGGAGGGGAGTTTCAGCGCCAGCCTGTCACCCTCCCGCCTGCGGGAAGAGTCAGGGGTGGGCCCGAGCGCAGCGAGGCTCGCGCATGACCTGGCTGATCGAGGAAGGCATAGCCGAAACCCGCGCCCTGCTGGTCGACGGCGAGCAGGTGCTGGCCGCCAAAGTCATGTGGCCGGGCGAACTCGCCGCAGGTGCCCGCACCACCGGCAAGCTCACCGTCAAGTTCAGGGGCACCCGCCGCGGCGTCGCGCTGCTCGGCAACGGCACCGAGGCGCTGGTCGATCACCTGCCGCCTCAGATCACCGAGGGTCACAGTCTGGACCTTGTCATCACCCGCGCCCCGATCGCAGAGCGCGGACGGTTGAAACGGGCGCAGGCACGCGCGGCCCCGGGCAACGGAATCCCGGCGGATGCGCTCTCCCCCGGCCCCACCTGGCCCGCGCGACGGACCTTGCGGCGGTTCCCGGCAGGCCTGTGGGAAGAAGTCTGGCACAGTGCCTCGGCGGCCAGCCTTGCCTTTCCGGGCGGCGAGATCCTTGTCAGCGTCACTCCGGCGATGACCGTCATCGACATCGACGGGATCGGCGCGCCGCGGGATGTGGCGCTCGCCGCCGTGCCGGCCATCGCCCGGGCGCTGGCGTGGTTCGACCTTGGCGGGAATATCGGGATCGACTTCCCCACGCTCCAGACCAGGGAGGATCGCCGCGCGGTCGATGCGGCGCTCGATGCCGCGCTCGCCCACTGGCCGCACCAGCGCACGGCGATGAACGGCTTCGGCTTCGTCCAGCTGGTCGCACGGCTC
The DNA here is from genome assembly GCF_000331285.1 of Porphyrobacter sp. AAP82. Lineage (GTDB taxonomy): Bacteria > Pseudomonadota > Alphaproteobacteria > Sphingomonadales > Sphingomonadaceae > Erythrobacter. The sequence continues at coordinate 8,876 of NZ_ANFX01000017.1, read as the reverse complement.
GAAGGGCCATCGCTGCTCCACCGATTCGCAACCGCAAGGATCGGCATGGCCGCTCGCATGGCACTGCGGCGCGCGGAACTGGCGGCGGATGAAGGCGCGGGCCGCGTGCTCGAGCTGCGGGTGCACCCCGCGCTCAAGGCCAAGCTGAAAGCGCCGTGGCTTGATGAACTGGCCCGCCGCACGGGGCGCGCGGTGCGGATCACCGCCGACCCCGGCCTTGCACTCGAAGCCCCCAGCGCCCAGATCCTGTCAGCATGACCACCAAGCCCAAACCCTGCCCGATCTGCCGCAAGGCCCGGGTCGAGGCCTTCCACCCGTTCTGTTCGCAGCGCTGCCGCGACCGCGATCTGGCACGCTGGTTCTCCGACAGCTACGCCGTTCCCGGCCCGCCCGCCGACCCCGAGGAACTGGCGCAGGAAAGCTGGCGCGAGCAGGATTGAGACGCGCATCGCAATCATGCGCGCTTGTGCACAAAACCCCCTTGCCAACCCCTGCGGCCTTCGCCATAGGGCCGCTCTCATTTGCTCGCCGGGGCAGCCGAATGGCACCTCCCCGTCGCTCGCAGCGAATGCCCGGGTAGCTCAGGGGTAGAGCAGCGGATTGAAAATCCGCGTGTCGGTGGTTCAAATCCGCCCCCGGGCACCATTCGCTGAAAAGGGAAACTGACGATGTCCCGCCGCACCAAGCTTTACGAAGGCAAGGCCAAGATCCTCTACGAGGGCCCCGAGCCGGGCACGCTGATCCAGTATTTCAAGGACGATGCGACCGCCTTCAATGCCGAGAAGAAGGGCACGATCAACGGCAAGGGCGTGATCAACAACCGCATCAGCGAACACGTCTTCACCCGCCTCGGGCACATCGGCATCCCCACCCACTTCATCCGCCGCCTCAACATGCGCGAGCAGCTGATCCGGCAGGTCGACATCATCCCGCTTGAAGTGGTGCTGCGCAACGTCGCGGCAGGTTCCATCAGCAAGCGGCTCGGCATCCCCGAAGGCGAGCCGCTGCCGCACACGCTGATCGAATATTACTACAAGGACGATGCGCTGGGCGATCCGCTGGTCGCCGAAGAGCACATCGCCTGCTTCAACTGGGCCTCGAACGAGGAGATGCACGACATCTCCTCGATGGCGATCCGCATCAACGATTTCCTGTGCGGCATGTTCGCCGCGATCGATATCCGGCTTGTCGATTTCAAGCTCGAGTTCGGGCGGCTTTACGATGGCGATTACAGCCGCGTGATCCTCGCCGACGAGATCAGCCCCGATGGCTGCCGGTTGTGGGACATGGCGACCGGCGAAAAGCTCGACAAGGACCGCTTCCGCCGCGACCTCGGCGGCGAGGAGGAGGCCTACCGCGAAGTCGCGCGGCGGCTTGGCCTGCTCAACGAGGAAGACAATGGCCCGGGTGAGGTGTTCGACCTTTCCCACGCCCGCTCGCGCCTGCGCGGCCCCCCTCCATTGAAGAAGTAGCGCCGCTGAAGAAAGTGGCTGACAGGCCGCTTGCGGCCGCTACTCTCGCGGGGATGACCCTGCCCCCCGAGAGCCGCCTGAAATCCGCGGCGAAATTGCCGGTTGCGGCAAGCCTGCTGCTGGCGCTTTGCCCGCTGGCTCTGGCCACCTCGCTCGCCGCGCAGGATGCGCCCTCGCCCGCCGGGACTGTGGTCGGGGCCGAGGCGCCCGCCCCCGTCTGGGCATTCGAGCAAAGCGACATCCCGGTCGATCCGGGCTATGTCTTCGGGCGGCTTGCCAACGGCATGCGCTACGTCATCCGCCAGAACGCGACCCCCGCCAGCACCGCGCTGGTGCGGATGCGGATCGGATCGGGCGCGCTGGCCGAGACCGACAGCGAACGCGGCCTCTCGCACTTCCTCGAACACATGGCCTTCAACGGCTCCAGAGGCATTCCCGAAGGCGAGATGATCAAGCTGCTCGAGCGCGAGGGGCTGGCCTTCGGCGCGGACACCAATGCCTCGACCGGCTTCGAGACCATCACCTACATGCTCAACCTCCCGCGCAATGACGAGGCGCTGCTGGGCACCGCGCTGATGCTGATGCGCGAGACCGCGAGCGAGCTCACGATCGCCGAGGATGCCGTGGTGCGCGAGCGCGGCGTGGTGCTGGCCGAAAGGCGCGACCGGGCGGGCTACAGCTTGCGCAATTACGAGGACAACGTCGCCTTCCTCGCTCCGCAGGCCCTCTATGGCCGCCGTCTGCCGATCGGCACGGCCGAAGTGCTCGAAAGCGCCACGGCCGCGCAACTGCGCGCGCTCTATGGACGCACCTATACCCCGGCCAACACCGTGCTGGTGGTGGTGGGCGATTATCCCGCGCCCGTGGTCGAAGCCGCGATCCGCGCCCGCTTTGCCGACTGGGCACCCGCCGCCCCTGCCCCTGCCGCGCCCGAGGCGGGGCCGATCGACGTGGCGGCAAAGGCCGGGACCGACATCCACCTCGACCCGGCGCTCCCCGAAAGCGTCACCATCAGCCGCCTTGCCGCGTGGCGCGACGAGCCCGACAGCATCGCGGGCCGCCGCCGCGATCTGCTGCGCTCCATCGGCTATGGCATCGTCAATCGCCGCCTCGCGCGGCTGGCGCGCGGGAGCAATGCGCCGTTTCGTCAGGCGAACTACGGCACGGGCGACATTTTCGAGGCCGCGCGCATCACCAGCCTCTCCATCAGCAGTGCCGATGGCGAGTGGAAAAAGGGCGTCCTCGCCGCGACGCAAGAGGTCAACCAGGCGCTGGCCTACGGCTTCACCCGCGCCGAACTGGACGAACAGCTCGCCAATATCCGCACCGCGCTGGACAACGCGGTCAAGGCGGCGGACACCCGCGGCAATGCGGTCTTTGCAGGCGCGGCACTGGCTCTCACAACCGACGAGCGCGTGCCCACCACCCCCGCATGGACGCTCGCCATGTTCGAGGCCGCGGCTCCCGAAATCACCCCCGGGACCGTGTGGCAGGCGCTGCGCGATGACGCGGCCCCGCTTGCCGAACCGCTGATCCGCTTCGAGGGCCGCAACCGGCCCGAAGGCGGCGAGGCCGGCCTCAGGGCGGCTTTCGACGAAGGCATGGCGCTGGCGATCGCGGCGCCGGTCGACAACGGGCCGCTTGCCTTCGGCTATTCGGACTTCGGTCCAGCCGGCACGGTCGTGTCCGACACCCTCGAGCCGCTGCTCGGCTTTCGCCAGATCCGCTTTGCCAACGGGGTGCGCCTGACGCTCCGCAGGACCGATGTGCGCAAGGACCGCATCGCCTTTGCGCTGGCGGTGGACGGAGGCGACCTGATGAACCCGCGCGAGGCGCCGCTGGCGACCTATCTTGCCGGATCGCTCGCCGCAGGCGGGCTCGGCAAGCACAGCCAGGACGAACTGGCGAGCGTGCTGGCCGGGCGCAGCGTCAGCTTCAACCTCGATGTCAGCACCGATGCTTTTACGACCTCGGCCACCACCACGCCGCGCGATCTGGCGCTGCAATTGCAGGTGCTGGCCGCCACGCTGACCGACCCGGGATACCGCCCGGAAGGGGTGGAGCGGTTCCGCAAGAACATCGACAACTTCTTCAACACACTCGACAGCACGCCTTCTCGCGCGCTGGGAGCGGCAAGCGGCCGGATCCTGTCCGACAATGACCCGCGCTTCACCCTTCAGCCGAGGGAAGCTTTTTTCGCGCTCGATTACGCGCAGCTCGAGACGGTGATCGGCGACCGGCTGGCGCACGGCGCGATCGAGATCGCGCTGGTCGGCGATCTTGACGAAGACGCCGCCATCGCCGCGGTCGCCGCAACGCTGGGCGCGCTGCCACAGCGCGAGGCGGACTTCAATCCGCGCCTCCAGAACCGCACCCGCAGTTTCACCGCAGCGCGCGGCGAACACATCCTCTCCCACAGGGGCGAGCCCGATCAGGCGCTGCTCCAATGGGTCTGGCCGACCACCGACGACCGCGATGCGGTAGAGGACCAGCGGCTCGAATTGCTTGGCTGGATCATGCGGCTCGAACTGACCGACCGGCTGCGCGAGAAGCTGGGGCAGGCCTATTCGCCCTCGGCCAGCTCCAACACCAGCCACTTCTACCCCGGCTACGGCACCTTCGTGGTCAGCGCCTCGGTGGCGGCCGACCAGACCGGGGCGACCCGCGAGGCGGTCGAGGCGCTGATCGCGGACCTGCGCGCGGGGCCGCTCGATGCCGATGTGATCGAACGCGCGCGCAAGCCGGCGCTCGAGAATTACCGCAACCTCCTCAAAGACCTCGGCGGATGGCTGTCGCTGGGCGCGCGGGCCCAGCGCGATCCGCAGCAGATCGAACGCTTCATGGCCGCGCCTGCGGTGATCGGGGCGATCACGCCCGAAGACATTCACATGGCCGCGCTGCGCTATCTCGCACCCGAAGGCGCGGTGCGCTTCGTGGTCGTGCCCGAAGCGGCGGCGGAAGGTATCCGGGCCGCGCCATAGGCAAAGAAAAAGCCGGCAGGTCGCCCCCTGCCGGCTTTCCCCTTTGGTTCACCTTCCTCTCGGAGGAAGGCCCTCCCTCAGTACTTGAAGCTCACCATCGCGCCGATGACGCGCGGCTCGTTCACAAAAGCGGTGTTGTTGTTGAAGTCGACCACGCCGAGCACGTTGTCTTCATCGGTGATGTTGCGCGCGAAGGCGGCGACTTCCCACTGGCCGTCATTGCCCGCATAGCCGACCTTCAGACCGCCTTCGAAGCGGCTGCCGGCGTTGAACTCGCGGCTTTGGTAAAGCAGGAAGTTGGTCTCGCCGAGGTAGACCCAGTCGGTGAAGATGTAGAATTCACCCGAATTGCCCACCGGGATGCCATAGCGCGCCGTCAGATCGCCGCTCCACTCGGGGGCGTTGGGGAAGGGGTTGCCGTCGATGAAAGCGCGGCGGGTGCCCGAAACCACGCGGGTCGGATCGGTCACGGTGCACTGTGCGCAGATGCCGACCGCCAGGTTCGCGTCCTGGATCTCGGTGCTGTTGTAGGCAACGCCGAGCGTGACGAGGAAGCGCGGGGTGATCTGGAACGCGCTGTCGAGCTCGACGCCGTAGCCTTCGCCCTTGTTGGCGTTGATCAGCTGCACGAGGTTGCCCGCGCCGCCCACGGCGGTGAACTGCGGGTCTTCGACGGTGTAGTAATAGACCGCACCGTTCAGACGCACCCGGCGATCGGCGAACTCGCTCTTGAAGCCGGCTTCATAGGAGGTGATGTTCTCCGACTGCGCGACCGAGGGCGCGCTGAAGAAGGCGACGTCACGGCCCTGGATGGTCGGCCCGCGGAACGAGTTGGCGACCTTGGCATAGACGCTGGCGTCGTCCGAGACATCGGCGAAGAGGCTGATGTCCCAGTCGAACTGCTGGTCACCGACACTGCGCGGCTGCGGCGCGGCGCCCGATACGACCACGAAGTCCTTCTGGTCGTCGGTGTAGCGGATGCCGCCGGTGGCGCGCAGGGTGTCGGTCAGCTGGTAGGTCAACTGGCCGAACAGCGCCCAGGCGTCGTTGGTGTGGTTGACGGTGACCGGCGGCGGGAAGGTGAAGCCGACGGTGGTGACGTCGAAATCGCTCGAGAAGTAGAAGCCGCCGATCTGCCAGCTGAGCGGGCCGTCCGTGGTCGAGGCGAGGCGGACTTCCTGCGTGAACTGCTCGAGATCGATCGAGTCCTGCGTGTCCGAAGGGAACGGGATGAAGCCCGGCCCCATCACCGGCAGGAACGAAGCGCCGAAACCGCCGTCGATGTCGCCGCGGCTCGAACCCTCGCTCGTCCAGTAGCTGGTGATCGAGGTCAGGGTCATGCCGTCGAATTCGTAGGCGCCGGTCAGCGTCAGGCCGACCTGCTCGTAATCGGCAAGGTTGCCGCCGCCGGCGTCGTAGAACACCGTGTTGCGGTCATAGTTGTCGTTGAGCTTGTTGGTGTTGTTCGGCTGCGCGGTGGTGCGGCCGAGCACGTTGGCGCGAAAGAAGGTCGAGGAACCATCGAGGTTGCGGTAATTGACCGCGGCAAGGATGCTCGAACGCTCGGTCGGGGTGAACAGCAACTGGCCGCGCACCGCGAAGTCGTTGTAGCCGCCCAGCGCATTGTCGTCGCCGGTGAAGCCGTTGTCGATCCAGTCGGCACGGTGCTGGAGCTGCGCGGCGATGCGGACCGCGATCTTGTCCTCGACCAGCGAGCCGCCGACGGCGCCGTTCACCGAAATGGTGTCGTAGCTGCCGTAGGACAGCGAGCCCGAAGCCGAGAAATCGTGGCTGGGCTTGATGCTGGTGACTTTGACCGCGCCTGCGGGCGTGTTGCGGCCGAACAGCGTGCCCTGCGGCCCGCGCAGCACTTCGACGCGCTCGATATCGAAGACCGGGAAGCTCTTGAGCGTGACGTTTTCGAGCACCACGTCATCAAGCAGCACCGAGACGGGCTGCGAGGCGGCAAGGTCGAAATCGGTGTTGCCGAGGCCGCGGATGTAGAAGCGCGGGGCGACGCGGCCGTTCGAGCTTTCGACGTTGAGGCCCGGTGCGGTGCCGGCCAGCGCGGTGATGTCGGCTGCGGCGCTGAACACGGCGCCGATGCGCTCCTGGTCGAGGATATCGGCCGAAACCGCGACGTCCTGGAGGTTTTCCTCGCGGCGGTTGGCGGTGACGATAATGGTGGCGAGCTGGCCCTCATCCTCGGCCGAAGCGCCGTCCTGCGCGGCGGCGGGTGCGGCAAAGCCGATGGCGGCGGCAGCAGCAAGGACGGTCGAGCCGGTCCAGGCAGCACGGATTGCGGAGAAGCGGTGAGACATCGGAAAACCCCCTTGGCTTTGGCCTTTGGTATGGTCGGATGGTGCGTAGGTGCGGGCCGCCCGTGGCATTTCTCGCCGATTCGCGCGAGACAGCCACACTGCAAATGTTGCGCGAAAGCGACGCTTTGCGGGCTTTCTTTGGACAGTTGTTGCAAGAGGGTTACAATCACCGCCCCTGAATGACCGAAATGTGACATTTGCGCGTCAATCCGTCGGCGCCGCCCCGCATGTTGAGAAGCGCCATTACCGCGATTGCACCCGAGGCGCAGGGCGCTATAGCGGCCCCGCATACCGGCGCGACCCAAGCCGCCCGCCGGCAAGAACGGAGCATCAGGCCATGCAAGTGCGCGTCCTCGTCAGACTGAAGCCCGGCGTGCTCGATCCGCAGGGCCGCGCCGTGCACCACGCGCTTGAGGGTCTGGGCTTTGCAGGCGTCGGGGATGTCCGCATCGGCCGGCTGATCGAACTCGATGTGGCCGACGGCACCGACGAGGCGACGATCCGCCAGATGTGCGAGAAGCTGCTCGCCAACACGGTGATCGAAAGCTTCACGATTGAAGGCTTGGGCGAAGGCGCGAACTGATGGCGTTCCGAGCAGCAGTCATCACCTTCCCCGGCTCCAACTGCGACCGGGACATGGCCTCGGCGATCGCGGCGGTCGCCGGCGCGCCCGCGATCCGCGTGTGGCACGGCGATGCCGAACTGCCGGACCGGCTCGACCTCATCACCCTGCCGGGCGGCTTTTCCTATGGCGATTACCTGCGTTCGGGCGCGATGGCGGCGACCAGCCCGATCATGCGCGCGGTTGTCGCAGCGGCACAGCGCGGCGTGCCGGTGCTGGGCGTGTGCAACGGCTTCCAGGTGCTCACCGAAGCGCGGCTGCTCCCGGGCGCGCTGCTGCGCAATGCCGGGCAGCGCTTCATGTGTCGCACTGTCGCGCTGACGGTCGGGAATGCCGCCTCGCCGTTTACTGCAGGCTACCGCGCGGGCGAGCCGATCCGCATCCCCGTCGCCCACCATGACGGCAATTATTACGCCGATGCGGAAACGCTCGACATGCTCGAAGGCGAAGGGCGCGTGGCGTTCCGCTATGCCGAAGCGTGCAACGGATCGGCGCGCGACATTGCCGGGGTGCTCTCCGCCAATGGCCGGGTGCTGGGCATGATGCCGCACCCCGAACGCGCGATCGAGCCTGCGGCGGTTCCGGCGCTGGGCGGTGCGGACGGGCGGCGCCTGTTCGAAAGCGCGCTGGCGAGCTTCGCTGCCGCCTGACGCGGGGGGCTATGCGCGCCGTTCGCGCGCGACCCCGAACAGGCTCGTCGCATCGGCGGCAGTCATCGGCCGGCCGAAATAGAACCCCTGGATCTTGTCGCAGCCGAGGTTGCGGATCAGTTCGGCTTCCTCGCCGGTCTCGACGCCCTCGGCGGTCGTGGTCATTTGCAGGCTCTTGGCCATCGCCACCACCGCATTGATGATCGCGAGGCTCTCGGCGCTCCCCTGCGCCGCACCCTGGACGAAGGTGCGATCGACCTTGATGGTCGAGAACTTGAGCTTGCGCAGATACCCGAGCGAGGAATAGCCCGTCCCGAAGTCGTCGAGCGCGACCGAACAGCCGAGCGCCATGACCTGTTCGAGCGCATTGCGGGCCACGCTCGCATCGCGCAGGAAGATGCTTTCGGTCACTTCCACCTCGAGCCGTTCGGGCCGCAGGCCGGTTGCCGCTAGCGCCTGCACCACCTCGGCATGGAAGCCGGGCTCAAGCAGCTGTTCGGGAGAGACGTTGACGTTGACCTTGACATGTTCGGGCCAGTTGCGCGCCTCTTCGCAGGCCTTGCGCATCACCCAGCGGCCGATCGGCACGATCAGGCGGGTGTCCTCGGCGAGCGGGATGAACTTGCCCGGGCTGACGAAGCCGTGGTCTTCGGAATTCCAGCGCACCAGCGCCTCGAAGCTGACCACCTGTTCGGTGTGGGCATCGACGACCGGCTGGTAGTGCAGCACCATCTCGTCCTTGCCGAGCGCCTTGCGCAGCGCGACCTGTCAATCGGCGTTCAATCGGGCCCCCCTATCGGCACGCAAAAGGGACCCCCTTGTTGAGATGG
>NZ_ANFX01000016.1 GCF_000331285.1 Porphyrobacter sp. AAP82 | reverse complement strand
GCGGGGCCACTGTTATCGCCTTGCTCGGGCCCACCCCCGACCCCTCCCGCGAGCGGGAGGGGAGAAAGCACCGGCTTCACCAGTTCGAGATACCAGTCGCAGAACTTGCTCCACGTGAACTGGTAGATGGCATTGGCCGCCGCGTCGAAGCGCAGGTCGGCCATCGCCTTTTCGATTTCCGAGACGCAGGCCTGCACCTCGCCGATGATCCACTGGTTGGCGGCGAGGCGGGCGGGCGGGGCCTTGATCGTGTCGGAGGCACCGATGCCATTGGATTGGCAGAACCGGGCGGCGTTCCACAGCTTCGTCGCAAAATTGCGGTAACCCTCGACCCGCTTTTCATCCATCTTGATGTCGCGGCCCTGGCTCTCCATCGCCGCCATGAAGAACCGCAGCGCATCCGCGCCGTACTGGTCGATGAGGCCAAGCGGATCGACGACATTGCCCTTGGACTTCGACATCTTCGCGCCGTCGGCTGCCCGCACGAGGCCGTGGAGATAGAGCGTATCCCACGGCTTCTGCCCCATGTTGTAAAAGCCCATCATCATCATCCGCGCATCCCAGAAGAACAGGATGTCGAAGCCGGAGATGAGGAGCGAGTTGGGGAAGTGCTTTTGCAAAAGACCCGTTCGGGCTGAGCTTGTCGAAGCCCCGTCCTTCACTTCCGAAGAGAAGTGCGGCCGTTGACCCTGCGGGTCAGCTTCGCTTCCGACAGGCTCAGGGCAAACGGAATTTTCCTCGGGCCAGCCGAGCGTGGCGAAGGGCCACAGCGCGGAAGAGAACCACGTGTCGAGGACGTCTTGGTCCTGCCAAACCGGGTAGGCTTCCTTATCCTTCAACAGGATCTGGCGTGCCTCTTCCTCGTTCGCGCACTCGATGAACGTTCCCGGCCAACGCTTTCCATCGGTCACATCGTCGAGGTCGCTCGCGTGCCAGACCTTCTCGCGCAACTCTTCCTCAGACGCGGCGACGAAGATGGCTTTCTCGGGGAGTTCGCGCCATTCACCTTTCGATGTGCGCTCGAATTTGAAGCCAAACCACGCCGGAATCCGGTGCCCCCACCACAGCTGGCGCGAGACGCACCACGGCTGGATGTTCTCCATCCAGTTGAAGAAGGTCTTCTCCCAGGTCTTGGGGACGATCTGGATATCGCCCGAGCGCACGGCCTCGATCGGCTGCTTGGCGAGTTCCGCGGCGTTCACGTACCACTGGTCGGTCAGCCACGGTTCGATCACCACGCCGCCGCGGTCGCCGAAGGGGGTGGCGATCTGGCGCGGCTCGGCGTCATGCTCGACCGGATTGCCTTCCTTGTCCTTGGTGATGTGCGGGATGAGGAGGCCCTGCTCCTTCATCCGCGCGACCACCAGCTCGCGCGCGCCGTCCACGCCCGCCCCGTTTTCATTGGCGCGGCGGAAGCGGTGGAGGCCGAGGAATTCCTCCGGCACCAGGCCATCGGCGGTCTGGCACACGTTCGCCTCGGCATCGAGCATGTTGAGCATCTCGGACGCGGCAAACCCGGCGCGCTTGCCGACCTCGAAGTCGTTGAAATCGTGCCCCGGGGTGATCTTGACGCAGCCGCTCCCCAGCTCGGGATCGGCGTGCTCGTCGGCGATCACCGGGATGCGGCGACCGGTCAGGGGCAGGATCACGTGCTTGCCGATGACGCTCTGGTAGCGCGGGTCGGCGGGGTTCACCGCCACCGCCATGTCGGCGAGCATCGTCTCGGGGCGGGTGGTGGCGACCTCCAGATAATCGCGCCCATCGGGCAGGGTCACGCCATCGGCCAGCGGATATTTGAGGTGCCAGAAGCTCCCCGCGATGGTCTGCGTCTCGACCTCGAGATCGCTGATCGCGGTCTTCAATTTAGGGTCCCAATTCACCAACCGCTTGTCGCGGTAGATGAGGCCATCATTGTAGAGGTCGACGAAGGTCTTGATCACCGCCTTGGTGAAGTGCGGGTCCATCGTGAACTGCTCGCGGCTCCAGTCCATCGAACAGCCGAGGCGCCGCAGCTGGTGGGTGATGGTGCCGCCGCTTGTCGCCTTCCACTCCCACACCTTCTCGACGAAAGCCTCGCGCGTGTAGTTGGTGCGCTTGTCCTGCCGCGCCTCCATCTGGCGCTCGACCACCATCTGGGTCGCGATCCCGGCATGGTCGGTGCCGACCACCCACAGCGCGTCCTTGCCCCGCAGCCGCTCGTAGCGGATCACCACATCCTGCAAGGTGTTGTCGAGCGCATGGCCGATGTGGAGGCTGCCCGTCACATTGGGCGGGGGGTTGACGATGGTGTAGGGCTCGGCGTCGGGCCGCTCGGGCCGGAAGCAGCCGTTCGCCTCCCAGTGGGCATACCAGCGTGCCTCGATGGCAGCGGGGTCGAAAGTGGTGGGCAGTTGCTCGCTCATGATGGTGCGCGCCATGCCAGCACCCATGTTGCGATGCAATGATGCAAAGGCGGCAAGAACCGTGCGCCGCGCCCCTGCCAGCACCTTGCAGGCCTGGCAAAATCCTCCCATACCCCGCCCCGATGCACAGTGCGGCGCAACATATGCTGGAGGAGGCAGACGCTGGCCCCGCGCGCCTCGTGCTGTCGGGGCACCTCACGCTCGCCGCCATCGCCCCGCTCGAACGCGCGCTGCGCGGCATCGCGGGGCCGATCCGCGCGGTCGACCTTGCCGGCGTCGAGGAGATCGACACGGTCGGCGCATGGGTCGTGTGCCGCTTCGCCCGCGAGCACCAAAGCGACATCACCGGCGCCAGCCCCGAAGCGCAGCGGCTGCTCGCCGCGATGCACGATATCGAGGCGAGCGGCGACACCCATCCGCACCGCCTGCCCGTCTGGGAACGCGTACCGCTTGCCGTGGGCGAGAAGGTGTTCGGCGCGCGCCGCGGCATCTACGGGGTGGTCGGCTTCTTCGGCCAGATCCTGCTCGGCGCGGCCAGCCTCATGCGCCACCCTGCGCGCTTCCCCTTCAAGGCGCTGGTCCACCAGATGGAGCTGGTCGGCGTCACCGCGCTCCCCATCATCGGCCTGATGAGCTTCCTCATCGGCATCGTCATCGCCCAGCAGGGCTCGGTCCAGCTCCAGCAGTTCGGCGCCGAGGCGCTGACCGTCAACCTCGTCGGCCGCATCACCTTGCGCGAACTGGGCGTGCTGATGACCGCGATCATGGTCGCCGGCCGCTCGGGGAGCGCCTTTGCCGCGCAGCTTGGCACCATGAAGCTCACCGAGGAGATCGACGCGATGCGCACCATCGGCATCTCGCCCATCGAGGTGCTGGTGATCCCGCGCATCCTGGCGGCCACCTTCATGATGATCCTCCTGGGCTTCTTCGCCGCGCTGCTCGCGATCATCGGCGGGGCGGTGGTGGGCCAGTTCGCGCTCGGCATCCCGTTCTTCACCTTCCTCTTGCGCATCCAGGAAGTGGTGCCCACGCACGACCTGTGGGTCGGGCTGATCAAGGCCCCGGTCTTCGGCCTGATCGTCGCGCTCGCCGGATGCTATCACGGCATGCAGGTCCACGGGAATTCCGAGGAGGTCGGCCGGCGCACCACGATGGCGGTGGTCTCGGCGATCTTCGCGGTGATCGTCCTCGACGCCTTCTTCGCGGTGTTCTTCACCGAGATCGGGTGGGGGTGATGCGGGTCAACAGCCATTCATCGAACGACGAACCGGTCATCAAGATCGAAGGCCTCGTCAACACCTTCGGCGATTTCGCCGTCCACGACGGGCTCGACCTTACCGTGCGGCGCGGCGAGATCCTCGGCGTGGTCGGCGGGTCGGGCACCGGCAAGTCGGTGCTGATGCGCTCGATCATCGGCTTGCAGCAGCCCACCGCCGGGCGGATCGACGTGCTGGGCAGGACCATCACCGAACTCGATCTCGACCAGGGCATCGGCGTGCGGCGGCGCTGGGGCATCCTGTTCCAGGGCGGCGCGCTGTTCTCGACCCTGACGGTGGGCGAGAATGTCGAGGTGCCGCTCAAGAAATACTACCCCGATCTCGACCCCGCCTTCCGCGCCGAAATCGCGCGCTACAAGGTGATGCTGACCGGCCTTCCCGAAGATGCGGTCAAGAAATTCCCGTCCGAGCTTTCGGGCGGCATGAAGAAGCGCGCCGGCCTCGCCCGCGCGCTCGCGCTTGATCCCGAACTGCTGTTCCTCGACGAGCCGACCGCCGGCCTCGATCCGATCGGCGCGGCCAAGTTCGACCGGCTGACGCGCGAATTGAAGGAAACCCTCGGCCTCACGGTGTTTCTCATAACCCATGATCTCGATACGCTTTACGAGATCTGCGACCGCGTCGCGGTGCTCGCCGACAAAAAGGTCATCGCGGTCGGCACCATCCCCGAACTGGTCGCCACCGGCCACCCGTGGATCGAGGAATATTTCAACGGCCCGCGCGGGCGCAGCGCCCATGCGACGCATCTCCACGGAGAAGCGCCATGAGGCCCCCGGCGCATGACAGAACATTGGACAACCCCGCCTGCGGGGCCGCATAGGAAGCGCACATGGAAACCAGAGCCAATCATCTGTGGGTCGGTGCGGTGACGCTGGTGCTGCTGGCGGCGCTGGCGGCGTTCATCGTCTGGATCGCGCGCCTCAATGAAGGCGCCAAGGACGAATACGACATCTTCTACAACCAGTCGGTCTCGGGCCTCAACCAGGGCAGCCAGGTGACCTTCGCGGGCGTTCCGGTGGGGCAGGTGACCGAAATCGCGCTGGCCAAGGACAATCCCGAATTCGTCCGCGTGCGCGTCAAGGTGAAGGATGATGTGCCGATCCTCGTCGGCACGCAGGCGACCATCCAGGCGAGCTTCACCGGCGTCTCGACGATCCTTCTGGACGGCGCGCGCAAGGATAATCCGCCGATTACCTGCGAAACCACCGCCTGCCCTGAAGGCCGCCCGGTGATCCCCCCGGGGCGCGGCGGCTTCGGCGAGATCGTGGCGAATGCGCCGCTGCTGCTGGAGCGGCTGGCGACCCTGACCGAGCAATTGAACCTGATCCTTGGCCCTGAAAACCAGAAGGAACTGGCCGGCATCCTCAGGAATTCGAACCGGCTGACCGCAGGCCTCGTCGATGCGACCCCCGAGCTGACCCAGAACCTCAAGGATTTCCGCGTCACCATGCAGGAATTCAACCAGACCCTCGACGCGGTCGAGCGGCTGGCCGACAACACCAACGGCCTCGTCGGCGAGGAAGGCGAGCCGCTGGCGGCCGAACTGCGCGCGACCCTGAAAAGCGCCAATACGACGCTCGCTGCGCTGTCCGCGACGCTCGAGGACACGCGCCCGGCGATCCGCCAGCTGCGCACGGGCACGCTCCCGAACGCCGAGGCGACCTTGCAGGACCTGCGCGCCACCAGCCGGTCCCTGCGCGCGATTACCGAAAAGCTCGAAAGCGAAGGCGCGGGCGCGCTGGTGGGCGGCAAGTCGCTGCCCGACTACAAGCCCGAGTGAGAGGGAAGACCGCATGACCACCAGTTTCCGGCCCGCCCTCCTTGCGCGCCTTCCGGTTTTGGCGCTGGCGCTTGCGCTGAGCGGCTGCATCAGCCTTGGCGGAGAGCCGCCCGAAAGCCTGCTGACCCTGAGCCCGTCCGCACGTGCGCCCGCCGGGCCGGGCGTTGCCGGCGGGGCCGAGCGCGCGGTGATCGCGGTGCTGCCCTTCGATACCCCGGCCAAGCTCGATGTGCTGCGCGTGCCGGTGGCGGTGAGCGATACCGAGCTTGCCTATCTCCAGGAGGCGTATTGGGTCGAAAAGCCCGCCCGCCTGTTCCGCCGCGTGGTCGGCGAGACGATCCGCGCGCGCGGGACAGCGATGGTCGTGGATGGCGACGATGTGGCGGGCACGCCGGGTGTGACCTTGCAGGGCACGCTCACCGAAATGGGCTATGACGCGGCGACCGGCGAGGCGGTGGTGCGCTTCGATGCGGTGCGGATTGCCAAGGATGGCGCGGTCGCCACCCGCCGCTTCGAGGCCAAGCAGAGCGGCGTGACGCCCGATGCGCGCTCGGTCGGCGCGGGGTTGAATGCGGCCGCGAACACGGTGGCGGCGCAAGTGGCGGAGTGGGTCGCGCCCGGATAGGGGGAGCCCCGCCCGCGCCCCCGCGTAACTCCCCGCTTTCCTACATGATTCGGGCATGACAAGATGCGCGCATGACTCGCATCGCGCCCCTTTTTGTCCCGGAATCCGAGCCGCGCGGGGCGGGAGACAATTCTGTCTCTGGACAGTGTCTCATTGTCTCCTACACGGGCGGCGCGGGTGCCTATGCGGTGCCGGCCAGCCGGGCGAAGGCGGCGGCGCGCAGGAAATCGGCCTCGCGGCGTTGGCGGGGCTCCTCGGCCTCGGCGTCGCGGCCCCACAGCTCGGCCTGCCACGCCTCCTCGAGGCAGGCAGCCTGCCACAGGGCGAGCGGCTCGTCCGCGTGGGCCGCATCCAGCGCGCACAGTCCGATGGTGAGCGAGGCGGCGAGCCTGGTCATCGCCTCGAGCCCGGCAAGCTGGAAGGGGGTGAGGGTGAGCAGCCGCGCGCGCAAGGTCGCGAGGGTGGCAGGCGGCTGCGGGCGGTGGAGCACGCCGCTGACCCGGGTGAAGGTGACGCCGTGGGCGGCCTCGAAACCGGCAAGCAGCGGCTCCCACACCGCCAGCTGGTGGGCGTGGAGCGGTTCGTCCGGGTCGGCGCGGTAGCACAGGGTGTCGGTCTCGGCATAGCCGACGAGGCCCTCGGCTAGGCCCGGCGGGTCGGCCGCGACGATGTCGATGGCGTAGTCGGCCATGTCGCGCAAGGGCAGGCTGGCCGGGTCAATGGTCTCGCCCTGTCCGCGCCACTCGGCGGCAAGGGCTTCGCCGAGCGCGCGGGTGGGGAGCAGTTGGGGGGCGCCGCCGACGGTCCTGACGCCGCGGGTGTCCAGCATGACCTGCCAGCCCTCCGGGCGCTCGGAGAGGGTGACGGCTGTGTAGAAGCGGCGGATCATCGGCGGCGGTCGTCCCGGAAGCGCCGGGCGATGAAGCGGGGGAGGAAGACAAACTCGAGGAAGCCGAACACGGCGAAGGCAGCGCCCACCTCCCACGGCAGGTCGATCACCCCGCGCACGATCGCAAAGCCGAGCATGATGAGGGCGATAGAGAGGAAGCGGACGGCGGTGATGATGATGAAGCCGTTGCGGGCGCGGGTGTCGGTCATGGCAGCGCCTCCTCAAGCGCGGCGGCGAGGTCCGGGGCGCTCTCCACCACGCAGGCAGCGCCGCTGGCGAGCAGTTCGGGGGCCTCGTGGTAGCCCCAGCCGACCCCGATCGCGGCGACCCCGATGCTGCGCGCCATCAGCATGTCGAAGCTGGTGTCGCCGATCATCACCGCCTCCGACGGCAGCGCGCCGGCCTCGAACAGCGCGGCCTCAAGCATCGCCGGGTGGGGCTTGGAGGGGTGGCGGTCGGCGGTCTGGAGCGAGGTGAACAGGTGGGTGATCCCGTGGCTCGCCAGGCAGGCGGCCAGCCCGCGGTCGGACTTGCCGGTGGCGACCGCAAGGCTCCATCCGCCCGCGTGGAGGCTGTGGAGCAGCGCGGCGATGCCCTCGAACAGCGGCTCGTCGAGCAGCCCTTCCTCGCGCCGCGCGCGGTAGCTGGAGCGGTAGAACTCGGTGACCGCACGGTTGTCCGCCTCGCTGAGCGCAGGGGCAAGGCTGCGGACCGCGGCCGGCAGGCTCAGGCCGACGATGCGGCGCACCGCATGCGGGTCGGGCGCGGCAAGGCCGGCGCGGGTGAAGGCGCGCTCCATCGCCCAGCACACATCGGCCTGGCCATCGACCAGCGTGCCGTCGCAGTCGAACACGGCCAAGCGCATGGGGAGCCGGGTCATTCGGGCAGCTCCCGCACGAGGTGCGCGAGCGCGGCATGGCCCGCGGTCTTGAGACCGAGCGCGATTGCCGCGCGCTCCTCGGGCGTCTTGTTCTGGGAGAGCTTGAGGGTCGGCCGCCACGCCAGCACCTCGAGCTCGAAGCCGGTAATGCCGCGCAGCAGCCCGGACCACGTCTTGCCGGAGGTCTCCTCCGCCAGCCACGGCGCGCCCTCCAGCCGCCCTTCGTGCTTGAGGATCGCGGTGTGAAGGAAGGCCTCGAGCCCCGCGTCATCCATCCGCCGCACCCGGCCCTCGAGCTCGAGCGCGACATAGTCCCACGTCGGCACCGTGTCGCGGTTCGCATACCAGCGAGGGCTGACATAGGCGTCGGGGCCGTTGACCACGACCAGCGCGGGGCTGCCGTCGAGATGGCGGGCGAGGGCATTGCCGCGCGCCAGGTGGAACTGCACGGCCCAAGGCTTCTCAGGGCCATCGCCTGTCGACAGCACCGGCGTGTGCGCCGCCCGCAGCCCGTCGGGCGTGGCGGCGAAGACCATGCCGAAGCCGACCTCGTCGATCAGGCTCTCGCAAAGCGCGCGATCCTTTGTGCGGTAGAGCGGGTCGGGATGCATCAGCGGGTCGGCTTGCGGCCTGCTCCTCTGGCGGGCGGCTTGCCCCCGGACCCGGGCTTGCCCTTGCCCTTCGCTTTGGGCTTGGCTCCCGCCTTGGCCGCCCCGCGCGCGCGGCGGGGGGCGCGCTCTTCCTTGCGGGCCTGCTTGAAGTGGCGGCGCGCGGCCTGCTTCTTCTCTTCGGCGGTCTTCTCGGGCACATCCTCGCGCAAGGGGGAGGCATCCGACATCGCCGGGTCGAAGCCCAGCACCTCCATGCTCGCGGCAAAGTGCGGGGGCAGTTCGGCGGTGACGTCGAGCTTGCCGCCAGATCCCTCGCCCGCCTTGGGCTCGGTGATGATCAGGCGGCGGGCGTGGAGGTGCATCTTGCGGCTCACCGCGCCGGTCAGGAAGGCATCTTGCCCGCCATACTTGCCATCGCCCACGATCGGGTGGCCGATCGCCGCCATGTGGACGCGCAGCTGGTGGGTGCGCCCGGTCAGCGGCTCCAGCTCGACCCACGCGGCGCGCTGTCCGGCACTGTCGACCACGCGGTAGCGGGTCTTGGCGGCCGCGCCGTTCTCCTCGTCGATATGCATCTTCTCGCCGCCCGTGCCCGGCTGCTTGGCGAGGGGCGCGTCGATCACGCCCTCGGCGAGGTCGGGCTTGCCGACCACCAGCGCCCAATAGACCTTTCGCGCGCTCCGGCTCACAAATCTTTTGGAGAAACTCGCCGCGCTCCCCGGCGTGCGGGCGATCAGCAGCACGCCCGAGGTGTCCTTGTCGAGCCGGTGGACGAGGCGCGGGCGGGGCGCATTGCCTTGGACGAAAGCATCGAGCAGGCCGTCGACGTGCTTGGTCGTCTTGCTTCCCCCCTGCGTGGCAAGGCCGGGGGGCTTGTTGAGGACGATTGCGGTGGGCGTCTCGCGGATCACCATGTCCCTTGCCTCGGCGATCTGTTCGGGGCCGAGCGCGCGGGCGCGGGGCCTCGGGGCCTCGCGCGCGGGTTCGTCGCCGCCGGGGGGAACGCGCAGCACCTGCCCGGCGCTCAGCCGATCCTCCGGCTTGGCGCGCTTGCCGTCGACGCGGATCTGGCCGGTCCTCGCCCAGCGCGAGACGGTCGCAAAGCCGACCTGCGGCAGGTTGCGCTTGAACCAGCGGTCGAGGCGGATGCCGTCGTCATCCTCGCCGACGGTGAACTGGCGGACGTTGTCGGAAGCAGCGGGCACCTCGCTCATCGCGGGCCTCCCTGCATGGCGACAAGGCCGACGATCACCGCCGCCATCCCGGCAATGAGCGAGGCGGCGGCATAGCCGAATGCGAGCCCGGCCTGTCCGCGGTGGAGCATCGTCACCAGCTCGGACGAGAAGGCGCTGAACGTGGTGAAACCGCCGAGCAGGCCGACGCCCAGCAGCAGGCGCGTGGTCTCGGCCGCCGCTTCGCCCGGCGCGCGCAGCGCATACCAGCCGACCAGCGCGCCCATCGCGAGGCTGCCCGTGATGTTGACCGCGAGCGTGCCCCACGGGAAGGCATTGCCCTCGCCCGCCAGCATGCCCGCCCAGCGGCCCGCATGATAGCGCAGCACCGAACCGGCCGCGCCGCCGGCGGCGACATAAAGGCTTGCCTTCAGGGGAGAGATCACAGCGTCCATGGCGCGGCCATAGCGAGGCTCGCGCGTCGTGGCTAGGCAGGCTTCCCGGCACCAGGCGCTGTGGCGACTTGCCATTTTGCCCGGCTTGGACTAGGGGGGCGCGGTTTGAAGGGCGGCTCCCCTCGGGAATCGCCCGTATTTCATTGGAAATTCACCGCGTACCCTTGCGCAGAATCGTGCAAGGCTCTGGCGTTTGGACATGAGGTAATCGTCGTTTATGCAAATCATGGTTCGCGATAACAATGTCGATCAGGCCCTGCGCGCGCTCAAGAAGAAGTTGCAGCGCGAGGGCGTTTATCGCGAAATGAAGCTGCGTCGCCACTACGAGAAGCCTTCGGAAAAGCGCGCCCGCGAAAAGGCGGCCGCCGTGCGCCGCGCCCGCAAGATGGAGCGCAAGCGGATGGAGCGCGACGGGAGCAAGTAATCCCGTCGCCAGGCGCGCCTCCGGCAAAGGAAGCCGCTTGAAACACCCTTTCCGATCAGCCATCAGGGCGCGGTTTGAAACCCGCGCCCTTTTGTCGTCATAACGCCGCGCCGATTTGCCCGCGGTCCAACAGGACAAGACCATGACCGAGATTACCCGCGTTCCGATTCAGCCCGTTGCCAAGGGCTCGCTGACCAAGCTGTGGATCGGGGTGATCCTCGCCGTGCTGGTGGGGGCAGGGCTCGCGTGGGCCGCGATCCCGCGCGGGCTGAGCGTCGATGTGGTGCAGGCCGGCACCGGCCCCAATCCCAAGGATGGCGAGGTGATCTTCGTCAAGTACACCGGCAAGCTCGCCGCCGATGGCTCGGTCTTCCAGGACGCGCAGGAAAGCCCCTTCCCGGTGCAGGGTCTGTTCCCCGAAGGCACCCCGCTGCTGTTCCAGGAAGGCCAGATCATCCCCGGCTTCTACCAGGGCCTCAAGAACGTCCAGAAGGGCGGCAAGTACACGATCTTCATCCCCGCCGAACTCGGCTATGGGGCAACCCCGCCGCAGGGCTCGTCGATCCCGGCCAATGCCGATCTCGAATTCGACATCGAGGTGACCGGCATCATGACCCGCGCCGCGGTGGAGCGTAACTTCCAGATCCTCCAGCAGCAGATGCAGGCGCAGATGGGCGCAGGCGGCGGCGCGGGCGGGGCACCGGGGGGTGGGGCACCGGCGGACGAGGCACCGGCGGGCGGCGCTCCGCAGGGCGCTCCGGGCCAGTAAGGGCGGACGCAAGCATGTCGGTCGACAAGGCAACCGTCGCCAAGATCGCCAGCCTCGCGCGCATCCGCATGGATGATGCCGCGCTTGAGCGGATGGTGCCGGAACTGAACGGCATCCTCCAGTGGGTCGAGCAGCTCGGCGAGGTGGACACCGCAGGGGTCGAGCCGATGGCGGCGGTGATCCCCAACACCCTGCGCCTGCGCGAGGACGTGGTCGATGCCGACCCGCTGACCGGCGGCGGCAAGCGCGAGGACGTGCTCGCCAATGCGCCGGCGGCCGAGCACGGCTTTTTCGGCGTGCCCAAGGTGATCGAGTGATTTCGGATTGGTCCGCCTGCCATTCTCCCCTTGGCGGGGAGCGGGGCGGGGCGGGCACGAACAACCAGACCCCCGCATGCGGACAGGCCCACCCCCGGCCGCACCCGCCAGCGGGAGGGGAGACAGAATGACCGACCTTACCTCTCTCGGCGTCAAGGACATCCGCGATGGTGTCGCCAAGGGCGATTTCACTGCGCGCGAAGTGGCGACAAGCTTCAATGCCGCCGTGGCCGAGGCAGCACACCTCAACGCCTTCATCGTCACCACCCCCGACCACGCGCTCGCCGCTGCCGACAAGGTGGACGCCGCGCGCGCGGCGGGCGAGGCGCTGGGCCGCATGGCGGGCGTGCCGATCGGCATGAAGGATCTGTTCGCCACGAACGGCGTCCAGACCACCGCCGCGAGCCACATCCTTGAAGGCTTCACGCCGCGCTATGAAAGCACCGTCAGCCAAAAGCTGTGGGACGCGGGCGCGGGGATGCTGGGCAAGCTCAACCTTGACCAGTTCGCGATGGGCTCGTCGAACGAGACGAGCTTTTTCGGCAACGTCACCTCGCCGTGGAAAAAGGCCGGGAGCAACGCCGCCATGTCGCCGGGCGGCTCCTCGGGCGGTTCGTCCGCCGCCGTCGCCGCGCGCATCGCGCCGGCTGCGACCGGCACCGACACCGGCGGCTCCATCCGCCAGCCTGCCGCTTTCACCGGCATCTGCGGGATCAAGCCGACCTATGGCCGCTGCTCGCGCTGGGGCATCGTCGCCTTCGCTTCGAGCCTGGATCAGGCCGGCCCCATGGCCCGCTCGGTCGAAGATTGCGCGATCATGCTCGGCGCGATGGCGGGGTTCGATCCCAAGGATGCGACCAGTCTCCAGATGGACGTGCCCGATTGGGAAGCGGCGCTGAACTCCGACCTCAGGGGCAAGAAGGTCGGCATCCCGCGCGAATACCGGATGGAGGGCACCGATCAGGCGATCCTCGAATCGTGGGAGCAGGGCAAGGCGTGGCTCAGGGACGCGGGCGCGGAGATCGTCGATGTCTCGCTGCCCCACACCAAATATGCGCTGCCCGCCTATTACATCGTCGCCCCCGCCGAAGCGTCGTCGAACCTCGCGCGCTATGACGGGGTGCGCTATGGCCTGCGCGATCTGCCCGAGGGCGTCGGCCTTCAGGACATGTATGCCGCCACCCGCGCCGCCGGCTTCGGCGACGAGGTCAAGCGCCGCATCCTGATCGGCACCTATGTGCTCTCGGCCGGCTTCTACGATGCCTATTACACCCAGGCCCAGAAGGTCCGCGCGCTGGTCGCCCGCGACTTCGCGCTGGCCTTCGAGCAGTGCGACGTGATCCTCGCCCCCACCACGCCGACCGCGAGCTTCCCCTTGGGCTCGATGAACGAAGACCCGCTGACGATGTATCTGAACGACGTCTTCGCGGTCCCCGCCAGCCTCGCAGGGCTCCCGGCGATGAGCGTCCCTGCAACGATCAACGCCGACGGGTTGCCATTGGGCCTCCAGCTGGTCGGCAAACCCTTCGACGAGCAGGGGGTGCTCAATGCGGGCCTCGCCATCCAGCAGCGCGCAGGCTTCACCGCCAAGCCGGAGAAGTGGTGGTGATCGCCGACACGCCGCTCGTGATCGCCGGGATCGGCATCATCCTGGCGGTGCCGCTGACCTTCATGGTCGCCAATTGGGTGAGAAAGCACGTCGATCACGGCGAAATGCGCTTCGGGCCGGATGGACAGGTGATTGAGGACGAGGACAGGAAATGAGCAACTACCGCATCCAGGGCACCACCGGCGAGTGGGAGGTCGTGATCGGCCTTGAAGTCCACGCGCAGGTCACCTCCAACGCCAAGCTGTTCAGCGGCGCGGCGACCGCCTTCGGGGCGGAGCCCAATGCGCAGGTGAGCCTCGTCGATGCCGCGATGCCGGGGATGCTGCCCGTGCCGAACCGCGAGTGCATCCGCCAGGCGGTGCGCACCGGGATGGCGATCGAGGCGCAGATCAACGCGTGGAGCCGGTTCGACCGCAAGAACTACTTCTACGCCGACCTCCCGCAGGGCTACCAGATCAGCCAGCTCTACCATCCCATCGTCGGCGAAGGCTCGCTGCTGATCGAGGCGGACGAGAAGGCGGGGATCGCCGAGGACAAGGTCATCGGCATCGAGCGCATCCATGTCGAGCAGGACGCTGGCAAGCTGATGCACGATCAGCACCCGACCATGTCCTATGTCGACTTGAACCGCTCGGGCGTGGCGCTGATGGAGATCGTCAGCCGCCCGGATATGCGCTCGCCCGCCGAAGCCGGGGCTTACTTGAGGAAGCTGCGCGCGATCCTGCGCTATGTCGGAAGCTGCGACGGCAACATGGAAGAAGGCTCGATGCGCGCCGATGTCAATGTCAGCGTGCGCAAGGCGGGCGAGCCCTTCGGCACCCGCACCGAGACCAAGAATGTGAACTCCGTGCGCTTCGTCATGCAGGCGATCGAGCATGAAGCGATGCGCCAGGTCGATGTGCTCGAAAGCGGCGGGAAGATCGTGCAGGAGACCCGCCTGTTCGACCCGGGCACCGGCACCACGCGCACCATGCGTTCGAAGGAAGACGCGCATGATTACCGCTACTTCCCCGATCCGGACCTGCTGCCGCTGGTGCTGGAGGACGACTTCCTCGCCGAATGCCGCGCGAGCTTGCCCGAATTGCCCGACGCCAAGCGTAAGCGCTATGTCGAGGTGCTGGGTCTCACCCCCTACAACGCGCGCGAGCTGACTGCCGAGGTGGAAACCTTCGCGCGGTTCGAGACGCTGCTGTCCGAAACCGCCAAAGCCACCGGCAAGGGCGATGCGGACGTCGCCACGCAGGTCGCCAACTGGTCGCTCTCGGTCGCGCCGGGGGTGTTGAAGGCGCTCGGGGACGAGGGCGACCCGGCCAACGCCACGGCAGCTGCGCAGGCAAGCATCCTCGCGATGGCCGACAAGGCCGAGATCAGCGGCGGGCAGGCCAAGGAGATTTTTGAAATCGTCCTCAAGACCGGCCGCGATCCCGCTGAAATCGCGGAGGCCGAGGGGCTGAAGCAGGTCTCCGACACCGGCGCCATCGAGGCTGCGGTCGACGCGATCATCGCCGCCAATGCCGACAAGGTCGAACAATACCGCGCCGGCAAGGAAGCGCTGTTCGGCTTCTTCGTCGGCCAGACGATGAAGGCGATGCAGGGCAAGGCCAATCCGCAGCTGGTGAACCAGCTCCTGAAGGGCAAGCTGGGGTAGGGCTTGGCTCAGGGCGCGATCCGGATCGAGCGGGACGAATTCACCGGGGTCACACTCGATCTCATCGGGCGCAGCTTCGGGGTGACCTCGCTTCACGGGTTCGATGTCTTCTACACCGCCGAGGACCTGTTCGAGGAGGTGATGTATCGCCGCGCGGGCAGCGAGACGGGCGTCCGGTGCGATGCCGCGATGCTGTTCTTCCGGTTGCGCGGCAATTTCGAGCGGTTGAGCCCGGGCACGGCCATCACCCCTTCGACGCGGCTCAAGGGCCTTGCGCGCCTCTCGCCCAAACGGCTCAGGAAACGGCTCGCGCGCGAGTCGGGGCTCGCCATGCCCGATGACGAGGTCGGCTGGCTGGGCTGCGCGATGGTGCTCGTCGGGGTGATCGGCGCGCCGCTGATGTGGTGGCAGGTCGATTTCGCCGCTGGCTGCCTCACCCTGTTCGGCGCCGGCATGCTCAGCATGTTCGACCGCGGCGGCTATACGGGACGGTGGGAGACGGTGTGGTCGCTGGTCGATGCCATCGCCAGCAAGAACGTGCCGCGCAAGGATGCGATCAGCGCACGCAGCCGGACCGAGGACCTGTGGCGGCGCTATGCCGAAATCCTCGCGCACTCGGCCATGCCCGAGGCGAACGGCGCGCGGCTGGTCGATGCGCACCGGATCGAACGGCACACGCGGATCGAGGTGGTGTGAGGCCATGACCGCCCCCAAACTCGCCATCGTCCTCGTCCAGCCCGAGATCCCCGGCAACACCGGCGCGGTGGGGCGGACCTGTGTGGCGCTGGGCATGGAGCTGATCCTGATCCACCCCTTGGGCTTCACCATCGACGACAAGCGGGTCAAGCGCTCGGGCCTCGATTACTGGCCGCATGTGCGCCTGACGGAATATGCGAGCTGGGACGCCTTCCTCGCCGCCCGCACGCCGCGCGCGGACCAATTGTTCCTGTTCGAGGAATTCGGCGCGCGCAGTTTCTACGAGCCCGACTATCCCGACGATGCCTTCCTCGTCTTCGGGCAGGAGACCAAGGGCATCCCCAAGCCGATCATCGACCGGCACCCCAATCGCCTGTTCAAGCTGCCGATGCGTTCGGGCGTGATCCGCTCATTGAACCTTGCCAACACCGTCGCGGCGGCCGCCTATCAGGCCCTGCGCGGGAAAATCTGACCCGGACTGTGGCGCGCTCGCCTCGCCCCGGCGAAATGGCCTTGTGATCCCAGAAAGCCATTGCGGCGCCAAGATCATGTGATATTTCATACCTGACTACCAGATCGGGGGCGGAATCAATGATTGTGAAGAGTGTGCGTGCGGGCCTGGCGGCTCTTGCGGGGGCGAGCCTGCTTGCCTTTTCGGCACCGGCCATGGCCGGGGATACCACCCACGAAGGCTTCGTCTTCCCCGCTGACGGCAGCATGAAGATCGTCGTCTTCCGCCCCGATGTCAGCGTCGGCTCGCAGAAGGCGGGCGGCATCATCGAGCCCAATGCCGACTGGACCGAGACCGCGCGCACCAACATCAAGGCCGAACTGGTCGAACGCGCGGCGCTGATGAATGCCCAGCTCCAGTTCGTCGACGAGCTCGAGGGCGAGAACGCCGAGGTGCTGACCGAATACCGTGCGCTGTTCGAAGCGGTGTCGGGCGCGATTTTCACCCACGTCACGATCGGTGACAGCCTCGCCACCAAGCAGAAGCTGGTGAGCGATCCCAAGGTGCCCGGATCGCGCCCGAAGAAGGTCAACCAGCTCGACTGGACGCTCGGTGCGGGCGCGGCCAAGCTGCGCGAGGCGACCGGGGCGGACTATGCGATGTTCGTCTTCACCAACGATGCCTATGGCGACAGCGGGCGCAAGGCGGCGCAGGCGGCGGGGATGCTCGGCTGCCTGATCGGGGTCTGCGTGATCGTGCCTTCGGGCATCCATGTCGGCTATGCGGGTCTGGTCGAGCTTTCGAGCGGCGATGTGGTGTGGTTCAACACCGACCTTGCGATGGGCGGCGACCCGCGCGAGGCGGACGGGGCGGAAAAGCGCGTCGGCCAGCTGATGGACGGCTTTCCGCTGCGCCCCGGCGTGGTGCTGCCCAAGGCGCCGGGCTGAGGCCGCGGGCCCCGGGCCCCGGCCGATGGCGGCGGCCTGCCGAGGCAGGTGCCGCCGCGGACATGCAGCGATGCGCAGCCTTCTCCTTTCCACTCTGCCCCTGCTGGCGTTGAGCGCGGCGAGCCCGCTGGCCGGGCAGGACGCCGCGCCGGCCCCCGCGCCTGCTGGGGTGACGCCCGCGGTCGAAGGGACGTTCGAGGGCCCCTACCAGCCCTCCGACGATCTGGAGCGCGGGTTGTGGCACCAGATGGAAGAGGCCGAGCGTTCGCTGCGCATCTCCAAGCAGGTGATCCGCGATCCCGAATTGAACGCCTATCTGCGCGAGGTGCTGTGCCGCACGGTCGGCCCCGAATGCGCCAACATCCGGCTCTATGTCCTGCGCTCGCCCTATTTCAACGCGACCATGGCGCCCAACGGGGCGATGACGGTGTGGTCGGGCCTGTTGCTGCGCGCCCAGAACGAGGCGCAGCTGGCCGCGGTGCTCGGCCATGAATTCGCCCATTTCAAGCGCCGCCACAGCCTCCAGCTGTTCCGAGAGGCCAAGGAAAAGAGCAGCGCGGCGGCCTTCCTGTCCTTCACCGGGGTGGGTCTGCTGCTGTCGATCGGACTGATCGAATCCCTCTACGCCTTCTCGCGCGAGATGGAGGAGGAGGCTGACCGCGATGGCCTCAAGCTCGTCATCGATGCAGGCTATGACCCGGCGCAGGTCCCGCTGATCTGGGAGCAGATGCTCGACGAGCGCGATGCGACGCTGGTGGCGCGCGGGCGCGACAAGGACAAGCGCAAGGCCAAGGCCGGGATGTTCGCCACCCACCCGCCGAGCCAGGCGCGGATCGATTATCTGCGCCGCGCGATCGCCGGGCAGACGATCAGCCCGGCCGCCGAAAGCGGTCTGGAACGCTACCGCGCGCGGCTGGCGGCATGGTGGCCGCAGTTCCTCGACGACCAGCTGAAGCTCAATGACGACGGCGGCAGCATGTTCCTCATCGATTCGATCGACAAAATCAACGGCTGGACCGCGTGGACCGGCTTTGCCCGCGCCGAATTCCACCGCCGCCGCGGCGCGCCAGGCGATGCGGAGGCCGCGATCGGTTTCTACACCGACACCATCGCGCGCGGCGGCGATCTGCCCGAGCTTTGGCGCGGCCGCGGCTATGCACTGCGCAAGGCAGGCCGGACCGATGAATCCCGCGCCGATTTTCTCGAATATCTGGGCCGCGTCCCGAACGCCCCCGATCGCGCCATGGTGAGCATCCTAGCAGGAGTACAATGATGAAGAGGCTGTCCGTCCTTGCCCTTGCCGCGGCGCTTGTCGCGCTGCCCGCCGCCCCGGTCATTGCCGGGTGGAAGCTTGTCGAACCGGGTGCGCCCGTCGCGGTCGGCAAGAGCGCGATGAAGGTCACCGCGTCGGAAAAGTGGAACCGCTGGAGCGTCCGCCCGGTCAAGCAGGGCGAGGTCTGGACGCGTGACGGC
Source organism: Porphyrobacter sp. AAP82 (assembly GCF_000331285.1). Lineage (GTDB taxonomy): Bacteria > Pseudomonadota > Alphaproteobacteria > Sphingomonadales > Sphingomonadaceae > Erythrobacter. The sequence goes on along the minus strand of NZ_ANFX01000016.1, from coordinate 98,418 downwards.
ACCAACCTCAACGAGCTCTATTTCGTCACCGGCCTGCCCGCCGGGATGACGCTCTACAAGGACACCCAGAAGAAGGAGCGCCCGCTCCCCAAGCTGTCGGCCAAGATGGATCTGACCGAGATCCCGGAGTTCTACGAAAGCTCGACCCGGCTGGTGCTCAACACCTCGGTGTTCCAGATGACCGCGGTGGAGCCGGCCAAGATGGGCGGGCAGGACGCGGTCAAGTTCACCTTCGAATATTCGGTCGAGGGCAGCCCGCTGAAGCGCCGCGGGGTGGGGATCGGGACGATGGTGAAGGGGCAGCTCTACCTGATCCACTTCCTCGCGCCCGCCACCCACTTCTTCGAGCGCGACCAGGCCGAAGTCGAGAAGATCATGGCGAGCGTGACGTTCTGACCCTTTCGCAGCGCCGGGGCTAATCCAGCCCCAGCGCCTTGAGGTTCATCGTCGCCGCATTGTAGCTCGCTTCGGCGAGGCGCCCGGCCAGCTGCGCGCGGATCGCGCTGATGCGGGCGTTGGCGGCGGTTTCCTCGCGCGCATTGACCAGGAAGAACTCGCCCGCCCCCAGCCGGAAGCGGGTGCGCTCGGCGGCGACCATGGCGTTGGCCTGCTTGACCTCGGCATCGGCCAGATCGGCGAGCTTGATCGCCGCGCCAAGGCCGGCGAGGATATTGGCGACATCGGTGGTGAGCTGGTCGGTGATGCGGCGCTGGCGCAGCTCGGTCTCGCGCAGTTCGGCCTCGGCGCGCTGGACCGCGCCTTGCGCGGTGCGGCGCTGGAGCGGGACCGAGAAGGTGAGGCCGACCACGGTGTCGGTCGAATCGAAGCCCGGCCCCCCGGGCCCGATCTGGCCGAAATCGCGCGACAGTTCGACCGAGGCGTTGAGCGAAGGTTGAAGGTCATTCTGCCGCAGCGCGAGCCTGTTGGTGGCGCGTTCGAGCGCGATCCTGAAGGTTTGCAGTTCGGGCCGGCTTGCGATCACCGCGCTCACCGGCGTCGCGGCGAGCGCCTCGGGGCGGGGCACCGCGCGCATCCGCGCCAGTTCGGGCAGCATCTCGCGGGTCGGCACGATCATCTCGCCGCTCTCGCCGCGCAGGTAGAAGCCCAATGAATTGGACGCGGTGAGAAAATCGCGGCGGGCCTGTTCCAGCAGCGTGCGGCGCCGCAGCAGGTTCTGTTCGTTTTCGGTGAGGGCGATCCGCGCGCGCGCGCCTTCGTTCACCTCGCGGGTCAGGCCGATCTGGCGCGCTTCGGCGATTTCAAGCAGTTCCTCGAAGACGCGGATTTCCTCGCCCGCCGCAACCCAGCGCCAATAGGCACGCAGCGCCTCGTGCTGGACGTTGAGCTGCACCAGCATGACATCGAGCCGGGCCTGCGAGGCCGCGAGGCGCGTGTCCTCGATCGCGAAGCGGCGGCTGTCGATGTCGCGGTTCCTGAGCAGCGAGAACAGCGCGCCGACCTTCACCTCGCCGAGGTTGTTGGTGTAGTTGTAGTTCTCGTAAGTCGGAAAGGTGCCATTGGAGACGCGGTAGGAGCCGAACACCTCGGCGCCATAGGGCCTGAGCGGCTGGCGCGCCTCGACCTTGCCGTAGCCGCCCGAATAGAAGCCGGTGAGGCGGTCGTAATATTCGCCCTTGAGCATCAGGTCGAAGGCGCCGTCGGCCCCCAATTGGTCGGCGCGCGCGGCGGCCTCGCGCTCGAAGGCTTCGAGGATCGCGGGGAAGGTGAGCGCCGAGGATCGCAGCACGTCCTCGGGCGTCAGCGGCCCTGCCTTGAGCGCGGTTTCCATCGGTTCGGGATTGGGGACGATATCCTGCGCGATTCCCGGGACAGGCGCGGCACACAGCAGCGCCAGCGCCGCGCCGGGCAGCAGCAGGCGGGGCCGTCGGCTGCGTCTCACTTCGCCGTCCCGGTGCTTTCGGGTGCCGGCAGCTGCGGCGGGAAGTTGTTGAGCTGGCGCCAGATTTCGTAGCCCACCGGAACCGTCTCGAGCAGCACAAAGGCCTGCACCGCCGCGCCGAAGCGGACGTAGCGTTCCTCGGGCCAGCCATAGCCGTCGAGCTTTTCCTCGGCGATCAGCACCCGGAACCGCCCGTCGATCTGCGCCGAACGGTCGACCGCGATCACGCGGCCCCCGAAGGTGCCGACCGCCACCGAGGGCCAGCCGGAGAACTGCACCGCAGGCCAGCCTTCGAACTGGATGCGCGCCTGATCGCCCGGCCGCACCAGCGCGACATCGCGCCCGTCGATGAAGATCTCGATCACCCGCCCCGCGCCGTCGGGCACGAAGGTCGCAAGCACGTCGCCCGCCTTGATGAAAGTCGCCGCATCGCCAGCGTTGAGGCTCTGGATGAAGCCGTCACGCGGGGCGCGCACGATCTGTTCGGACTGGCGCGAGAGGTTCACGTCGGCGCGGTTCAGCGCGGCCGTAGCGGCGGCGACCTGGCCTTCGCGCTCGGCGATGCGGATCTGTGCGGCCTCGAAATCGCGCCTTGCGGCAAGCCCGGCCTCGAACAGCTCGCGGCTGCGGCGCTCGTCAAGCCGCGCGGTGGCGAGCGCGGATTTGGCGGCTTCGAGTTGCAGTTCGATCTGCGCGCGTTCGGCCTGGAGGCGTTCGATCAGCTGGGGGTCGATATCGGCGATGCGGACGATCGGATCGCCCTTCTTCACCGAGGAACCGTCGCGCACATACCATTCCTCGATCCGGCCCGGCACCAGCGCGTTGATGTCCTGCTTGCGCTCGTTGGGGCTGAGCGTCGTCACCACGCCGCTGCCCGAGGTGGTCTGCACCCACGGGACATAGACGAGGAACGCGACCGCGATGATGATCGCGGCGAGGATCATGTAGAAGATCACCCGCATCACCCGCGGCACCCTGATCGATGCCAAGGTGGTGAAGTGCGCCATGTCTTCCTTGAGCGTGGCCATGGTCATGCCCCCCCTTCGGCAATCGCCGCGGTGAATTCCTCGAAGCTGGCGAAGGAGCGCTGCCGCTGCGCCTCGAGATAGAGGAAGCGGTCGAAGCCCAGGTCGATGCGGCGGTTCGAGAAGTAGATCACGGTCGTATAGGCCTGTGCGCGCAGCTCGGCGACGGCGCGTTCGATGGGTTCGGGATCGAGCAGGTCGAACAGGCGGCTCAGCACCAGGATGCGCGGGCGTTCAAGCAGCGCGTTGGCGAGCTTGAGCTGCTGGAGTTCCACCGCCGAGAGCGGATAGCCGGTCGCCGCGAGCGGGGTATCGAGCCCCTTTTCGAGCGCCGTGACAGTGCCCGCCAGCCCCACCGTCTCGAGCGCGCCGAGCATCCGCTGCGGCGCGGTGTCGGGGCAGGACAGGGCAAGATATTCGCGGATCGTCATCTCGACCGTGCTCGGCCGTTCGAGCACGTGGATGTTCTTGCGCAGATGGTGCGCCTCGATCGCCTTCATGTCGATCCCGCCCAGCGTGGCGATGCCCCCTTGCGGCAGGGCGTGCATCTTGAGCAGATTGGTGAACAATCGCTGCACCCCGTCCTGGCTGGCTGCGGCCATAATGATCGTGCCGGCCGGAATTTCGAGATCGAACCGCACGTCCTCGTTGCGCGCGCGGCCCATGACGCCCTTCATCACCAGCGTGTGATCGGGCCCGTCGAAGGGATCGGCGCCCTTGGGCTGTTCCTGCTCGACATCGTAGAACTGCGAGATTTCTTCCACGGCCGCGAAGAGATCGTAGAAATAGCCCAGATAGCTGCCGAGCTGCGAGACCCCGGCAAAGGCGGCCGACAGCACCAGCTCGGCCGCGACCAGCTGGCCGAGGGTCAGCTCGTTCTGGATCACCAGCCACCCGCCAAGCCCGAGCAGCGCGGCGCTTGCGGCGGCATACATCAGCAGGAAAGCGAGGGTCTGCGCGAAGAGATGGCGGAAGTGGCGGCGCCGCTCGTTGATGTAGACGCGGGTGAAATCGTCGGTCTTGTCGAGCGCGTAATCGATGCGGCGCTGCGACTTGAAGAAGCCGTTGGAACCGCCGATTGTCTCCAGCCAGGCGGCGGTGGCGTGCTTGGCGTGGCTCACGTCGACCCCGGTGCGCAGCGCCCGCGCGCCCCAGATCAGCCACACCGCCCAGATCATGGCGATCATCACCAGCGTGAAGCCGAGGAAATAGGGGTGGTAGAGGCTGACCAGCACAAACCCCACCGCGATCTGGAGCAGGGTGGTGAAGCCGCCGATCATCAGGATCGGGATCGCGGTCTGGACATAGACGACGTCGAAATAGCGGTTGAACAGCGAGCCCTTCTTCGCGTCGCCGAAAAACGGGTTCTGGGCATAGACCGAAATCAGCGCGATCTCGGCCACCATGCGCGCGTGGAAGCGGCGGGCGAAGATCTCCATCAGGTGGACGCGCAAGGCGTAGAGCAGCACCGAGATCGTCAGCAGGCCGAACAGCGTGAGCGAGAGCACCACCAGCGGCGCGGTCAATGCGGTGTTGGCGATGGTGTTGATCAGCATCTGCACCGAAATCGGCGTGGCCAGCGAAAGCAGGCTGATGCCGATGCCGTAGACGGCGGCGAGCCAGTAGAAACTGGCCTCGGGCTTCAGGATGTCGAAGAAGATCCTGAAGAACTTGGCGAGACTGATTTTCGAGCCGTAACTTTGGCCTTCCCCTGCCATGTCAGCCTTTCCGTTGCGAAACCCGTGTCCAAGCGATCTGCTGCCCAGGGGCTGAAGCGCTGCCGACGAAGCTTGCCTCTATTGCAACCGCCCCGCGCCGCAAGCGAACAATGGTCCAGAGGCGCGGCGGTTCCGTGGGCGACAAAATGTGCAAATTCGCGAGGATACGAGGTTTGGCAGATAATGAGAGGTAATAAAGTATCGCGCTCCGATAGCGCCCAAAGCTTGCGGGCAGATGAACCGCTTGCAATGAAGCACGGATGATGGCGGCTTTGCTTGCACATAATGCGCGCAGCAGCGCCGATATCGTGCTGGTGGGCGGCGGGCATGCCCATGTTGCGGTGCTGGCCGACTGGACCTCGCGCGGAGTGCCGGGCCGCGGCCGCGCCGTGCTGCTCACACCCGAGCCGGCCTTGCGCTATTCGGGCATGGTGCCGGGCTGGCTGGCGGGGCAGCACGGTGAGGCCGACGGGCTGGTCGATCTGGCAGCGCTGGCCGCGCGCGCGGGGGTGGAGCTGGTGCCGGGCCGCTGCGCCGCGCTCGATCCCGAGCGCCGCGTGGTGACCACCGCGGGCGGGCGCGAGATCGCCTTCACCATCGCCAGCTTCGATACCGGCGGGGAGGGGCAAGGCAGGACGCTCGTCGGTGACGACCCGCGCCTCATCGAGGTGCGGCCCATCGGTGCTTTCGTGGAGAGCCTCGCGGCTTTGCGCGCCTGCGGGCGGGACCTGTCGCGCATCGTCGTGGCGGGCGGCGGGGCGGGGGGCGTGGAGCTCGCCTTCGGGCTTCGCAACCTCGCGGGCGCATCGCCGCGCCCCAAGGTGACGCTGGCGACCGGAAAAGCAGGCCTGCTCCCCGGCTTTGCGCAAGGCGTGCAGGAGCGCGCGGCGCGCGCGCTGGCCCGGCAGGGAATCGCGGTGATCGCGGGCGACGCGCGCTTTGCGGGCGGGGCGCTGACGGCAGGCGGCGCGTCGCTCGAACCCGCCGACATGGTCATCGCCGCGACCGGTAGTGCTGCGCCTGGCTGGGTGCGCGCGAGCGGGATCGCCTGCGATGCGGCGGGCTTCCTCGCGGTCGATGCGCACCAGCGTTCGGTCTCGCACCCGCATATCCTTGCCGCGGGCGACGTCGCCGCGCGCACCGACCGGCCGCTCGCCCATGCGGGGGTCCATGCGGTGTTCGCCGGGCCGGTGCTCGCCGCCAACCTGCGCGCCATGAGTGCCGGCAAGAGCCCGCGCGCCGCCTACCGCCCGCGCCCCCGCAGCCTCTACCTGATGAACACCGGCGACGGCTCGGCGATCCTCAGCTACGGCCCGATCAGCGCCGAGGGACGATGGGTGCTTGCGCTCAAGCACCGGATCGACAAAGCATGGATCGCGAGATACGCGGCGCTTGCAGTCAAGGCGTAACGGCACGAGGCCCGGGAGCGAACCGGGCCGCAAAGGGGATCGTCTCGTGAAGAAACTCGCCATCATCGCCGTGCTGGCCGCGCTGGTCGCTGCCTATTTCGCCTTCGGGCTGGGGCAATATCTGACGCTGGCGGGGATCAAGGCGCTGTCGGCCGATATCGCTGCCTTCCAGCAGGACAACGCGATTGCGGTGATCGCGGGGTTCTTCCTTGCCTATGTCGCGGTCACCGGGGCATCGCTGCCGGGCGCTGCGATCATGACGCTGGCGGCGGGCGCGCTGTTCGGGGTGGTGGAGGGCACGGTGATCGTCTCCTTCGCCTCGACGCTCGGCGCGACGCTCGCCTTCCTGTCCTCGCGCTACGTGCTGCGCGACACGATCGAGGCGCGCTTCGGCGAGCGGCTGAAGGCGATCAACGCCGGGCTCGAGCGCGACGGGGCGTTCTATCTGTTCAGCTTGCGGATGATCCCGGTCTTCCCGTTCTTCATCGTCAACCTCGTGATGGGCCTGACCCGCATTCGCACCCTGACCTTCATGTGGGTAAGCCAGCTCGGCATGCTGCTGGGCACGGTGGTCTATGTGAACGCGGGCACGCAGCTGGCGCGGATCGACAGCCTGTCGGGGATCGCCTCGCCGGCGGTGCTGGGCAGTTTCGTCCTGCTCGGCATCGTCCCGTGGATCACCAAGGGCATCATCGGCGCGCTCCAGCGCCGGAAGGTTTACGCAGGGTTCAAGCGTCCCCGCAAATTCGACCGCAATCTGGTGGTGATCGGCGCGGGGTCGGCGGGGCTGGTTTCGGCGCTGATCGCGGCGACGGTCAGGGCCAAGGTCACGCTGGTCGAGGCGCATGAAATGGGCGGCGATTGCCTCAACACCGGCTGCGTACCGTCGAAGGCGATCATCAAGAGCGCCAAGGTCGCCAGACAGATGCGCCATGCGGACAGGTATGGCCTGTCGGCGCAGGAACCGCAGGTGCCGTTCAAGGCGGTGATGGCGCGGGTGCTCGAAACCATCAAGACCATCGAGCCGCATGATTCTGTCGAGCGCTACACCGGGCTGGGCGTCGATGTGGTCAAGGGTTACGCGACAATCCTCGACCCCTGGACGGTCGAGATCGCGCGCAATGATGGCGGCACCCAGCGTCTCACCACCCGCTCGATCATCATCGCCAGCGGGGCCGAGCCGGTGGTGCCCGACATTCCCGGCATCGAGGACAGCGGCTACGTCACCAGCGAAACCGTGTGGACCACCTTCGCCGCGCTGGACGAAGCCCCGCGCCGGATCGCGGTGCTGGGCGGCGGCCCGATCGGGTGCGAGCTTTCGCAGGCCTTCGCGCGATTGGGCTGCGAGGTCACCCAGATCGAGCGCGGCGAACGGGTGCTGGCGCGCGAGGACGATGACGTCTCCGCGCTCGCCCGCGCTTCGCTCGAGGAATCGGGGGTGCGGGTGCTTGTCGGCCACAAGGCGGTGCGGATCGAAGGGCGCTCGCTTGTCGCCGAGGCGCAGGGCGCGGAAGTCGAAGTGCCCTTCGATGCGCTTATCGTCGCCATCGGCCGCAAGGCGCGGCTGACCGGCTTCGGGCTCGAGGAAATCGGCGTGAACGTGGCGAAAACCGTCGTCACCGATGAATTCCTCGCCACCAAATTCCCCAATATCTTCGCCGCTGGCGATGTTGCCGGGCCCTACCAGTTCACCCATACCGCCAGCCACCAGGCGTGGTATGCGAGCGTGAACGCGCTGTTCGGGACCTTCCGCAAGTTCAAGGCCGATTACCGCGTCATCCCCGCCGTCACCTTCCTCGACCCCGAGGTCGCCCGCGTCGGATTGAACGAGCGCGAGGCGGCCGAACAGGGGATCGCGGTGGAGGTCACCCGCTACGATCTCGACGATCTCGACCGCGCGATTGCCGAGAGCGAGACGAAGGGCTTTGTGAAAGTGCTGACCCCGGCGGGCGGCAAGGACACGGTGCTGGGCGCGACGATCGTGGGTGCGGGCGCGGGCGAGCTCCTCGCCGAATATGTGCTGGCGATGAAGCACGGGATCGGATTGAACAAGATCCTCGGCACGATCCACGCCTATCCGACGATGGTGGAGGCCAACAAGTTTGCCGCCGGCAACTGGAAAAAGGCGCACAAGCCCGAAGGCCTGCTTGCGTGGGTCGAGCGCTATCACGCCTGGATGCGGGGCTAGGGCGGGGTGGAACTGTTCGACCAGTTGCGCGGGATCATCGGCATCGCGGTGCTGATCGGGATCGCCTGGGCTTTCAGCGAGAACCGCAAGGCACTGCCCGGCTGGCGCTGGATGCTGGGTGCGCTCTTGATGCAGGGCCTGCTCGCGGTCGTGATCGTGCGCGTGCCGATCGTGTGGGCGGCGGTCGGCCTCGTCAACAATGCCGTGAGCGCGGTCGAGGCGGCGACGCTCAAGGGATCGGCTTACATGTTCGGCTATCTCGGCGGGGCGGAACTGCCCTTCGCGCTGAAGCCGGGCGCGCAGCCGCCGCTTGTCATCGCCTTCCAGATCCTGCCGCTGGTGATCGTCTTTTCCGCGCTCTCCGCTCTGCTGTGGCACTGGGGGGTGCTGCGCTGGATGGTCAACGGCCTCGGCTTCCTGCTGCGCCGTTCCTTGGGGGTGTCGGGGCCGGTGGGTCTGGCAGGCGGCGCGGCGCTGTTCCTCGGCGTGGTCGAGACGCCGCTCGTCACCCGCGCCTATTTCGCCCGGGTCAGCCGGTCCGAGCTGTTCCAGCTGATGGTGCTGGCGATGGCGACGATCAGCGGCGCGCTGCTGGTGCTCTATGCGACGACCTTGCGCAATGTCGTGCCCGATGCGGTGGGTCACATGATCGCCGCCTCGCTGGTCTCGATCCCGGCAGCCCTGCTCGCCGCGCGCCTGATCGTCCCGCCCGGCCCCGATGATGCCGCGACCGACGTCGATGCCGCCGACCCGGGCCTGCGGTACGAGAGCAGTATCGATGCGATCATGCGCGGCACGGCAGACGGGCTCCAGCTGTTCCTCAGCGTCATCGCAGTGATCATCACGGTCTTCGCGCTCGTCGCGCTGGTCGACGGGATGCTCGCAGCGCTCCCCGCCATCGAGGGCGCGCCGCTGACCCTGAAGCGCCTGCTCGGCTGGGCCGCCGCGCCGCTGATGTGGCTGATCGGCGTCCCCTGGGACGAGGCGCAGGCGGCGGGCGGCCTGATGGGCACCAAGGCGGTGCTCAACGAATATGTCGCCTATCTCGAACTTGCCGCGCTGCCTGCCGGAACCTTGGGCGCGAGGGCGAGCCTGATCGTCACCTATGCGCTGTGCGGCGTTGCCAACCTCGCGAGCGTCGGCCTCTTGGTCACGACCATCGGCACGCTTGCCCCCGAACGCCGTGCCGAGGCGGCGGGGCTGGGGATGAAGAGCTGGCTTGCGGGCAATATCGCCAGCGCCTTGACGGGCGCGTGGATCGGGCTGGTGACGTGGGGGTGAGGGGATGCTCGACGCCAGACTCCGCCCGCTGATCGACCCGCCATTGAACGCCGTCGGACGCGTGCTGTCGGGCGCGGGGATCACCGCCAATGCGCTGACCTTTGCCGGCCTTGCCGTGGGCCTCGGCGGGGCGGCCGCCATCGCCCTTGGGCACATCGGCTGGGGCCTCGCGCTGATCTGCGCCAACCGCCTCCTTGACGGGCTCGACGGGGCGGTGGCGCGCGCTCGGGGGCCTTCCGACCTCGGCGGCTATTTCGATATTGTTGCCGACTTCGCGTTCTACGTGAGCATACCGCTCGGCTTCGGCATCCTTGCCCCCGCCAACACGCTGCCGGCGCTGGTGCTGGTCGCCAGCTTCGTGCTCACCGGGGTCAGCTTCCTCGCCTTCGCGGTGATCGCGGCCACGCGCGGTGCGACGACCGAGGCGCACGGCAAGAAGAGCTTTTTCTATTCGACGGGCTTGGCCGAGGGGGGCGAGACCATCGCCGTATTCATCGCCATGTGCCTGTGGCCGGCAGGGTTCGCCGCCATCGCCTATGGCTATGCGGGACTCTGCGTCCTCACCGTGTTCCAGAGGAGCGCGATGGCCGCGGGTGCGTTCCGGAATTAACGCGCCGCTGTCCCCAGCAGCGTCTCGGTGCGGGCGCGCAGGTCGTTGATGCGCGCGGTGTTGGCGCCCAGATCGCTCACGCCCACGCGGCTGACCGAGCGGAAGTCGATCTGCGCCTCGCCGACCCGGGCGACGACATCGTCCTTGAACCCGAACCAGAAGCTCTGCGCCACGCCTTCGACCGTGCCCGCGGCGGCATCCTGGCGGATGTCCTGAAGCCCCATCGCCTCCATCGCCGCAGCCACCGCCGCCACGCCCTGTTCGCGGGTCGCGCCGCCCAGCGGCAGCGGGGCGGGGCGATCGGACCTGGCGGTGATGATCTGCGCGTAGGACTTGACCGCAAGCTCCTTGGAAGCGCGCGCCTTGTAAGGTTCAAGCTCGCCGAGCGGGGTCTGGTAATCGCTCACCGGATTGGCCTTGGCCGCCGCGCGCTCGGCCAGCGTCTCGGCCGAGAAGACCGGCGGGTTGGCGGTATCGGTGGCGATGTCGTGGATCGGGTTTTCTGCGCCCTTGCCGCCGACCGTTCCGACAAACACCGCCGCAGCGCCCACCGCCACGAGGCCCGCGCCCGCCACTGCCAGCGGGACCAGCCGGCGCGGCTTGCTGCGGATTGCCAGCACCAGCGCGACCAGCGCCGCAAGGCCCAGCACGACCAGCAGGATCAGCCCTGCCGTCAGCGTCAGCGTCATCAGCCCGAACTTCCAGTCCCACACCCCGAAACGGGTGCCGAGCGCTGCGATCACGAACCACACGGGCACGATCACGAGAAGGGCGAGGGTGAGCTTGGTCGATCTGGGCAAACGGGTCATGGGCCGCGAGCATAGCGGGCCGCGCGCGCATGGCAATGCCCGGCACGGCTGCCCTCAAGGGCGGTGCGGATCGCCCGCAATGCAGCCTGCCGCACGGCCCGCCGGAACCGCCTGCGATCGTCATGCGTTATGGCTATGCGGACCTGTGGAGAGGGGCGCGTGCGATGCGTGAAGTCCCGCTTTTCTTGCCCGAGAATCTGGAGTAAGGCCCGCGAGGATGCGGGAGGAACAAGTTGTTCAGAGGACAAACGACTATGAAGCGTAATTTCCTGATGGGCGCAGCTGCGCTGGCAGCACTCGCCACTCTTTCGGCTTGCGGTGGCAAGAAGGAAGAAGAAGCTGCTGCTCCGGCGGCGCCCGAAGCGGCCGCTCCGGCCGAAACGGCTGCCGCCACTCCGGCTGCGGCTGCTGCCGATACCGGCGCGAAGCTCGAATATGCCAGCTACACGGGCGATGCCGCCGCCGGCGAAAAGGTCTTCGCCGCGTGCCGCACCTGCCACGTCTTCGATGACGGCGTGAACCGCGTCGGCCCGTCGCTGCACAAGATCGTTGGCCGCAAGTCGGGCTCGGTCGCCGGCTTCGCCTATTCGGACGCCAACAAGAACAGCGGCATCACCTGGACGCCGCAGGTTCTGTTCGAATACCTCAAGGACCCGAAGGCCTATGTCCCGGGCACCAAGATGAACTTCCCGGGCGTCAAGGACGACCAGAAGCGCGCCGACCTGGTCGCCTATCTGGAAGCCCAGTCCAAGTAAGACGGGCGCCTCAGGGCCAAGAAAAACGGGCGGTGCAGCATGGCTGCGCCGCCCTTTTTCGTGGGTTTTCGGGGTGTGGTCAGGCTGCGGCGAGCAGCCTTTCGTCGACCGGGCAGTGGCGCGCGAGGTAATCCTCGTGGCGCGGCAGGCTGCCCACCGCGCGCGCGGTAAGGGTCTTCACATTGGCGAGGAATTCGGCGAGTTGCGCGTCGCTCACCTGGTCGGCCATCGGGTCGTAATCCGCCGGCATCACCCCTTGCCCCAGCATCACCTGCATCCAGCTCGCATCGCGGAACAGATCGTCCACATCGCGGCCCACGCGGCCCGATGCGGCGAACAGCGCGATCTTGTGGGTGAGGCTGTCGGGCACCTCCATGTGCTTGCAATAGCGCCAGAACTCCGTGTCCTCGCGCGCGGTCTGGTGGTAGTGGAGGATCAGGAAATCGCGGATCTGCGCGAACTCCTCCTCGCAGCGGCGGTTGTATTCGGCGCGCATCGCTGCCGGATCACCCTCGCGCGGGAAGAGCTGGATGAGCCGGCTGACATGCGACTGGATGAGGTGGATCGAGGTGGATTCGAGCGGTTCGAGGAACCCGCTGGCAAGGCCGATCGCAGCGCAGTTATGCGCCCAGAAGGCATGGCGGCGGCCGGTGGTGAAGCGGATCGGACGCGGATCGCCAAGCGGCCTGGTGTCGAGCCCCGCCATCAGCGTGTCTGCCGCCGCCTCGTCGCTGGTGAAGCCGCTCGAATAGACGTGGCCATTGCCGGTGCGGTGCTGGAGCGGGATGCGCCACTGCCAGCCTGCCTCCTTCGCGGTCGCGCGGGTATAGGGCACGAGGGTCTCGAGCCGCTCCGAGGGAACCGCCAGCGCGCGGTTGCAGGGGAGCCACTTCGACCAGTCCTCGTAACCCACCCCCAGCGTCTCGCCCAGCAGCAGCGCGCGAAAGCCGGTGCAGTCGATGAAGAAATCGCCGGTGACCTCCTTGCCGCCCTTCAGCGTGATCGCGCGGATATCGCCGCTTGTCCCGTCGCGCCGGACGGTCTCGACGATCCCCTCGGTGCGGGTGACGCCGCGCCCTTCGGCATAGGCGCGCAGGAACAGGGCATAGCGGCTCGCATCGAAATGGTAGGCATAGGCAAGGCCGGTCATGCTGGTGTTGCCGACCCGGTCGAGCTTGCCGAAGCGCGCCGCCGAGGCCGCCATCTGGTGGAGCGAATAGTCCCACAGGCCCTTGGGTTCGGGCGCGCTGCCGGCGCTGCGCCGCCAGTAGTGGTGGAAGGCGACATTGCCGAGGCTCATGCCGGTATCGCCGAAGGTGTGGAGGTAGCGGCTGCCCTTGGCGCCCCAGTCGACGAACTCGATCCCGAGCTTGAAGGTGCCCGATGTGGCGCTGAGAAAGGCGTTCTCGTCGAGGCCGAGGATGGCGTTCAAGCGGATGATCTGCGGGATCGTCGCCTCGCCGACGCCGACCGTGCCGATCGCCTCGCTCTCGACCAGTTCGATGGCGAGGCGCCCCCCCAGCAGCCGCGCGAAGGCCGCCGCGGTGATCCACCCGGCGGTCCCCCCGCCGACGATCACCAGCTTGTTCACCTGTGGCCTTTCCATGTCTGTCATCCCCTGATGCGCCGCTCAGCCCGGGGCCGGGCGGAAGAAGGCGTTGATCGTCAGCCGCCCCTCGCGGGGGTCGGCGCGCAAGGGGGCGTCGTTGTCGATCACCCCGCTGTGCAGCAGGTTGCCGCGATAGAACACCGCGCGGTTGAAGCGCCCCTCGGCAATGTGGATGCGCTCGAAATGCGGCGCGCCGTCGGTGGGGTAGGCGGCCGCGGGGAGCCCGGTGCGGCCGTAATCGGCCTGCACCGCGGCGGCATAGCGCGGGTAGGTCTCGGCGGTCAGCGCGGCAAGGCCGGTCGAACGGTGGCGGAAGAAGGCGGTGCCGCCCGCCTGCCCGGCACCGGGCCCGGTGCGCTTGAGGTAGAGCATCATCGCGATCTGCTGCGGGTCGGTGCCGTCGACATGGGGCAGGCACTGCATCGGGGCGAGGTGCGCGGGCGGGGTGGTGACCAGCGAATACCACGCCTGCATCGCCCAGGGCCGCCCCTCAGGATTGCCGAACCACATATCGAGCAGCGGGCCGAGGACCCGCAGCCATGCGCGGCACACCTGCGGATCAAGCGCCGCGCGAACTCCCGGATATTGCGGCGTGATTTTTGCAAATTTTTGCAAAACTGCTTGCGAGATGGCGTGTGCGGGGTCGACGAGAAAATTGTCGATGCCGATAAGACGCTGATCTCGTTCTGGAAATTCCACGTCCTGCCAGTTTGCAGGGGCAATTCCCCAGCGTGCAGGGGAGTCGGGTCCGGGCGAGACGGGCTGGCTGGCCATGCACGGGAGCCTAACAAACTCGCCGCCCGGCTCCAAGCCCTGCAAACAAGTTCATGAAATCGCTTGAAAAGGACCGTTATCCCCGGCCTTGGGCGGCGCGTGGCGGCCGTTCGTCGAGGGGGGATCGCCATGCTGCACCGCGGCATCCGGAAAAACTGTGACAATCGCGCAACATTGATGCCGATGATAGCGTTATCATCGGCCCGATTGACCCCCACATTCTCAAGCAAGCACATGAACAAGAACGAAAACATAAGATTTTCGGGGTCTCTGCAAAAGCCTGCCATTTGGCGATTTACCTGAGGTTCAGGTTCGGCTATGAAAAAATCTGCAAAGCGCCGCCGAACGGTGCTTGCGGGAGGGGACTTCTGATGAAAATGAACGGGATCAATGCAAGCGCGCGCCTGCTGTGCGGGGCCGCGACCTTTCTGGCGCTCGCCGTCACCGGTGCGCCGGTCATGGCTCAGGACGCACCGGCCGAAGAACAGGCTGCCGTCGACGAGGAAGGCGATGCGATCGTCGTCACCGGTATCCGCGGGTCGATCCAGTCCTCGCTCGATGCCAAGAAGAATTCGACCTCGATCGTCGAAGTGATCGCGGCCGAAGACATCGGCCTCCTGCCCGACCTGTCGATCGCCGATACCCTCGCGCGTCTGCCCGGCGTCACCGCCCAGCGCGTGCGCGGCCGTTCGCAGCAGGTCTCGATCCGCGGCCTCGGCCCGGACTTCAGCCTCGCGCTCCTCAACGGCCGCGAAGTTGTCTCGGCGGGCAACAACCGCGGGATCGAATTCGACCAGTTCCCCTCGGAACTGATCGGCCAGGGCATCGTCTACAAGACCGGCGATGCGCAGCTCGCCGCGATCGGCATCGCCGGCGCGGTCGACCTGCGCACCATCAAGCCGCTCGATTCCAAGAAGCGCCAGATCACCGCTTCGGCGACCTACACCATCAACGACAGCGGCAAGCTCAACCCCGATTTCGCGGCTGACGGCTACCGCTTCTTCGGCAGCTACATCGACCAGAACGAAGCGGGCACCGTGGGCTGGGCGCTGGGCGTCACCGTCCAGTCGAACCCGACCCAGTTCATCAGCCGCGAGCTGAAGACCAACCAGTTCCAGATCGGCCGCACCGCGCAGGGCGTCATCTACCCCGCCGACAACCCGCGCCAGGGCGTCGTCAGCCGCTCGTTCGAGCGCACCTCGCTGGCCGGCACCCTCCAGTTCGAGCCCACCGACAGCTTCTCGCTGACGGTTGACGGCTTCTTCACCGACACCAGCGACAGCGGCATCTTCCGCGGCACCGAAACCCCGATCGCCTCGTGGAGCGGCGCGACCTTCGGCGGCGCGACCGGCAGCGGGCCCTTTGCCGACAGCGCCACCTACAACGCGGTCGTGCCGATCCTGCGCACCGACACCGAAGGCGCGGAAAGCCAGATCTTCGCGGTCGGCGCGAACATGGAATGGAAGGCGACCGACAACCTCGGCTTCGTGCTCGACTACGGCTATTCGACGCTCGATCGCAACGACATCGACTACGAAAGCTACGCCGGCACCGGCCGCGCCCGCAGCGGCGCGCAGGACCGCCTGACCTTCACCTTCCCGAGCGACGGCCAGTACACCATCGCCAGCCAGCTCGATTACACCAACCCCGCCAACGTCCTGCTCACCGATCCGGGCGGGTGGGGCCAGGTCGGCTTCATCAAGCAGCCGCAGATCAATGACGAGCTGCACCAGCTGCGCGCCGAAACCTACTGGGAGTTCGACGGTGGCCTTCTCGACAAGATCACCGTGGGCTGGCTCTATACCGACCGCAGCAAGGACTTCGATTCGAACGAATCCTTCCTGCGTCCCACCGCAGCCTTCGGCAACGGCCTTGCCGTGCCGGCCGGTGCGATCGTCGGGGCCACCAACACCAAAAGCCTGGGCATGGACATCCTTGCCTATGACCCTGCAAGCTTCCTGACCGACGGCACCTACCGCGTCGAGAAGGCGACCTTCGACACCCAGTGGGTCGTCGAGGAGCGGGTCCACAACTTCTACATCCAGGCCGACATCGACGGCGATCTCGGATCGGTGCCGGTGCGCGGCAATATCGGTCTGCGCTATGCCGACACCAAGCAGGGTTCGACCGGCACCATCGCCGGCGGCACCAACGCGGTCGACCACAGCTTCAGCAACTGGCTGCCGAGCGCCAACCTCAGCTTCGAGGTGATGGAAGACACCTTCATCCGTGTCGCTTTTGCCCAGACCATCACCCGCGCGCGGCTCGACCAGATGACGGCGAACCAGAACATCGGGTTCAACGCGCTGAGCTGTGTCGACACCAACAACGACCAGCGCCCCGACCGGGTGATCGCCTTCAATCCGCCGTCGGTGGTCTGCTTCAACCTCGGCGGCGGCAACCCGCAGCTCGAGCCCTACAAGTCGACCTCCTACGACATCAGCCTCGAGAAGTACTTCTCGCCCGGCAGCGCGATCATCGTCGCAGCGTTCTACAAGGACCTGTCGGACTGGGTCATCGACTTCAGCGAGCTGAAGGACCTCACCCAGTCGATCCAGAACTTCGGCGCGGGCGGCATCCTTGCCACCGATCCGCGGGTTGCGGTCGGCATCTTCAACGGTCCGGTCAACTTCGCTGACGGTTCGATCACCGGGATCGAAGGCACGGTGCGCGTGAACTTCGGCGATGTCTCCGAAACCCTCGACGGCTTCGGCGGCTTTGCCAGCATCACCTATGCCGATGCCGAGGTGCAGAACCAGAACTTCAACCCGATCTCTATTCCGGGCTATTCGGATGTCACCTGGTCGGGCGACATCTTCTACGAAAAGTACGGCTTCCGCGCCAAGCTCGCCGCGCGCTACCGTTCGGGCTTCCTGTCGGAAGTGCAGAACTTCGACGGTTCGCTCTCGGGTGCGCAGGCGCAGCCCGAAACGATCCTCGACGCGCAGATTGGCTACACCTTCAGCAAGGAAGGCAGTGTCCTCAACGGGGTGCAGGTGCTGGCCGAAGTGTTCAACCTGACCAACGAGCCGTTCGTGACCGAGAACGCCCTGTTCAATGCCGGCGGGCAGCAGATCGGGACCTTCCCGAGCCGTCACGAGCTTTACGGGCGGACCTTCAACTTCACGATCCGCAAGACCTTCTGATCGCTGCGGCCTGAGGGTCGCACCGGGGCAAGGCAGGGGCTCGCCAGCGATGGCGGGCCCCTTTTGCGTTGGAACAGGACGCGGCACACGGGGGCCGAGGCAGCGCTTTCCTACAGGGTGCCGGATGTGCCAGACACGAAAGGATGACCTGCGCATCGCCCCTGTCTGTGACCCCGCTCGCAAGCGCCATCGCGGGGGCGGGATTTCCGCCCCAGGACAGTGTCTCATGTGTCTCCTACACGCGCAGGCGACGGGCAGGGGGAAGCGCCGCCGGCGGGCGTCCTCAGGCCGCCAGCGTCGGGGCGGCGCAGTGGCGGGCGATGAACTCGCCGTGTGACGGCATGGCGGCCACCGCCTCGTCCATCGCGCTGCGGATCTGGGCCAAGCGCTCGGCCACGGGCACGCCCGGCCGCAGCTGCGCCAGCGCGGGGGCGCGCCCGGGCACGATGCCCTGGCCGAGATACACCGCGATCCAGCTGGGGTTGGCGAACAGCTCGTGGCTCTCGGCGACGAGCATGCCGTGGGACCGGAAGTGGTCGATCTTGTACTGCAAGGTGTCGGGGATCGGCATGGCGGCGCAGTAGCGCCACAGCTCGCTGTCGTCGCGGGTGGTTGCCTTGTAGTGGAGGATCAGGAAGTCGCGGATCAGCTCGTACTCGCGCGTCGTCTGGGCGTTGTACTCGCGGGCGAGCAGCGGCGACATGGCGGCGTCGGGCAGGAGCGCGATGAGGCGCAGGATGCCGTACTGGATGAGGTGGAGGCTGGTCGATTCGAGCGGCTCCATGAACCCGGCGGCCAGTCCGATGGCGACGCAGTTGCGCTTCCAGAACTCCCGGCGCTTGCCGGTGACGAAGCGCAAGGGGCGCGGGTCGGCGAGCGCCTTGCCGTCGAGGTTGGCGAGCAGGGTGGCAGCGGCCTCGTCCTCGGAGATGAACTGGCTGCAATGGACATAGCCGTTGCCGGTGCGGTGCTGGAGCGGGATGCGCCACTGCCACCCGGCCTCCCTGGCGGTGGAGCGGGTGAAGGGGGTGAACTCCCCCCGCTCGCAGGGCACCGCGACGGCGCGGTCGCAGGGGAGCCAGGCCTGCCAGTTGTCGTAGCCTGCCTCGAGCGCCTCCTCGATCAAGAGGCCGCGGAAGCCCGAGCAGTCGACGAACAGCTCACCCGTGACGCGTGCGCCGTTGTCGAGGGTGACCGCCTCGATGAAGCCGTCCGCGCCCCTCAGGGTGACATCGACGACCTTGCCCTCGATCCGCGTCACCCCGCGGGCCTCGGCATAGCGCCTGAGGAAGGCGGCGTAGAGCCCGGCATCGAAGTGGTAGGCGTAGTCGAAGGTCGACTGGATGAGACGGCGGTCGGGCGAGGGATGGCTGAACTTGCCGGCCTTCGCCATCGCCCAGCACATCGAGAAGTCGTCGATCGGGCCCGGCGCGCGGCCTTCGAGATGCTCGGCCATCCAGTGGTGGTAGAAGGGCACGGTGTCGAACTCGGCACCGTACTGGCCGAAGGGGTGGAAGTAGCGGTGGTCCTTGCGGCCCCAATCGACGAACTCGATGCCGAGCTTGTAAGACCCTTGCGTCTCGCGCACGAAGGTCGCCTCGTCGATGCCGAGGCGCTGGTTGAAGTGGCGGATCGGAGGGATGGTGGCCTCGCCCACGCCGACCGTGCCGATCGCCTCGCTCTCGATGAGGGTGATCGCGCAAGCCCCGCCCACGGCCTGCGACAGTGCAGCCGCCGTCATCCACCCGGCGCTGCCGCCGCCGACGATGGTGATCGACTTGAGGGGGGCAGGGCTTGCCGTCATCCGCCGCAGCTCTCGCGGATCAACAGGCTCGTCTCGAGCCGCTGCGAGATCGCCGGGCCATCGCCCTTGTCGATCAGCTTGGAGACCAGCATGCGCCCTGCAAGGTTGGCGTCCTGGTCGATGGTGGTGAGCTGCGGGGTGACGAGGCGCGCGGCGGGGATGTTGTCATATCCCACCACCGACACGTCCTCTGGCACCCGCATCCCGGAGCGGGTCAGCGCGCGGATCGCGCCGATGGCGATGAGGTCGGAGGCGGCGAAGATCGCATCGAACCTCAGGCCGCGGGCCAGCGCGCTCCGCACCGCTGCCTCGGCGGAGTGGACCTCGAAGTGGGCAGGGACGATCAGATCGTCGTCAAAGGCGATGCCGGCCTGTTCCAGCGCCTGCTTGTATCCGCGCAGGCGCTGTTCGGCCTCGGGCGCCTCGCTGTCGCCGAGGAAGGCGATGCGGCGCCGTCCGAGCCGGGCAAGGTGCGAGGTGGCGCGGCGGCCGCCTGCAAGGTTGTCCGATCCGATCACGCAATACTGCGCGTCCGGGAACTCCGCACCCCACACCACGAAGCGGTTGTCGCGCGCGGCGAGGGCGTTGAACTCGTGATGGAGCGAGGACTGGCCGATGAAGATCACCCCGGTCGCGCGGCTCGTGCTCATCGCGTAGTCGAGATCGCCGGTGGCGCGGGGGGCGAGGTGGCTGATGATGAGGTCCGCGTTGCGCTCGCGCGCGGCTTCGGCGATGCCGGCGAGGAGTTCGAGGAAGAAGGGGTCCGACACCCGCCCGTCACGGCCCTGCGGGGCGGGGACGACCACGGCAAGGGTCGCATCGGCGCCGATCGGCCCGCTCGGCATGCTCGCGCGGAACTCGTAATCATGGGCGCGGGCGATCTGCCAGATCTGCTGCTTGGTGCGCCGCTTGACCGAAGGGCTGTCGTTCAGCGCGCGGCTGACGGTCGAGATCGAGACCCCCGCCTCGCGCGCGATGTCCTCGAGCGTGGCGCTGCGCCGCGCGGCAGGCGAGGGCGGGAGGTCGGCCATCAGCTCCCCTGCACGCGTGCCCAGTAGCCGGTGCCGGGCGCCAGGGCTTCGGGGACGGCGCCGCCGCCCACATCGCTTTCGGTGGCGATCAGGCCGAGCGCGCCGAGACCCTCGGGCGCGCTCCAGTGTCCCGGCGTCTCGCCGAGGTTGAAGACGCACAGCACGCTGCCCTCGGCATCCTCGCGCACGAAGGCGAGGATGTCCGCGGGGGAATCGAGCAGCGTGATCGTCCCGCGCGCCAGCGCCGGATGCGCGCGCCGCGCGGCGAGCAGGCGCTGCGCATAGGCAAGCGTCGAGGCCGGGTCGGCGGCCTGCTTGTCGACCGCAAAGCCGGTATGGACCGGATCGAGCTTCAGCCAGGTGCGGTTGGCGCTCGAAAAGCCCGCCTGCGGCGCGCTCGCCGCCCACGGCATCGGGGTGCGCGCGCCATCGCGGCCGAGAGTGTGCGGCCAGTTGACGATCGCCTCGGGGTCCTGAAGGTCCTCGAAGGCGACCTCGCCCTGCGGCAGGCCCAGCTCCTCGCCCTGGTAGATGATCGGATTGCCGCGCAAGGCCAGCAGCACCAGCAGGTTCAATCGCGCCATGCGGCCCATGTCGCCGTCGAGCGTCCAGCGGGTCACCGCGCGCGGGGCATCGTGGTTCGAGAAGGCCCAGCTCGGCCAGCCCTCGCCCTCCTCGCCGCTCCACTGCAAGAGGCTGGCGCGCACCAGGGCTGCGGTGAGGCGCGGGGCGTAGAGGAAATCGAAGTTGTAGGCGGAATCGAGCCGCTTGCCGCCGGCGGTGAAGGCCTTCATCTCGGCGAGCGGCTCAGGCCCGCCGACTTCGGCGACGGTGAAGCGGCCCGGGAACTCGTCCAATGTCTGCCGGATGCGTTCAAGGAAGGCGACGATATCGGGGTGCGACTGGTTGTAGCGCTTGATCTGCATGTCGAAGGGCCGGGTCACCTGCTCCATCGGCGTGCCCGAGGGCGGATTGTCGCGCAGCTCGGGATCATGCATCGAGAAGTTGAGCGCATCGAGCCGGAACCCGTCCACGCCCCGTGCCAGCCAGAACCGCGCAACATCGAGCAGCGCGTTCTGCACATCGGGGTTGTGGACGTTGAGGTCCGGCTGCGAGGTCAGGAAGTTGTGCAGGTAGTACTGCTTGCGCGGTCCATCCCATTGCCATGCCGATCCGCCGAACACCGATTGCCAGTTCGACGGCGGCGATCCGCAGGGCTTGGGATCGGCCCAGACATACCAGTCGGCCTTGGGGTTGGTGCGATCCTGCCGGCTCTCCTGGAACCACGCGTGTTCATCCGAGGTGTGCGAATAGACCTGGTCGATGATCACCTTCAGGCCGAGGGCGTGCGCCTTCTCGATGATCCGGTCGAAATCGGCGAAGGTGCCGAAGCTCGGATCGATCCCGCAGTAATCGGCCACGTCATAGCCGAAGTCCTTCATCGGCGAGGTGAAGAACGGGCTGATCCAGATGCCGTCGACGCCGAGGCCGGCGATGTAATCGAGGCCGTCGGCAATGCCGGCAAGGTCGCCGATCCCGTCACCGTTGGTGTCACGGAACGAGCGCGGATAGATCTGGTAGATGACCGCGCCGCGCCACCATGCGAGCATGCCGGTGGTCGCGGGGGCAATTTCGGCAAGAGCGGTTGCCATTACTTGTCGGTCTCCAGAATGCAGGCGGCAAAGCCGAAGGCGGGCAGGGTGACCTTTGCCGAGCCTGGCGCGGCGAGCGCGGCGGGGCAGGGGCCGACCAGCGGCGAAATGCCGCGGGCCGCGTAGCTGACCTCGATGGTTTGCGAAAGTGGCCTTTCGCCGGAGTTGAACACCGCCAGCACGCGCTGGCCGCTGGCCGGATCGTGGCGCTCGACCGCAAGCAGGCCGGGGCCGGTTTCGGTGAAGGCGCGCACCTTCGAAAGGCCGCGGCGCAGCGCCGGGCTGGCGGTGCGCGCGGCCGAAAGCTCCGCAATCAGGCGGTAGAGCGGATGGGAAGGGTCGAAATTGTCCTCGGCGGTGGTGGCATCGGTGCCGATCAGGTCATTGTCGTTGTAGACCGCGACACTGGAAGGGAACATGTCCTCGCGCGCCAGCTGGTCGTTGCCATCGGAAATGAAGCCCTGCTCGTCCCCGTAATAGACCGTCGGCACCCCGCGCAGCAGGAACATCATCGCATGGCCGAGCTTGACGCGGGCGAGCAGCCTGCCCTCGTCCCGCGACCCGCTCATCTGCGCGACGAACATCGAAAAGCGCCCGAAATCGTGGTTGCCGAGGAAGGTGGGCAGGCCCAGCGCGGTCTTCGCACCCCCGGGGTAGATCGCGTCCTGATCGAGGAATTCGGCCATCAGCCGCGGCCCCGCCTTGCCGGATGCGACCAGTTGCGCGGCCTTGGCAAAGCCCATGTCGAGCGCATAGGGCAGGTGGCTCTGCGCCATCACCTGTGCGGCGATGGTGGCGGTGGGTTCCTCGTAGGCGATCTCGCCGAAGATGTGGAAGTGCTTGATCCCCTTGGCATGGGCACGCGCGAGGATCGCCGGGGTGAAGGCCTGCCAGAACTCGGGGTTCACGTGCTTGGCGGTGTCGATGCGGTAGCCGTCGATCCCGTAATCGTCGATCCATGCCCCGAAGATGTCGATCATGCCTTGGACGACGCGCGGGTTCTCGGTAGCGAGATCGTCCAATCCCGAAAAGTCGCCGTAGAGGCTGCTCTCGCCCACCCAATGCGAATTGCCGCGGTTGTGGTAGAGCGTCACGTCGTTGAGCCAGGCGGGGACTTTCACGTCCTTCTCGGCCTCGCGCACCACGGGGGTGTAGGCAAAGGCCGGGTCGGTGAGTTTGGCCCAGTTGGCAGGATCGGGATTGTCGTCGCCCGAAAAGCCCTCGTTGATCGGCTTGCCGCCTATACCGCCGGCTCTCGAGAAGGGATACTCGCCCTTGCTGCGGTAATCGTATTTGCCGCCCGCATAGTCGATCACGTCGGCGGTGTGGTTGATGATGATGTCCATGTAGACCTTCATCCCGCGTGCATGGCCGGCATCGACGAAGGCCTTGAACTCGGCATTGGTGCCGAAATGCGGATCGACCTGGGTGAAATCGGTCACCCAGTAGCCGTGATAGCCCGCGCTCTCCTGCCCGGGCATGCCCTGCACCGGCTTGTTCTTGAAGATCGGCGCGAACCAGATCGCGGTGACGCCCATACCCTGGATGTAGTCGAGCTTGGCGGTCAGACCCTTGAGGTCGCCGCCGTGGTAGAAGCCCTTGTGGGCGGGATCAAAGCCATGCTGGAACGGCCCGCCCTTGAGGCTGCCCCGGTTGTTGTTCGGGTCGCCATCGGCGAAGCGGTCGGGCAGGACGAAATAGATGATCTCGTCCTCGAGCCCGCGCTCGGCGATCGGGGGTGCGGCAGGGGGCTGCGCGGCTGTGGCCTGGGCCGCGAGCGGCGCTCCAGTGATCGCGGTGCCCGCCCACAGCACAGCCGCCGCCTTCGCGAAGATTCGCCTCATAACCCAACTCCCTCCGGAGCGGCTTGTGACAGCTTAGGAAGGTTTTTGCAAATCTTTGTGACGCATGTTTGCGGGCGCCTTGACCTGAGCCAAATAAAAGGATTTGCTGGAAAAATGCTAGACCTTGCGGCGGAATGCCGATTTTTCCTGCTGCCAGCCGCAAAGTTTCTTGCAAATTTTTGCAGGGCGTCCAGACTGCGCGCCGGCCCTTGAGCATCGCTTTACCGCCCACCAGAGGCGCAAGCATAGATGCAAGGGCGGGCCGCGTCACGCCTGAGGGCCGGTGCGCGGCGGGAGAGGGATGAGAGCGACCATGACGCAAGCCGGCCACAAGCCCGCGCTGAACGCTGCGCAGATCTGGAACGTGAGCTTCGGGTTCCTCGGAATCCAGATCGGCTTCGAACTCCAGAACGGCAATGTCAGCCGCATCTTCCAGACGCTGGGCGCCGATGTCGGCGAGCTGGCGATCCTGTGGATCGCAGCGCCGATGACGGGTCTCATCGTGCAGCCGATCATCGGCCACCTGTCCGACAAGACCTGGAGCGAGCGCTTCGGCCGCCGTCGCCCGTTCTTCCTGATCGGCGCGCTACTGGCGAGCCTTGCGCTGTTCGTCTTGCCCAATGCCTCAGCGCTGTGGATCGCGGCCGGGATGCTGTGGGTGATGGACGCCTCGCTCAACATCACGATGGAGCCGTTCCGCGCCTTCGTGGGCGACAATCTGCCCGATCGCCAGCGCACCATGGGCTATGCGATGCAGAGCTTCTTCATCGGTGCGGGCGCGGTGATCGCGGGCGCCTTGCCGTGGGTGATGACCAACTGGCTGGGTCTCGGCAATACAGCGCCCGAGGGCATGATCCCGCAGACCGTCCAGTGGTCCTTCTACCTCGGCGGCGCGGCGCTTTTGGCGGCGGTTGCCTGGACAGTGTTCACGACCAGGGAATATTCGCCGGCAGAGCTCGCGCGTTTCGAGGCCGCCCGCGCCGAGGCGCCGCGCAACACCGGGAGGGGCGCCCCGCGCAGCGCCGCACAGTTCACCCGCGGCGGGGTGCTGTGGGTGATCGCCGGCCTTGCCATCGCCGCCTTCGTCGCCTTCGCCCGCAGCGAGCCGCGCCCCGCCGTGCTCGGCACCGTCGAGATCGCCAAGGACATCTATGTGCTTGCCGCGCTGGTCGCGGGCTTCGGCGTGGTGCAACTCCTCGCCGGTTCGCTCCGCAAACAGGGCCGAGAGGAGAGCGGCTTCATGGAGGTCGTCACCGATCTCTTCGCCATGCCCAAGACCATGCGCCAGCTCGCCGTGGTGCAGTTCTTCAGCTGGTTCGGGATGTTCGGGCTGTGGATCTTCGGTACGCCGGGGGTGACCGAATACCACTTCGGGGTGACCGACACCGTCAGCGCCGCCTATCAGGACGGGGCCGACTGGTGGAGCCTGATGGGATCGGTGCGCAACGGCCTTGCCGCTGCCGCCGCATTGGGCTTCGTGCTGATCGCCGCGCGGATCGACCGCTGCCGCTTGCATGGGGTCAACCTGCTCATGGGGGCGGCGGGCTTTGCCGCGGTGCTGATGGTGCGCGATCCGGCGCTGCTGTGGATCCCGCAGATCGGCATCGGCATCGCCTGGGCCTCGATCGTCTCGATGCCCTATGCGATCCTTGCCGGCTGCGTGCCGCAGGAAAAGATGGGCATTTACATGGGGGTGTTCAACATCTTCATCGTCGTGCCGCAGCTGCTCGCCTCGACCCTGCTCGGCTTCCTCCTCACCAACCTGTTCGGCGGGCACCCGATCTGGGCGATGGCCATTTCGGCGACGAGCATGGTGCTGGCCGCGCTCGCGACCTTCTTCGTCACCGATGGCGAGGGCGCGCGGACGCCGCAATTGAAGGCCGAGCAAGCGTGATGCGGTTGACCATTGCACTCCTGGCGGGCGCGCTTGCCGCGTCCCCGGCACTGGCGGAGCCCGATTACGCGCCGCGCGATGTCGTCCGGATCGAGAACGCCGCGTGGACGGCCGATGCGGTGCTCTACCAGATGAACACCCGCCAGTTCACCCCCGAAGGCACCTTCGAGGCCGCACAGAAACAGCTCCCCCGCCTCGCGGCGATGGGCGTCGACATCATCTGGCTGATGCCGGTCCACCCCATCGGCGAGGCGAACCGCAAGGGCACGCTCGGCAGCCCCTATGCGGTGCGCGACTATCGCGCGGTCAATCCGGAACTGGGCACCGAGGCCGAATTCCGCGCCTTCGTGGATGAAGCGCACCGGCTCGGCCTCAAGGTGATCCTCGACTGGGTCGCCAACCATTCGGCCTATGACAATCCGCTCACGCAGAGCCATCCCGAATGGTACAGCCGCACCCCGGAAGGCGCGCTGATGAGCCCCGCCGGGACCGACTGGAGCGACGTCGCCGACTTCGACTACAGCCAGCCGGGCCTCAGGCAATACATGACCCAGAGCCTCGTCTTCTGGGTGCGCGAATATGGCGTGGACGGGTTCCGCTGCGATGTCGCGGGCTGGGTCCCCACCGACTTCTGGGAAACGGCACGGCGCGAGCTGGACTCGATAAAACCGGTCTTCATGCTCGCCGAATGGGAGCAGCGCGATCTCCACACCCGCGCCTTCGATGCGACCTATGCGTGGAAGTGGAAGGAGGCGCTGCAGAAGCTGGTCAGGAGCGGCGAGGGCGCCGGGCCGATCCGCGGCTATTACAACGAACAGCAGGAAACCTGGCCGCGCGCGGCGATGCGCATGGTCTATACCGAAAACCACGACCAGAATTCGTGGGACGCGGTGGCGAGCGACATCTACGGCCCGGCCTACGAGGCGGCGATCGCGCTCTCATTCGTGGGCACCGGCTTGCCCCTCGTCTACAATGGTCAGGAGGCGGACAATGACCGCCAGCTGAAGTTCTTCGAGCGCGATCCGATCGTCTGGAAGGAGGGCCGGCTCGCTCCGCTATTGGCCAAGCTGATCGCGCTCAAGACTGCGCAGCGAGCGCTCCACAACGGGCGCTTCGGGGCGGCGATGGCGGAAGTGCCCACCAGCCAGACCGCCGATGTCTATGCCTTCACGAGGGGTGAGAAGGGCACGCGGGTCTTCGCCGTCTTCAACCTCAGCCCCCGCCCGCACGCGGTGACCTTCGGGCACGCCCGCCACCACGGCAGCTACACCGACGCCCTGTCCGGTGCGCCAGCCCTGTTCGCCGGCGGCGAGACGGTCGATCTGCCCGCATGGGGCTACCGGATTTACACCGAGACCAAGTGAGGCGCTGCATGGGCGCGGGAGAGGATAGATGACCAAGCACTGGAAACCCCTTGTGGCGCTGGCCGCGATCATGTGGGCCGCCGCGCCCGCCGCCGCCGAAAGCCTCACCCTTGCCTCACCCGACGGGCGGATCACCGTCACCGTCAGCGATGATGGCGGCCGCGCGACCTATGCAATCGCCCATGACGGCGAGCAGGTGATCGCCCCCTCGCTGCTGGGCATGCTGTTTGCCGAACATCACGGCTTCGAGCGCGGCATGGTGATTGCCGGCTCGACCCGCACAAGCAAAGACTATAGCTGGGAGCAGCCCTGGGGCGAGCGCCGTCTGGTGCGCGACCAGCACAACGAGCTTGCCGTCACCTTCCGCACCGAAACGGACGGCCCGGCGCGCGACATCACCGTGCGCTTCCGCGCCTTTGATACCGGCGTCGGCTTCCGCTACGAGCTGAAGGCGCAGCCCGCGCTCGAGGGTGACCTCGCCATCGTCGAGGAGCTTACCCAGTTCGCCGTCGGGGAGAAGACCACCATGTGGTACACCCCGTCCGACGAATTCAACCGCAACGAATATATCTACCGCGTCGCGCCCGCCGGGCAGGTCGACGATGCGCACACGCCTTCGACCTTCCGCACCGTCACCGGCAAGTACATGGCGATCCACGAGGCGGCGTTGACCGACTATTCCTCGATGTCCTTGGACCAGCTGCGCCCCGGCAATTTCCAGGCGAATTTGCGCAACTGGGCGGGCGGGCCGAAGGTAAAAACCAAGGCGCCCTTCAACTCCCCCTGGCGCACCATCCAGATCGCCGACAAGGCGGTGGGCCTCATCAATTCCGACATCATCCTCAACCTGAACGAGCCCAATACACTCGGCGACGTGTCCTGGGCCAAGCCCGGCAAGTACATCGGCATCTGGTGGGCGATGCACATCAACGACCGCACTTGGGCGAGCAACAAGTTCCACGGCGCGACCACTGCCGAGACCCGGCGCTATATCGATTTCGCCGCCAAGCACGGCTTCTCCGGCGTCCTTGTCGAAGGCTGGAACAAGGGCTGGGACGGCGAGTGGTTCAACAATGGCGACGTGTTCAGCTTTACCGAGGCCTATCCCGATTACGACATCGAGGCCCTCAGCAAATATGCCGCCAGCAAGGGCGTGCAGCTGATTGTCCACCACGAGACTTCGGCCAACCTTACCAATTACGAAAAGCAGCTCGCCGCGGGCCTTGATCTGGTGCGGAAGATCGGCTCGCACTATGTGAAGTCGGGCTATGTCTCGGACGCGGGCGATGCGGTGTGGGTCGATGACAAGGGCATCCGCCACTACGAATATTACGACAGCCAGCGGATGATCGACCACCACATGACCGTGATCAAGGCCGCCGCCGAGCGCCAGATCGCCATGGACACCCACGAGCCGGTCAAGGACACGGGCCTCAGGCGCACCTACCCCAACTGGATGAGCCGCGAAGGCGCGCGGGGGATGGAGTTCAACGCCTGGGGCACGCCGCCCAATCCGCCTTCGCACGAGGCGATGCTGTCCTTCACCGCGCTGCTCGCCGGGCCCTTCGACTACACCCCCGGCATCTTCGACCTCAGGCCCAACGAGCGCGCACCCGTTCGCCCCGACATGCCGCGCGGCGATCCCAAGAACCGCCCGCAGACCACGCTGGCCAAGCAGCTTGCGACCTATGTGACGATCTACTCGCCCTTGCAGATGGCCGCCGATCTTCCTGAGAACTACGAGAAGCGCATGGACGCCTTCCAGTTCATCAAGGACGTCGAGGCCGATTGGGAGCAGTCGATCGCCTTGGACGGCGAGGTCGGCCAATGGATCGCGATGGCGCGGCAGGGCAGGAAGTCCAAGGAATGGTTCTTGGGCGCGCTGACCGACGAGAACCCGCGCGATGTGTCGCTGGCGCTCTCCTTTCTCGAACCGGGCAAGAAATACCGCGCCCAGATCTACCGCGACGGGCCCCACGCGCATTGGGACTACAACCCCTATGACATCG
This sequence comes from Porphyrobacter sp. AAP82, assembly GCF_000331285.1. Classification (GTDB taxonomy): domain Bacteria; phylum Pseudomonadota; class Alphaproteobacteria; order Sphingomonadales; family Sphingomonadaceae; genus Erythrobacter. The sequence continues at coordinate 69,596 of NZ_ANFX01000016.1, read as the reverse complement.
TGATCGAGGAAAAGGTGGTGACCGGCGGCGATACCTTTGCGGTGCACCTTGCGGCTTCGGGCGGGGTGGCTGTGCGGTTCATTCCGGTGAAGTGAGGCCGGGGGCGCGGCAAGTCAGTCGGCACGCGGCCCCCGCAAGCACGGCAGTCGCCCTGCCGGCGTAGCTTGCCTGTACGAAAGGTTCTCCCTAGGCCTCGGCCATGATGACAGCAGCGGAACGGATATCGATCATCGGGGAGCGCGCGGCGTTCTTCTGGGCGGGGTGCGCGGCGATCAGCGCGGGCGTGTTGCTGCATTTGCCGATGCTGGCGATGGCCCATTCCATGGGCAACCATCTCAACGGCATGCCGATGGATGGCGGCATGTGGCTGGGCATGGCGCTGATCGCGGCGGGCGTGCCGCTTGCCTGCTTCGGTGCGCTGCCCAAGGGGCGTGGCCAGCACGGCGACCCTGCGGAGACCGACTACGAGGCGCCCGACAGCACGCCGCTCGGCCGCTGGCACGCGGCAACCCTGCTGGTGCTGACGCTCGGCCTCGTGATCGACGTGATGAAGCCCGCGACGCTCGGCTTCGTATTGCCGGGGCTTTCCGCTGAATACGGGATCGCCAAGACCGAGGCCGCGCTGCTGCCGCTGGTCGCGCTGACCGGCACGACGGTCGGCTCGTTCCTGTGGGGCTGGCTTGCCGATGTCTATGGCCGGCGGGTCTCGATCCTGCTTTCGACCATCCTGTTCGTCTCGACCGCGATTTGCGGCGCGATGCCGGCCTTCGTGTGGAACCTTGTGATGTGCTTCCTGATGGGCGTGTCTGCCGGAGGAATGCTGCCGGTGATCTACACGCTGCTTGCCGAAGTCATGCCGCCGCGCCATCGCAGCTGGGTGCTGGTGCTGGTCGGCGGCACGGGTCTGGTGGGCGGCTACCTCGCAGCGAGCGGCGCGGCCTATGTGCTCGAACCGGTCTACGGCTGGCGTGCGCTGTGGCTCCAGGGCTTCCCAAGCGGGCTGCTGCTGCTCGCCTTGGCCCGCTTCATTCCCGAGACACCGCGCTTCCTCGCCGAACGCGGCCGCTTGGCGGAACTCGCGCGGATGCAGCAGCGCTTCGGCTTGGTGCCCAAGCCGCGGGCGCCATCCGCCCCCACCGACGCACCCGCCGCGGCCGATCACAGCCGCATCACCGCCGCGCTGGTGACGACCGCGCTGTGCTGGAGCTTCGTCAATTTCGGGCTGCTGCTGTGGCTGCCCTCCGATCTCCAGGCGCGCGGCTACAGCGCCGCGGTGGCGAGCGGGATCCTCGCCAAATCCTCGCTGCTGGCCCTGCCCACGATCCTGCTCGCCGCCTATTTCTACGCGCGGCGCAGCAGCAAGTGGACGCTGGTGGGCACCGTCGGCCTCACCGTCATCGGCCTCGTGGGTGCGCTTTTGCCGCCTGCGGTGCTGAGCTGGGAGCCGCTGCTGGTCGCGGTCATCGCGGTGCTGATTGTCGGCACCAACGGCACGATCGCGGTGCTGCTGCCCTATACGGCGGAGAATTATCCCCTCGGCACACGGGGGCGGGCAACCGGGCTTGTGGCCGGGAGCAGCAAGTTCGGCGGGGTCGCGGTGCAGGTCGCCGCGCTCGCGGGCTTTGCGCCGACGCTGGTGGGCGCGGCGGTCACGCTGCTGGTGCCGACGGTGGTCTCGGCCAGCCTGATCGCGTGGTTCGGCCGCGAAACGCAAGGCCGCAGTCTGCGCGAGCTGGAAGCGCGGTAGCGCCGCGTCGCCCAAGCAAAGAGGGCAGCCGCCTTCCCCCAAAGGCGGCCGCCCTCACTCCCGTCCAAGGGAGAGCCGGTAATCCTGGCAGTCGGGAAGGCTCAGGCGGCCTGTTCCATCCGCGCCAGTTCGCAATGCGACCAGATCTCGGACAGCGCCTTGATCAGCCGGTCGATGTCGCCATCCGAATGCACCGGCGAGGGCGTGACGCGCAGACGCTCGGTGCCGACAGGGACGGTCGGATAGTTGATCGGCTGCACATAGATGCCGTGGTTGTCCATCAGCCAGTCGCTGATCATCTTGCACTTCTTGGCGTCGCCGACCATCACCGGGATGATATGGCTCGGGTTGTCCAAGTGCGGGATGCCCATGATGTCGAGCGCGCGGCGGACTTGCGCCACGCGCTTCTGCTGAAGCTCGCGCTCGGCGCTTGAGGTTTTCAGGTGGCGGATGCTCGCCGCTGCGCCTGCCGCGATGGCGGGGGGCAGGGCGGTCGAGAAGATGAAGCCGCTGGCAAAGCTCCTCACGAAATCGACGAGGTTGGTCGAAGCCGCGATATAGCCGCCCATCACGCCGTAAGCCTTGCCGAGCGTGCCTTCGATCACGGTGATGCGGTCCATCAGGCCTTCGCGTTCGGCCACCCCGCCGCCGCGCGGGCCGTAGAGGCCGACGGCGTGGACTTCGTCGATATAGCTCATCGCGCCGTGCTTCTCGCACACGTCGAGGATGTCGGCGATGGGGGCGATGTCGCCGTCCATCGAATAGACGCTTTCGAAGGCGACCAGCTTGGGGACTTCGGGGCCATACATCGACAGCAGCTCGTCAAGGTGCGCCGCATCATTGTGGCGGAACACCTTGTAGGGCGCGCGGGAGTGGCGGATGCCTTCGATCATCGAGGCGTGGTTCAAGGCGTCCGAGAACACGACGCAGCCCGGGATCTTGCTTGCCAGCGTGCCGAGGCCCGCCCAGTTCGAGACGTAGCCGGAGGTGAACAGCAGCGCGGCTTCCTTGCCGTGGAGGTCGGCGAGTTCGGCTTCGAGTTCCACATGGTAGTGGTTGGTGCCCGAGATGTTGCGCGTGCCGCCCGCGCCCGCGCCGCATTCGTCGAGGCAGTGGTGCATCGCTTCGAGCACCGCGGGGTGCTGGCCCATGCCGAGATAATCGTTCGAGCACCACACGGTCACTGCCTGCGTCTCGTTCTCGACGAAGCGGGTGGCGTGGGGGAAGCGGCCGCGATGGCGCTTGATGTCGGTGAACACCCGGTAGCGGCCATCGGCGCGCACGGCGTCCAGCTCGCCTGCGAAAAAGGCTTCGAAATCCATGCGCATTCCCTCTGTCGTCGTCATTGTCGTCAATCTCGTTGTGTCGCAGCCGCGGCGCGGCGCTTGTTCGGCATGGCCCAGCCCCACAGCATCCCGTCACGGAATGGGAGGGCGAGAAACAGGTGTTCGAGCACGCCCAGCAGCGCGAGCGTGGTCAGCAGGCTCGCGCCCACCATCGCGGCGCTGCCCACGGGTGCGGCGAGCGCGACTTGCGCGAACCACGCCGTCACCGCCGCGATCCCCGCGAGCGAGGCGGCAAGCAGCAGTGTGGGCCGGTTGGGGCCGAAATAGGTCTTGAGGTAGGCAAGCTGGTCGGGGAGCATCTCGGAGGTCGAGTTGGGCACGCCGACGAAGAGGTTTATCTTCGAGATCAGCCGCATCCCGAACATCAGCACGAACACCGTCGCGCCGATCTGGTTGGGGACGTCCCACGAGAGCGAGATCAGCAGCAGCGCCGTCACCGCCAGCGCGACCTCGTGGTGCATCACGGTTGCGGCGGCCTGGCGGAAGCGGGCGAGGCCGGTGAGCGAGGGGTCGGCGGGGCCGCGGCGCGGGCCGGCGGAGGCTCCGGTCAGAAAGGAGAGTTCGTGCCACCCCCAAACCATCAGCGCGCCAATGAAGGACAGATACACCGCCCACACCTCGACCGAGAGCGAGGAGAGGAGGATCACCAGCAGCCCGGCAATCCCCGCCACGCTCCCCACCAGCAATGAGCGCAAGAAGGTGGCGCGTTCACGGTTGTCGGCCCAGGCAATCAGCCCGGTCGCGACAAACCAGATCGCCACCGTCACCATGAACGGCACAACATGGCCGCTCCAGCTCACCATGCCGGTTGCAGCCGGATCGAACGGGGGAGCGCGTTGGGCTTGGGCGACATCAGATACATGCGGGCAAAGGCGAGGCCCGCGCCCGCCATGCCCGAGGCGCGCGCCAGCATCCCGCCGATGCCGCCCTTCGCCTTGCCATCCTCGATGCGCTCGGCGGCAAGGCGCAGTTTCTCCATCTGGCGGCGGAAAGCGGGATGATCGATGTCGAGCTCGACCGGGAAGACCTGGCGGGCGATCTGGTTGGTGATCGCGAAGACCTTGTAGTCATACTCGGTCGGATCGACGCCCAATGCGGCGTGGAACACCGGGCGGTTGTGATCGCGCACATACATCGTCGCGTAGACCGACAGCAGGAAGAAGCGCACCCACAGCTTGTTGGCGCCTTCGAGCAGCTTGGGGTCCGCGCGCAGCAGCATGGCGAAGGCCTCGCCATGGCGGAACTCGTCGTTGCACCATTCCTCGAACCAGTCGAAGATCGGATGGAACCTGTATTGCGGGTTGCGCGCCAGGTGCCGGAAGATGGTGATGTAGCGCGCGTAGCCGATCTTCTCCGACAGATAGACCGCGTAGAAGATGAACTTGGGCTTGAAGTAGGTGTATTTCTTGGTCTTCGTCAGATAGCCCAGATCGACGCCGATGCCGGCATCCTTGAGGCTTTCGTTGATGAAACCGGCATGGCGGCTCTCGTCGCGGGCGAGCAGGCGGAACAGCTGCTTGACGTCGGGGTTCCTGGTGCGCCGGGCGATTTCGGCATAGAGTACGCAGCCCGAAAACTCGCTCGTCATCGAGCTGACGAGGAAATCGGTGAATTCCTGCCTGAGCGACGGCTCCAGCCCCTCGATCACGCCCTTGAAGGCGTCGGTGTGCTTGAAGTGGAGCTTGTTGGGATCGCCCACCATGTCGGCAATCAGCTGGTCCCATTCAGCCCGCACGGGCGAGACGTCGATCGCGTCGAGCGCCTCGAAATCGGTGGTGTAGAAGCGCGGGGTCAGCATCGTGTCCTGCGTCGCCAGCGCCATCGCCTCTTCGCTGGTCATCGGCTTGTAGGCGTTCATTTGATCCTCCCGGCGTTGAAGCTGACTTCGTAGAGTTCGGCGAGATCGAAATAGGCCGCCGCCCGTGTGAGGGCGCGCATCAGCGGGCTGGCGCGGGTCACCGTGGCGCGGCGTTCGAACACCTGCCGGGTGCCGAACGGGATCTGGATCGGTGCGCCGTGGACGCGGACCTTGTCGCCCGGCTCGATCGCGATGGTCTCGGCGAGTTCGACATGGGCGTGGAAGGCTTCCGAACTCTGCTCGACCGTGATCGTGCAGGGGGTCTCGAAGCTCTCCGAGGTGAGGAAGGCGAGCGCCATCAGCGGGCGCCCCCCTTGGCCGGCAGCAGGTTCTGGTAGACCGCGCGGTTGTCCGGCCCGAACGAGCTGACCTCGACGCTGCGGCCCGTCACCGGATCGGCGAGGGTGAGATTGCCGTTCTCCCATTCGGTGAGAGTGAAGGCGACCTCGGGGCCGATATTGCGGATGCGGCGCTGGTGGACGAGGCTGCGCACGGTGGCGCGGATGAAGCCGCCTTCGCCCTCGCCGAAGCGGGCGAGCACTTCGCGGCTGGCGCCGTCCTCGACACGCACGGTGCCGTCGGGCTCGTCGAAGAACTTGAGACTGCGCACCTGCGCCGCGCCGATCCCGGCGGCAGCGCGCGCTTCGGCGGGGACCGACTGCTTGGGCACGAAGCCCAGCGTCACGGATGCGGTCAGCACCAGCGAGATGGCGATGATCCCGCCCATCAGGATCAGCGGTGCGCGGTGGACGGTGATCTCGTCCTTCTCGTATTCGCGAACGATCATGCGGGGGCTCCTTCCAGACCCGGCTCGCCGCGGGCCATGACCGGGGCAAGGCGCGGGGGCACGGGCATGCCCGCGCCTGCGGTCTGCCCGCCGGCGGGAGCGGCTTCCTTGATCTCGCTCAAATTGCGTTCGATCGCGCCGAACCGTGCGCGGGCCTCGGCGATCATCTGCGCGAGCGCTGCGGCATCGGGCACCGAGCGCAGCATCGGCTGCGGCATGGCATAGTGCCAGGGGCGCACATGCGGCCACAGCAGCAGCGTGCCGAGCAGGCGTTCGCCGGCCAGTTCGAAGGCGATATCGCCGTGGCCGTCTTTGGTCAGCACCGCGAGATGCGCGGCGGTGATCTGCTTCAGCGGAATATTCACCCGCGTCTCGATCGCGATGCCGATGCGCATGATGAGGCGCTGGTCGGTGAGGATGTAGAGCGTCGAGCGCGCACTCGCCCAGGCGAGCAGGTGCAGGATCGCGGCGAGCGCCACCCCAAGCAGCGCCGCGACGATCGCGGCATCATTGCGGCCCAGCACCAGGGCGACCACCACCAGCGCTGCCATATAGGCGCCGGCGCTGCGGCCATGGAACGCGGTGCGCGCCAGCAGGCCGAGCTGCGGACGGCCCTTCCACAGCACCCGCTCGTCGCTCTGCGGGGTGCCCATGCGGTCACCGAAGGCCTTGGGGCCGTCATTTTCGAGCGCCGAGTGATCGAAGCCGCCGGCGGGCAGCGGCGTTTCCGCCGCTGCCCGCGCTGCTGCCGTCACCTTTGCCTCAGCTGTCAGATCCATGCTTCCGACCTTTCCGGCGTCGCATACATGTAGCCCCCGCCGAAATAGGCCTGGATGCGATCTTCCTCGTAGCGGGTGATCGTGCCGGCGGTCTCGAGCGCGGGAACGCCGTCGAACTGCGCGGCGGTGATCGCGTCGATCTCGACGAATTGCTTCTCGTCGCTGGTGGTCGGCAGGATCTTGGCAAGCAGGCTGTTGCCGTGGACCACCGCGACGTTCATCGGCGCGAGCACCTTCTTGCCGCCGGTCGTCTCGACTTCGAGATAGCGGACCATGTGCTCGGCCTGGTCGACCCAGATGTCGGTGACCGTGCCGACGGTGACGCCATCGGCTGCGACCACGGGGTAGCCGACGAGCTGCGGATCATTGGGGGCGATCGCCAGCTCGTGGCTCTGCGCGATCGGCACGATGCGCGGGCGGCCGTCGAAGGTGAGATCGGGATACTTCGCGCGGTTGGCGAAGGCAGCCGGGCCCATGCCGTCGGCCATGGCATCCCCGGTCGGGACCCAGGGCGCGCCGCCGGCGCGGAAGGCCTGGACCGCAGGCACGTTCACATCGTCGCGCGCGACGTCCTCGGGCACATAGGTGCCGCGGCCATGGGGGAGCGGGAAGCTCTTCTTGGCGCCATCGAACAGGCGGGTGTCGGGCTCGACCGTGCCGGTCACCTCGTCTTCGAGCGGGTAGCCCTCGCGGCGGCTTTCCTTGTTGAGATAGAAGACCAGCGCAACGAAGAAGCCGAAGAACAGCAGGAAGGCGAGTTCGGCAACATCGAAGGTGCCGACGATATAGGCAGCATTCATTTCATATTCCTCTCATGGAAGAGCCCGGCTGAGGCGAAGCCGGGGCAAAGGGACGGGATTGTCAGGCGGGCACGGGTATTCATGTCGGAAACTCCGCAAGTCCGAACGGCCGCGCGAGGGGATCCCCTTCCCCCGAGGCAGGTTGGCGCTGGTAGCCCACAAGGGGCCCGATGGCGGCAAGGCCGGCCAGGAGCAGCGCGATTTCGAGAATGTAGACAGTGCCATAGCCGGTGGCCCGCATCGCCATCGTGGCGGCGGCATCGTGGCTTTGCACAAGCGCGGCGACCGCGTCGCGCAGGAGCCCGCCGACCGCAATGCCGAGGCCTGCGCAGGTCGCCTGCACCGCGCCCCATGCGCCCAGCGCAAGGCCGGCGGTCTCGCCATCGGCGATGTTCATCGCCTCCATCAGCGTGCCGACCGAAAACAGCCCCAGCCCGACCCCGATCCCGAGCGCGCCGGCATAAAGCATCAGCGGCGCAGCGAAGGGCCCGGCGAAGAGCACGACGAGGAAGGCGTTGATCCCGACCACGAGGCCAGCGCCCGCCAGCCGCAGCGGGTCCCACCCGCGCGCCAGCGCCCGGCCCGACAGCATGAAGCCCAGCAGCGATCCCAGCGCCCATGCGCCGGTCAGCCCGGTGGTCGCCCCGACCGACAGGCCGAGAATCTCGCCGCCATAGGGTTCGAGCAGCGCGTCCTGCATCGCAAATCCCGCCGCGCCGATCCCGATCGCGGTCAGCAGGCGGGCATTGCGCCCGCTCTTCACGAAATCGTGCCACAGCTGCGAAAAGGTGGGTGCGCCGGGCTGGAGGCCCTTGGTCAAGCGCGGGTTGCGCGCTTCCTGTTTCCAGATCGCGACGGTGTTGAGGATGACCGTCAGCACGGCGCAGCCCTGGATCACCTGCACCAGCTTGGTGTTCGAGAAATCCGCCAGCACGCCGCCGATCACGAAGGCCGAGAACATCATGCCGACCAGCAGCATCACGTAATGCAGCGCCACCGCGCGCGGCCGCTTGTCTTCGGGCGCAAGGTCGGCGACCAGCGCGAGACCTGCGGTCTGGGTGGTGTGGAAGCCCACGCCGGTCAGCAGGAAGGCTGCCGCCGCCGCGACCATGCCGAGCGTGAAGTTCTCCTCGCCCTTCAGCAACAGCAGCGCGAAGGGCATGATCGCCAGGCCGCCGAACTGCATCAGCGAGCCGAACCAGATATAGGGTACCCGCCGCCAGCCGAGCACCGAGCGGTGGGTGTCGGACTTGTGGCCGATCAGCGCGCGGAACGGCGCTGCGAGCAGCGGCACCGCGATCAGCAGCGCGACCAGCCAGGTCGGCGTGCCGAGCTCGACCACCATCACGCGGTTCAATGTGCCGTTCAAAAGCACCGTCGCCATGCCGACGCTGAACTGGAACAGCGACAGGCGCAACAGGCGCGGCAGGGGCAGATCGACACTCGCCGCGTCCGCAAAGGGCAGCAGCCGGAACAGCAGTTCGGCAAAGCTCTGCGGAGCATCGGGGCGAGCGGGGCGGTTCATCCGTGCCGCACCAGTTCCAGCGCCTGCGAGGTATAGAATCCGGACGAGATGCGCTGGCTGCGGCCGATGCTCCAGCCATTGAGGCGCGCCAGCCGCTCGCGCAGCTCGCCTTCGGCCACCGGCACGATGGCGGGCGAACGGTCGGACTTGGGGAAGGCCTTGCCGACCGTGTGCATCGCGGCGAGCAGCGTGGTGCGCGGGGCGAAGGTGAAGAGGATCGAGCCGGTGGTGCGCTGCGCCAGCTTGGCGAGGGCGGCGACCAGATCCTCGGGCTCGTAATGGATCAGCGAATCCATCGCGACCACATGGGCAAAGGTGCCGAGCTCGGGATCGAGCATGTCGCCCGAACGCCAATGAATCCGTCCGTGGCCGATGAATGACGGCGTGCGCTGGCGGGCGACTTCGACGAGGCCGGCGGCGATATCGATGCCGGTCACTTCCGCGCCGCGGCAGGCCGCCGCGACCGCGAGCGAGCCCGTGCCGCAGCCCGCATCGAGGAGACGCGTGCGCCTCAGGTCGGTCGGCAGCCAGCCCATCAGGAGGCTGCGCATCGCATCGCGCCCCGCGCGCACCGTGGCGCGGATGCCCGAGACCTTGGTGTCCGAGGTGAGGTCGATCCACGCCTGACGCGCAGTGCTGTCGAAATAGGTCGCCAGCGCCTCGCGGCGGTCGTCATATTCGGAAGGGTTGCGGGTCGCCATCACTCGAACCCCAGGAAATCGAAGATGTCGCGGTCCTTCATCGGTTGGGCCGTGGAGGGATCGACGCCGGCCCACAGCATCGCGGCAAGGCGCAGATACTCGTCCTGCGCCGCGATCACCTCGGGATCATCGCCCATCTCGAACAAGGTGCATTTCTTGAGGCGCGAGCGGCGGATCGCATCGACATCCTTGAAGTGGGCGAGGCGCTGCATCCCGATCTTGTCGCAGAAGCGGTCGATCTCGTCGGTCTCGCGGCTGCGGTTGGCGACGACGCCTGCAAGGCGCACATCGTAGTTCTTGGACTTGGCGCCGATCGCCGCGACAATGCGGTTCATTGCGAAGATGCTGTCGAAATCATTGGCGGCCACCACCAGCGCGCGTTCGGCATGCTGCAAGGGTGCGGCAAACCCGCCGCACACCACATCGCCCAGCACGTCGAAGATCACCACATCGGTCTCTTCGAGAAGGTGGTGCTGTTTCAAGAGTTTGACCGTCTGGCCCACGACATAGCCGCCGCAGCCGGTGCCCGCCGGAGGCCCGCCGGCCTCGACGCACATCACGCCGTTATAGCCTTCGAACATGTAGTCCTCGGGCCGCAGTTCCTCGGCATGGAATTCGACCGTCTCGAGCACGTCGATCACCGTCGGCATCAGCTTCTTGGTGAGGGTGAAGGTCGAATCATGCTTGGGATCGCAGCCGATCTGGAGCACGCGGTGGCCGAGCTTCGAGAAGGCCGCCGACAGGTTCGACGAGGTGGTCGATTTGCCGATCCCGCCCTTGCCATAGACCGCAAAGACCTTGGCGCCCTTGATCTTGTCGGCCGGGTCGAGCGCGACCTGCACCGAGCCTTCGCCATCGGGCGGGGTGAAGGCAGAGCGGGGGTTGTGCAGGTTCATCTTGGTCTATCCCTTGGTCATTCAGCCGGGAACACGCCTTCGAGGCGGTCCTCCAGCTCGTCATTGGCTTCGCGCAAGGCGGCAAGCGTCGCTTCGTCAGGGGCCCACAGATTGCGGTCGCAGGCTTCGAGCAGTCGCCCAGCCACGCGCCCGGCACTCTTGGGATTGAGCTGCGACAACCGCCGGCGCATTTCGGCATCGAGCACGAAGGTCTCGGAAATTTTCTGGTAGACCCACGGCGCGACCTGGCCGGTGGTGGCCGACCAGCCCAGCGTGCTGGTCACGTGTCCTTCGATCTGGCGCACGCCTTCATAGCCGTGTTCGAGCAGGCCCTCGAACCACTTGGGATTGAGGGTGCGGGTGCGCGCCTCGAGGTCGATCTGTTCGGAAAGCGTGCGCACCTTGGTGCTGCCGCGGGTCGCATCGAGGATGTAGACCGGCGTTTCGGCGCCCTTGGCCCGCGCGACCGAACGGGTCACGCCGCCCAGGCCATCGACATACTGGTCGACATCGTTGATGCCGAGCTCGATGCTCTCGAGGTTCTGGTAGGTGAAATCGACCGTGCCCAGCGCGCTCTGGAGCAGTTCGCGCTGCTGCACCGGCTTGCCCGAGACACCATAGGCAAAGCCCTTGTTGCTCTCGAAGGCATTGGCCAGTTCGTCGGGATCGGCCCAGACACCGCCCTCGATCATCTGGTTGACGTTGGCGCCGTAGGCCCCTTCGGCATTGGAGAAGACCCGCAGCGCCGCCGTTTCGAGATCGCAGCCGTGCTTGTCCATCGCAATGAGGGTGTGCTTGCGGATGAAGTTCGCTTCCTCGGGCTCCAGCGCGCGGCTTGCCAGCAAGGCGGCTTCGGCGAGCATTTTGGTCTGCATCGGCAGCAGGTCGCGGAAGATGCCCGAAAGCGTCACCACCACATCGATCCGCGGGCGGCCGAGCTCTGCGAGCGGGATCAGCTCCGCGCCCGCGAGGCGACCATAGGTGTCGCGGCGCGGGCGCGCGCCCATCAGCGTCATCGCCTGCGCGATCTGGACGCCTTCGGACTTCATGTTGTCGGTGCCCCACAACACCATCGCGATGCTTTCGGGGAAGGGCTGGCCGCCGTTGACATGGCGCGCGATCAGCTCTTCGGCCTGCTCGCTGCCCATCCGGCAGGCGAAGGGCGAGGGGATGAGGAAGGGGTCGAAGCCGTGGATGTTGCGCCCGGTAGGCAGCACATCGGGGTTCACCACCACATCGCCGCCGGGGGCGGGCGCAACGTAGCCGCCATCCAATGCGTGGATCAGCGCGGCCATCTCGTCCGAGGAATCAAGCCTTGCAGCAAGGCGTGCGCGGTCAGGCGTCGGGCCATCGTGGCTGCCCGCTTCCATCATCGCGTCGAGCACGTCCTCGCGCTCCGCGCCCGAAGGGTTGCGGCCGAAGACATGAAGGCCGTGCGGGATCAGCGCCTGCTCCATCTCGTAGAGCCGCGCGGGAAGCTCGCCGATCTCGGCATAGGTGATGTCGAGCCCAGCGCACTGGTCGGCGATCAATGCGGCCAGATCAGCGCGCTCGCCGGCATGGTCGGCATCGTCAATCGTGGCCCGCCAGCGCTCGACACTCGCCTTCAGCTCGCCGAGGCCCTTGTAGAGCCCGGCCTGCGCCAGCGGCGGGGTGAGGTAGCTGATGAGCGTCGCGCCCGAGCGGCGCTTGGCCAGCATCCCTTCGGACGGGTTGTTGGCGGCGTAGAGGTAGAAATTGGGCGTGTCGCCGATCAGGCGGTCGGGCCAGCACTTGCCGCTCATCCCCGCCTGCTTGCCGGGCATGAATTCGAGCGCGCCGTGGGTGCCGAAATGCAGCACGGCATGGGCGCCGAAATCCTCTCGGATGAAGCGGTAGAAGGCACTGAAGGCGTGGGTCGGCGCGAAAGTGCCCTCGAACAGCAGCCGCATCGGATCGCCCTCGTAGCCGAAGCCCGGCTGGACGCCGACGAAAACGTTCCCGAAGTGCGCGCCCTGAACGAGGATATGCCCGCCGTCCGCAAGCTGCTTGCCGGGCGCCGGGCCCCAGGCAGCCTCGATCTCGGCAAGGTGCGGCTCGCGCCGGACGTGTTCGTCGGCAGGGATGCGGTGGGCGACATTGGCGTCGCTGCCGAACCGCTCGCGGTTGCCTTCGAGCAGGCTCACGCGCATCGCATCGAGGCTTTCGGGGACTTCGACCTGGTAGCCCTCGGCCGCGAGGCGCCCGAGGGTGGCGTAGAGGCTTTCGTGCACCGCCATGAAGGCCGCCGTGCCGGTCGCGCCGGCATTGGGCGGGAAGTTGAAGACGACGATGGCGAGCTTGCGGCTCGCACGCTCGGCGCGGCGCAGGCGGATCAGCTTCAGCGTCTTGGCGGCGAGCGCCTCGGCACGTTCGGGGCAGGCCTGCATCGGCCGCGCCTCGTGCGATTGCGGGCGCGGACAGCGCCGCTCGCAGCCAGAACAGCCTGTCCCCGACTGTCCCGCGCGTCCGCCAAACACGTGCGGGACAGTCGAGCCGTCAAGCTCGGGAAGGGCGACCATCATGGTGGATTCGAGCGGCAGCAGCCCCTGCGGACGGTGCGCCCAGTCCTCGATGGTCTGGAACTCGATCGCGTGGGCGGCAAGATAGGGCAGGTCGAGCCCGCCCAGCATTGCGCGCGCCGCCTGTGCGTCGGAATAGGCGGGGCCGCCGACCAGGCTGAAGCCGGTGAGGTTGACGATCGCATCGACCGTCGGGCGGCCATCGGGGCCGAGGAAGAATTTCTCGATCGCCGGGCGCGCGTCGAGGCCTGCGGCGAAGACCGGAACGACCTTGAGGCCCGCTGCCTCGAAAGCGGCAATCGCGCCGTCATAATGCGCGCAGTCGCGGCCAAGGAGGTAGGAGCGCAGCAGGATCAGGCCCACGGTGCCCTCGCGGCCCTTGCTTGCAGGCAGCAGGCGCAGGCTTTCCGAGATGCGTTGCTGCGTCGCCGGATGATACACCCCGGTCTCGGGATATTCGAGCGGGGCGTCGGCCTTGGTGATGCCGCGGCGATACATCCGCGCGCCGGCCGCATAACGGTCGATCAGCGCGCGCACCATCGCCACCACGTTCTCGTCCGAGCCCGCGAGCCAGTATTGCAGGGTGAGGAAATAGGCGCGCACGTCCTGCGCGGTGCCGGGAATGAAGCGCAGGATCTTGGGCAGGCGGCGCAGCATCTTCATCTGCCCTGCGCCCGAATTGGGCTTGCCGTCCTTGCCCGAGGAACCACGCAGCCGCTTGAGCAGGGCGAGCGGCCCCTTGGCCGGCGCGTCCATCCGGTAGCCGCCCATCTTGGTGAGGCGCACCACCTCGCCCGCGCTCATCAGGCAGACCATCGCGTCGCAATCCTCGCGCCGCGCTTCGAGATCGGGGAGGACCATGCGGATGTGATCGTCGAGGAACAGCATCGTGGCGATGACGATGTCGGCGCTGGCGATGGCGGATCTGACCGCTGCGAGGTCGCCGGCATTGCTGCCCCACTCGCTCGCGGCGTGCAGGCTGAGGTCGATACCTTCCCTGGCCAGCGCCGCCTCGGCCCGGTCGACCGCGCCTTTGAGGTGATTGTCGAGCGTGACGATCACCACCCTGACGGGGGCCTGCGGGTTCACCGAGGAAGCGGAGGGCACACTACCGTGCATAATGCGCCTTGGCATCGTAGAGCGTTTCGAGATCGATCTGGCGGCGCCCTTCGGCAGCGGCGAAATTCTCGGTGTTGCGGCGCGCCTTGCCGCGCACGAAGAAGGGGATTTTTTTCAGCTCGCGCTCGGCCTCGGCGGTCCACAGAGAGCCGGGTTCGTCCGCCATGGCGGGCGCGGGGATATCCGCGACCGGGGCCTCGGAAACTGCATCGGCCACCGGCGCCTTGCGCGGGCTATGCGCAGCGTGGTGCGATGCGCCTGCCTCGTCGGAGAACTCGAAATCCTCGCGGAACATGGTGAGGAGGTGTTCCTCCAGCCCCATCACCAGCGGGTGGACCCAGGTGTCGAAGATCACGTTCGCGCCCTCGAAGCCCATCTGGGGCGAGTGGCGCGCGGGGAAATCCTGCACGTGGACCGGCGCGGAGATGACCGCGCAGGGCAGGCCGAAGCGCTTGGCGATGTGCCGTTCCATCTGCGTGCCGAGCACCAGTTCCGGGCAGGCAGCGGCAATCGCGTCCTCGACCGCGAGGTGATCGTCGGTGATCAGCGGCTCGACCCCGCAAGCCGCGGCCTCGGCCCTGATCTCGCGGGCGAATTCGCGGTTGTAGCAGCCGAGGCCACACACCTCGAAGCCCAGCTCCTCGCGCGCGATCCGGGCGGCGGCGACCGCGTGGGTCGCATCGCCGAAGATGAAGACGCGCTTGCCCGTGAGGTAGGTCGAATCGACGGATCGGCTCCACCACGGGAGCCGGGAAGAGGTGTCGCCGAGGGCAGGCGTGGGATCTGCACCTGCCAGCTCGGCGACGTCGGCAATGAAAGAGCGAGTTGCTCCCACGCCGATAGGGATGGTCCGCACACAGGGTTGAGCGAAAGTGCGCTCAAGCCAGCGGGCGGCCTCATCTGCGATTTCAGGGTAGAGGACGATGTTGAAGTCGGCATGGCCGATCCTCGCGATGTCCTGCGGGGTGGCGCCCAGCGGGGCGACGAGGTTGATCTCGACATCCAGCAGGCAGAGAATCTTCCTGATCTCGACCAGATCGTCGCGGTGGCGGAAGCCAAGCGCGCAGGGGCCGAGGATATTGGCGCGGGCCTTGCGGCCTTCACGCGGGGCACGCGTCACCGTGGTGTCGGCAAGGTGCCGCACGATCTGGTAGAAGGTCTCGGCCGCGCCCCAGTTTTCCTTGCGCTGGTAGCTCGGCAGTTCGAGCGGGATCGCCGGGATCGGCAGGCCCATCGCTTCGGCAAGGCCCGCCGGATCGTCCTGGATCAGCTCGGCGGTGCAGGACGCGCCGACGATGATCGCCTGGGGGTTGAAGCGGGTGACGGCTTCCCTCGCGGCGTCCTGGAAAATCTGCGCGGTGTCCTTGCCGAGGTCGCGCGCCTCGAAGGTGGTATAGGTGACCGGCGGGCGCTTGCCGCGCCGTTCGATCATCGTAAACAGGAGGTCCGCATAGGTATCGCCCTGCGGCGCGTGAAGCACGTAGTGGAGTTGCTCCATCGCGGTTGCCACGCGCATCGCGCCGACATGCGGGGGGCCTTCATAGGTCCAGACGGCGAGCTGCATGGGCCTAGACCTCCAGCAGATCGCGCCGCCGCAAGGGACGGGCAAAGAGTTCGGCGAGATCGGCGGCCTGGTCGAAGCCGTGGATCGGCGAGAAGACGAGTTCGATCGCCCACTTGGTGGTCAGCCCCTCGCCCTCGAGCGGGTTGGCAAGGCCGAGCCCGCAGACCGTGATGTCGGGCCGGTCGGCGCGCACGCGGTCAAGCTGGCGCTCGACATGCTGGCCTTCGGACAGGCGCACATCGGGGCCGAAGCTTTCCAGCTCGCGGGCGAGGTGCGCGCGGTGCAAGTAGGGCGTACCGACCTCGACCAGCTCCATGCCGAGCTCGTCCTGTAGATAGCGGGCGAGGGGGACTTCGAGCTGCGAATCCGGCAGGAACGTGATCCGCTTGCCTTCGAGCTGGGGGCGCAGCTTCGCAAGCGCGATGCGCGCGCGCTCGCGGCCCGGGGCGAGCACCTGCTCGGTCAGCGCGGGATCGACACCGAAGGCGGCAGCGGCGGCGCGCAGCCAGTCCGAGGTGCCTTCGACCCCGAAGGGAAACAGCGCTTCGATCCGCCTGGCTCCGCGCCCTTCCAATGCCATCGCCGTCTCGCCGAGGAATGGCTGGGCCAGGAGGTAGCGGGTGTCGGGACCCACGGCGGGAAGCGCGCGGGCATTGCGGGCGGGCAGGCAGCCCACGCGGGTCATGCCGAGATCGGCGAAGAGCCGCAGGAACTGGTCCTCGACGATATCGGGAAGGCTGCCGATGATCAGCAGTTCGGCCGGACTGCCGGCGGGAAGCGCAGGCATCACCGGCACCAGCGCGGCAAGGCAGGCGTCCTCGCCTTGCGTGAAGGTCGTCTCGATCCCGCTGCCCGAATAGTTGAGGATGCGCACCCGCGGCATGTGCACCGCGCCCAAACGCTGGGCGGCCTTGGCGAGGTCGAGCTTGATGACTTCCGAGGGGCACGAGCCGACGAGGAACAGCGTCTTGATGTCGGGGCGGCGTTCGAGCAGGCGGTTGACCACCCGGTCGAGCTCGTCCTGCGCATCGACCATGCCGGCAAGATCGCGCTCTTCCATGATGGCGGTGGCAAAGCGCGGCTCGGCAAAGATCATCACGCCTGCCGCCGACTGGAGGAGGTGCGCGCAGGTGCGCGAGCCGACCACGAGGAAGAAGGCGTCCTGCATCTTGCGGTGCAGCCAGATGATGCCGGTCAGCCCGCAGAACACTTCCCTTTGTCCGCGTTCGCGCAGAATGGGGCGCTGGGCTTCCACCGCCGGGCGGGCCAGCTCGGCCGCGCAGCCATCGAGGATCGCCGCCGCGCTCATGCCGGCACCGCCTGTGCGCCTGCACCGCCTTCGGCCCGCGCCATGCGCAGCTTCCACAGGAACTGGCCCGCGTTGACGACATAGGCGCAGTAACCCGCAAGCGCGACCAGCAGGCGCTGCTCCACCGTGCCGATCCCGGCAAACAGCATCACGAGGTAGAGGCTGTGCAAGGCCAGCACGAGCATCGAGAACACGTCTTCCCAGAAAAAGGCGGGGGCGAACAGCCATTTGCCGAACACCACCTTTTCCCAGATCGAGCCGGTGATCATGATGGTGTAGAGCACGAGGGTCTTGACCACGATCGAGAGGTCCGCCGCCCAGGCGCCTTCGCCCGTTGCCAGCGCGCGCAGGACAAGGCCGAGGCTGACGAGGAAGACGAGAAACTGGACCGGCGCAAGGACGCCCTGCACGATCGTCCAGACCGATGCATCGCGACGCTGCCGCTCTTCCGCGGTGTAGAGCGCGCGGGCGCTGTTCCTCTCGTGGCCCGCCCCCTTCACCGTGGCTTTCACCGGGGTTCCAGGTTCGACCGGGGATGCCTGATCCGTCCGAGTCATTATGTTGCGTTAGCCTTTTCTCTCAGACTCGGAGATTTACGCTTTCCAACCTATGTGTCAACTGAATTGGACGTTCAGTTCTGTTGACGACTCGCCTATCATGGGTAAGGTCGTTTGCCAGCCTGCGGAAAAAGGCGTAGATAGGAGTCGCTGGCTTTTCGGGATCAGAGCCTGGGCCGCCTGGAGGGGCGGTCACTACCTCCTGCGGAAGGTTCGTCCGCACGACCTGGGAGGGTCTGACGTATGGGAGAGTCCAAGGCATCAGGGATGTTCGGCGCCGGCTTGCGCGGGGTCATCGCAGCCCCGCTCGAAGCGGTGCGACGCCGGGCAACGGGGCAGGTCGACCAGATCGAAACCGTCAACACCATCATCGAGAGCGAGATCATCCCGCGCCTGTTGATGGCCCATTCCGCCACCGCAGCCCCCGCCCGCCCGCGCCGGCTGCGCGCGATCGCCCCGGACGAAGCCTCGCGCTTTGCCGAACTCCCGCTCCGGCTCGAGGCTGCCAGCCTCCTCGAAGAGGTCGACGCCTTCATCGCCAAGGGCGCAAGCGTCGAGACCATCTGCCTCGATCTGCTTGCCCCCGCCGCCCGCAAGCTGGGCGAGATGTGGGAACATGACGAGTGCGATTTTCTCGATGTCACAATGGGTTTGTGGCGTCTTCAGGAAGTGATGCGGGAAGTCGCGGTGCGCTCGCCGGTGGATCTTGCGGGCCTTGCGCTCCCGTTTTCCGCGCTGTTCTCGCCGATGCCGGGCGATCACCACAATTTCGGCACGTTGATGCTGGATGAGGTCTTCGCCCGCGGCGGCTGGCGCAGCGAGGCGCTGGTCAAGCCCGAACGCCGCGAACTGCTCGATCGCCTCGCCCGCCAGCCCTTCGACCTGCTAGGATTGACGCTCGCCCGCGATTGCCCTAGCGCCGCTTTAAGCAATCTCATCAAGGCGGTGCGCAACGTGTCCGCCAATCCCCACATCATCGTGCTTGTCGGCGGACGAATGATCAACGAGAATCCCGGAATGGTGATGGAAGTTGGGGCCGACGGCACAGGGGCAGACGCGCTTGCCGCGCTCGAGCTTGCGAATGGCCTGGTGAAGACTGCTGCTGCCCGTGATCTGAACCTCGGGTAGGTTCGGACCAGATGCTCACCCGCAAACACTCGATCGAAGGCAAGCACCCGTTCGGGAAGGCGGCCGAGCTGTTCAACACGCTCGATGCCGATGCGGCGATGAAGCTGGCGATGGTCGCGGGCGATATCACCCTGGTGCTCGACGATACCGGCACGATCCTCGATGCGGCCTTCGATCCGCGCGAGTTCCCGGGCTTTGCGGGCATGGTCGGGACCAACTGGATCGAGACCGTCACCGACGAATCCCGCCCCAAGATCATGGAGATGCTTGCTGCCGCCCGGCGCGGCGAGGTGCAGCACTGGCGGCAGGTGAACCACCCCTCGCGCGATGGTGACGTGCCGATCCGCTATGCCGTGCTCAGCGTCAACGGGGGCGAGCACCGCATCGCCTTCGGCCGCGACCTGCGCGAAGCGGGCAAGCTCCAGCAGCGCCTGCTTCAGGTCCAGCAATCGCTCGAGCGCGACTATCTCAGGATGCGTCAGCTCGAGGCGCGCTACCGCATGCTGTTCGAGCGTTCGACCGAGCCGGTGATGATCGTCGAGGCGGGCACGCTGCGGATCCGCGAGGCGAACCCTTCGGCCCATGCGCTGGTCGGCGCACGCCCCGGCGGGCTGCCGGGCAAGAAGCTGGCGACCTTCATCGACAAGAGCGCGCAGGAGGCCCTGCAATCGCTCGTCGGCGCGGCGCTGGTCTCCGACACGGTGAGCC
Source organism: Porphyrobacter sp. AAP82 (assembly GCF_000331285.1). GTDB lineage: Bacteria > Pseudomonadota > Alphaproteobacteria > Sphingomonadales > Sphingomonadaceae > Erythrobacter. The sequence continues at coordinate 50,232 of NZ_ANFX01000016.1, read as the reverse complement.
CCGCGCGCATCCGCATCGCCCGCGGCCAGCGCGAGGTCATGGCAAGCATCAACGGCTTTACCCAGGATCGCGGCCAGTTCCTGCTGGTGCGGCTGGTCCCCGCGACCGATCGCCCCGCAGGCGAGTTTTCCCCCGTTCTCGCGCTTGTCGACCAGATGCCCGACGCTTTCGTGGTCGCGGACAGCAATCTCGAGATCGTCACCGCCAATGCCGCCTTTGTCGAGATGCTCCAGGCCGCGAGCGTCGACCAGCTGCGCGGGCGGCACCTTTCGGAATCGATCGGCCGGCCGGGGATCGATCTCGACCTGATCGAGGGCCAGATCGACCAGCATGGCGCGGCGCGCAATGTCGCCACGGTGCTGCGTGTTGGCCATGATATCGAAGGCGAACCGGTTGAATTGTCGGCCGTTCGCACCTCGGGCGAGGATGGCTATTATGCCTTCGTGATCCGCCCCGTGGGCCGCCGGCTGCGCGATTTGCCGCCTGGCTCGCAAGACCTGCCGCGTTCGGTCGAGCAGCTGACCGAGCTTGTCGGCCGGATGAGCCTCAAGGACATCGTGCGCGAGAGCACCGATCTGATCGAGCGCCTGTGCATCGAGGCGGCGCTGAGCTACACCTCGGACAACCGCGCCTCGGCCGCCGAAATCCTCGGCCTTTCGCGCCAAAGCCTCTATTCCAAGCTCCATCGCTACGGGCTCGGCAATCTGGCCGGCGACGGCGAGTAGCCCCGCAGATCCGGGCCCGACGCGCCCGGCTTCACGCTCATCTGCGGCATCGCACAATCGTCCCGCCCCTGCTGCGAGGCTCTCTGATTGCCCGTGTGTCAAGCTGCCTGACATGTCCCGAAGTGACATTGATCATCCGTGTTGACGATTTTGAACGCGAAAATCGGGCTTTGGCGGATTCATAGTGTCAAAAGAATTTGACGCTTACCTTTGTCAGGCATAGCCTTACAACATGGAGCACTCGGTACCTTCGACTCGCACCGTGCCCACCCCGGCCCGCCGCCGGACCGGCACGCCGCGCGCCCGCGATGTGCTCGAATTGCTCAAACCCATCACCTGGTTCCCGCCGATGTGGGCCTTCTTGTGCGGCGCGGTCTCTGCGGGCACGGGGCTGGATGGGCGCTGGTGGTTCGTCGCGGGCGGCGTGCTGCTGGCAGGACCGCTGGTGTGCGGCACCTCGCAGGCGGTCAATGACTGGTTCGACCGCCACGTCGATGCCATCAACGAACCCCACCGACCGATCCCCTCCGGCCGCATCCCGGGCCGCTGGGGGCTCTATATCGCAATCATCGCGAGCCTGATCTCGGCGAGTGTCGCCTGGTTGCTCGGCCCGATCGTGTTCGTCGCCGGCCTCGTGGGCCTTGCCTTTGCCTGGGCCTACTCCGCCCCGCCGCTGCGCTTCAAGGCGAATGGCTGGCTGGGGCCACTGGTGTGCGGGCTGACCTATGAGGGCCTCTCGTGGTTCACCGGCGCGGCCGTGATGCTCGGCGCGATGCCCTCTGCCCGCGTGATCGCGGTGATGGTGCTCTATTCGCTCGGCGCGCACGGGATCATGGTCTTGAACGACTTCAAGGCGGTCGAGGGTGACCGGCAGACCGGGCTCACCTCGCTTCCCGTGGTGCTTGGCGTGAGCAGCGCCGCGCGGCTGGCCTGTGTCACCATGGCGGCAGCGCAGGTGGTCGTCATCGCGCTGCTTGCCGTGTGGGGCCACGCGATCTCCGCTGCGGCGGTGACCTTCGTGCTTGCCGCGCAGATCGCCGCTATGCCGCGCCTGCTGCGCGACCCGGCAAAGTATGCGCCATGGTATAATGGCGTGGGTGTCACGCTTTATGTGCTCGGGATGCTGGCAGCGGCGCTGGGCCTGGGAGGGCACATCTGATGCACGCCCCGCTCGCCTCGCCCGCGGTGACGGCGAAGCAGGGCTTCGGCTGGCTGGCGATCATCCGCATCGGGCTGGTGCAGGCCGCGATCGGCGCGCTGGTGATGCTGGCGACGACGGTGCTCAACCGCATCATGGTGGTCGAACTGGAGCTCGCCGCGGCGATCCCGGCAGGGCTGGTCGCCTGGCATTATGCGGTGCAGCTGTGCCGCCCGCTGTGGGGCCATGCCTCGGACAAATCTGCGGTCAATGGGGGCGGCAGCCGCACGCTGTGGATCATCGGCGGGCTGGTGGTGCTCGCCGCCGGCGGCATGCTGGCGACGCAGGCGACGCTCTTGATGGAAAGCAACTTCGCGCCCGCCTTCGCACTCGCCGTTGTTGCTTATGCGCTGATCGGCGCAGGGGTGGGCGCGGGCGGAACCTCGGCGCTGGCGCTGCTGGCGAGCGGCGTTGCCCCGCAGCGCCGCGCGGCCGCCGCCGCGGTGACGTGGATCATGATGGTCGGCGGCATCGTCGCCTCGGCGATCACGGTCGGCACGCTCCTGAAGCCCTACAGCCCCGGGCGGCTGGTCGAGGTCGCAGGCGGTCTTGCCGCGGTGATGATTGCGGTGACCGTCCTGGCGACCTTCCGGCTCGAGAAGCAGGCGGGCCATTTCCGTGACGCCCAGGACGACGCGCCCGCCCCCGACTTGCGCGCGGCGCTGGCCGAGATCTGGCGCGAGCCGGCCGCGCGGCGCTTCACGATCTTCATCTTCGTCTCGATGATCGCCTTTTCGATGCAGGACCTGATCCTCGAGCCCTTTGCGGGCCTCGTCTTCGGGATGGCGCCGGGGGATTCGACCAGGACCGTCGGCCAGTTCCACCAGGGCGGGATCCTGATCGGCATGATCGTTGCCGGGGTGGGCGGGAGCGCCTTCTCGGCGCGCTCGGCCGGGTCCCTGCGCCCCTGGGTGGTAGGCGGCTGCCTTGCTTCGGGCGCGGCGCTCGGTGCGCTCGGGCTCGCGGCGATCAGCGGGCCGCCGTGGCCCTTCGCGCTCAACCTTTTCGTACTGGGCTTCGGCAACGGGGTCTTCGCGGTCGCGGCGATCGGCTCGATGATGGGCCTGGCCGGCGCCGGCGAGACCACGCGCGAGGGCGTGCGCATGGGCGTGTGGGGCGCCAGCCAGGCGATCGCCTTCGGACTCGGCGGCCTGCTCGGCGCGGTCGGGCTCGATCTGGCGCGCGCTGCTCTGGGCGAGGTCGGCGCGGCCTTCCAGCTGGTGTTTGCGGTGGAGGCAGCGGCCTTCGTCTGGGCGGGTCTGCTCGCGGTCAAGGCAACGGGCGCAGGCGCGATCCGGGCCAGCGCAGCGCAAGGAAAGAGGGAGCAGTTCGCATGAACCACACTATCTATGACGCGGTGGTGATCGGCGGTGGGCCCTCGGGCGCGACCGCTGCGACCGATCTGGCGCTGGCCGGTCATTCGGTGCTGCTGATCGAGCGCGGGGGGCGGATCAAGCCCTGCGGCGGCGCGGTGCCGCCGCGCCTGCTCGCCGATTTCGACATTCCGCAAGGCCTGCTGGTCGCCAAGGCGCGTTCGGCCCGCATGATCGCGCCTTCGGGCCGCGCGGTCGACATGCCGGTGGGCGAGATCGGTTACGTGGGCATGGTCGACCGCGAGGAGTTCGACGAGTGGCTGCGCGAGCGGGCGCGGCTTTCGGGCGCCGAACGCCTGACCGCCACCTTCGAGAAGATCGAGCGCGACGGCGAGCGCCACCCGCTCGTCACCTTCCGCCGCAGCCGCGGAGGGCCGATCGAGAGCGTGCGCGCCCGCGTGGTGATCGGCGCGGACGGCGCGCGCTCGGCGGTCGCCAAGCAATGCCTCGTCGGCGCCGAACGCATTCCGTGCGTCTTCGCCTATCACGAGATCATCAAGTCGCCGCGGGCCAACACCGAACAGTTCGATGCCTCGCGCTGCGATGTCTATTACCAGGGCCGCCTCTCGCCGGATTTCTACGCCTGGGTCTTCCCGCACGGCGAGACCGCGAGCATCGGCGTGGGGAGCGCCAACAAGGGCTTCAGCTTGCGCGGCGCGATCGCCACGATCCGCGACGATCTCGGCCTTGATCGCTGCGAGACGGTGCGGCGCGAAGGCGCGCCGATCCCGCTGAAGCCGCTGAAGCGCTGGGACAATGGCGCCGACGTGATCGTCGCCGGCGATGCCGCCGGGATCGTCGCCCCGGCTTCGGGCGAGGGGATCTATTACGCGATGGTCGGCGGACGCATGGTCGGCGAGGCGGCTGCGGCCTTCCTCAAGACCGGCGAGGCCGGGCAGCTGCGGACGGCCCGCAAGCGCTTCATGAAGGAGCACGGGCGGGTGTTCTGGGTGCTCGGGGTGATGCAGTATTTCTGGTATTCCTCCGACAAGCGCCGCGAACGCTTCGTCACCATGTGCGACGACAAGGACGTGCAGGAGCTGACCTGGCAGGCCTACATGCACAAGCAGCTGGTGCGCGCCAAGCCCATGGCCCACGTCAAGATCTTCCTCAAGGACACCGCCCACCTGCTCGGCCTCAGCCCGGCGCATTGACGCGGGGTAAGAGCGGGCGGACCGGTTGCAGGAGGCCGCGATGCGCCCTAGACCTCTCGCTATGAAGCCGACCCTCGTCATCCCGGTTATCGTGGCGACCATTGCCGCGCTGTGCGTGGCGGCGCTGGGCGCGACGGTGACGGATCTGGGGCCGTGGTATCAGGGCCTCGCCAAGCCCGCGTGGAACCCGCCCGATCAGGCCTTTCCGATGGGCTGGACGCTGATCTATGCGCTGATCACCATGGCCGGCGTCACCGCCTGGCGCGCGGCGCGCACCTCGGCTGAGGCCGAATGGGTGATCGCGCTGTTTGCCCTGAACGGTTTTCTCAACATCAGCTGGTCGATCCTGTTCTTCCGCCTCCAGCGGCCCGACTGGGCCTTCTACGAGGTGACGGTGCTGTGGCTCTCGATCCTGGCGATGATCCTCTTTTGCGGCCGCTTCTCGCGCGCCGCCGCGCTGCTGCTGGTGCCCTATCTGGCATGGGTGAGCTTTGCCGCGGCGCTCAACCGCGCGGTGGTCGAGCTCAACGCGCCGTTCTGCTGAAGCCGGCAAGAGGCGTGCGAAAGGAAGGGAGGCTGGCGCCATGATCGAGGCCTTCTTCGCCGGCGGCCTGGCGGCCGATGTGATCTTCGGCGTGCTCGCAATCGAAGCGGCGTGGCTGCGCATGGCGCGGGGCTGGCGGTGGGGCGCGATCGCCGGGCTGCTCGGCCCTGCGGCGCTGATCGTGCTGGGCTTGCGGGCGGCGCTGACCGGGGCTGCGTGGTGGTGGATAGCGCTGCCGCTCGCCGCCTCGCTGCCGCTCCACCTGATGGACCTGCTCACCCGGCTCGACGACTGAGCGCCGGGCGTCCCTTGCACGACCCCATAAGAAAAACCCGGCCAGGCTTGCCGCCCGGCCGGGTTTCGCATTCTTGCGGATGGACCGGACCCCCGCGAGGCCCGGCGCTCCGGTGATGTGTCAGCCGCCTTGCGAAGCCTGCGCGGCGCCGCTCGGATCGTAGTTGATCGTATCGGGTGCGTAGTAGTGCTCCTGGGCCCACAGGTACCAGTTATCGACCACGGTGCCGGTCAGCAGGATGCCGATCCCACCCGTGAGCGTGGTCAGCACCGCGAACCACCAGGCCCAGCGGTGGATGGATTCGAAGGTCGCGTTGAACCCCATCACCCAGCGCCAGAACAGCGCGCCGCGTTCGGCAGCCGTGCCGCGGTCGGTGATCTGCTCGATCTCGCGCTCCCCGCCGTAGCGGCCGAGTGCCAGGATCGTCGCCCCGTGCATCGCGAACAGCACCGCCGACCCGTAGAGGAAGACGATCGAGAGCGCGTGGAACGGGTTGTAGAACAGGTTCCCGTAGGTGAGCGAGAAGTTGTTCGTCCAGTTGAGGTGCTCGAAGATGCCGAAGGGCACCGCCTCCGACCACTGGCCCAGCAGCATCGGGCGGATGAAGCCCAGCACCAGGTAGAGCCAGATCGCCGAGGCGAAGGCCCAGGGAATGTGCATCCCCATGCCCAGCGCCCGGGCGCGGGTGTAGGTGCGCACCCACCACAGCAGGATCGAGACCGTCAGGCTGAAGCCGGCAAGGATCCACCAGCCGCCCTTTTCCAGCGGAACGAAGGGGCTGAAGCCGTATTCCGGCCCCGGAGGGTTGAGCGAGAGCCAGAAGAACTCGCGCATGAAGCCCTGCGGGCTCCAGTTCACCTGCGCCCAGAAGTTGAGGCCGATGATCATGATCGCCAGCGTGCCGAAGGCGAGGCTGAGCGTGCCGGTCCAGCCGAGATAGACGGGCCCGAACTGGGCCTGCCCGATCTTGCCCATCCAGTAGTTGTACCCCGTGTAGGGAAAGCGGATATCTTCCTCGGGAGCAAGCGGGACACCCATTTCGGGTGGCCCCTTGACCTGCACCTGCGTGAAGATGTTCTGATAAGTCGCCATGGTTCAGGTGCTCCTTACGACCAGATCGGGATCTTCTTCCAGAAATCCCAGAATTCGATCCAGCTGCCGACATACAGAGTGCCGGAGATGACGATGCAGATGGCGCTCCAGAACGCGGCGTTAAGCGCGAGGAAGAGCCCCACCCGGTGAATGCCGAGCGTGCCGACCGAATAGCCGATGAAGTCACGGAAATAGGTGTCTTCGTATTCGGGCGTCTTGACGTCGGTGCCCCCGCTCGGGTTGACCGCCGACAAGACCAGGCCGCCATGCAGCGCGAGCGCGAGACAGTTCGTGAAGAAGAACGTGATCGCGAGCATGTGCACGGGGTTGTAGTGGAAGTTGCCGAAGGCGTAGCCGACGTTCGAGACCCATTCGAGGTGGGTCCAGATGCCGTAGGGGAAGCCGTTGCCCCACGCGCCCATCAGCAAGGGACGGATCACGTTGAGCGTGACATAGGCGAACACCGCCACGGAAAAGGCGATCGGCACATGGTAGGACATGCCGAGCTTGCGCGAGATTTCCGCTTGCCGCAGCACCCATGAACTGAATGCAACGACAGCGCAGGAGGTGATGATCTGCCAGTAACCGCCCTGCTCCATCGGAGCGAGGCTGAGGCCGTATTCGATCGGCGGCGGGTTGATCGAAATGAGCCACGGGTTGAGGGTCGGCCCCTGGGTTGCAGCGGCAAAGATCAGCATGGTGCCCAAAAGGGCGCTGATTGCCGTCGTCACTCCAAAGAATCCGACATAAAACGGCCCGACCCAGAAGTCGAAAAGGTCGCCGCCGATCAATGTGCCACCGCGGACGCGGTATTTCCGCTCGAAACTAAGGAGCGCCATAGGTCCATCCTCCCCGCCGCAAGGGCGGGTATCTAAGGTTGTCGACGAGTGTTAGGAGGCAGGCAGGCGAACCTGCCCCCTCACATTTCGCAGGTCTATCCCGCCGCCGGAGCTTCCGACGAGGTGACAGCAGCCGCAGCCGGCGCAGCGCTGGCATCTTCGAGCCAGTTGTAACGATCGGTGCTGAGCAGGATGAAGTGGATGGTGAACGCCAGGACGGCGAGACCAACGTGCAGCGCCACGAGGGTGCGGCGGATGTCAAAGTAGAACCAAAGTCTCCACATGGTGAATTCCTTCGAATGTTTCGCAAAAATAGTCGGGGTAACAGCCGTCAATGCGCGGGGACACGCCCCGGCATCACGCCAGCAAACCGGCTATTGATCAGATCGGCAGCCAGGGCTTGTCGGCCCAGACGAGCGCGTGAGCGACGAGGGCGATCACCACGTAGATGGTGAAGGTGCCCATGAAGCCCTTGTGGATTTCCTGAGCCTCTTCAGGGGTCAGGTGAGTCCCGATGCGTTCATTCATTGGGTTGTCTCCGTTCAGTTGGGTGTGATTGGGAGCCCGAAGGCCCCCGTCGGCATCCCCGCGTGATCCCCCACGTGGATTGGAGAGCCCCCTTATTGGTGGGGGCATGGGCTTGTGCCGATGCGGGGATGACCCGCAGCAGCGACAAAGGGTGGTGAAGGGCGGGGTGCATCATCGTCATGCTCCCGTTCCTTCGAGCAGGCTGTCGGCAAGACAGTCGGCCGTAACAGTGGTCTCGCCGCGCGCCCGCGCGGTTCGCTCGGCCGCGTCGCGCAAGGCCTTGGCGGCGGAAATCCGGATCAGCACCGGCTGGGCCTCGACCAGCTGGTCGAGCTTGGCCTTGGCGTCATTGTCCCAGGTCAATTGCGCCTCGCCGCGCAGCGGCGTGGCCTCGACCTTGTCCATTTCGGTCCCCAATGGGAGGATGTGGAACAGCGCATCGAACAGCGCATTGCACACTTCCTGCACCAGATAGGTCGCGCCCGAATAGCCCATGAAGGGCGTGCCGGTGTGACGGCGGATCGCGGCGCCGGGGAAGCTTGCGGGGATATACATGCCGCGCGCGCCGCATTCGGCCATGTACATGCGCTCGTTATAGCTGCCGAACATCACCAGCGGCGGATTGGCGCGGATCGCGGCGCGCACGTCCTCGTTCTTCGGCTTCACCCCCGCACAGCGCGAGAATGCGAAGGCGCAGGGCAGGCCCATGTCGTCCTCGAGGAAGTGGCGGATGCCGCGCGCGTAGGTTTCATTGGCAACGATGCCGAAGCTCGCGGTGCCGAAGAAGTCCTGCGTGACCGAGCGCCACAGGTCCCACAGCGGCTTGATGGTGGTGTGCTTCTCGCGCTCGATGAAGGGCTCGGGATCAAGGCCGAGCTCGGCGCCCAGCGCGCGCAGGAACTTGGTGGTCTGGCTGAGGCCGACGGGGGCCTGAAAATAGGGCCGCTCGAGCGTTTCGCACAGGTTGCGGCCGAACTCGCGGTACATGCAGACATTGGCGTCGCCGGTCGCCAGGTCACGGATATCGGCGAGGTGGCTGCCCAATGGGAAGACCATGCCGACCTCTGCGCCGATGCCCTCCACCAGACGGCGGATCTCGGCAAGGTCGCTGGGCATGTTGAACATGCCGTAGGAGGGCCCGATGATGTTGACGCGGGGCTTCTCGCCGTCGCGGCGGTCGCGCTTCTCGGGCATCTTCTTGGGGCCGAACTCGGTCCACAGCCAGGTCAGCGCGCGGTCAGCCGATTGCCACTGGTCCTCGTCGATGGTGCGCGGCAGGAAGCGCTTGATATTGGTGCCTTCGGGGGTGACGCCCCCGCCGATCATCTCGGCGATCGAGCCGGTGACGACCACCGCGGGCAGTTCGGTATCGAGCGCCTGCCAGGCGCGCTTCATCGCGCCTTCGGTGCCGGTCTTGCCGAGCTCCTCCTCGCCAAGGCCGGTGACGACGATGGGGAGTTCATGCGGGGGCAGGGCGTCGGTGTAGTGCAGCACCGAGGTGACCGGCAGGTTCTCGCAGCCCACCGGGCCGTCGATGATCACCTGCAACCCCTTCACCGCGGTGAAGACGTAGGTGGCGCCCCAATAGCCGCCTGCCCGATCATGATCGAGGACGAGGGTCATGTTCCCACCGCCTCCGACGCCTTGCGCGCCGCTTCGTTCAAGGCCGCATATTTCTTGCGGAACTTGGGCCGGTCGACGGGGAGGTCTTCCCACACGCCTGCGGCATGCTCGGTGCCCACGCCTTCGAAGAAATCGCGCATCGCATCGAAGCGCGCCTTGTTGCCCATCGCGGCGTTGATGACCGTGGCAAGGCTGCCTGCCCCTGCCGGCCCCATCAGCGGGCGCGCGGAGATCAGGTTGGTGAAATAGAGCGCCGGGATCGCCTTGGCCTTGGCGTGCTGCACCACCGGCGTGGTGCCGATGGCGAGATCGGGGCGATATTCCTCGACCGCGGCGATGTCCTGTTCGAGGCTGGCGCGGAAACGCACCTCGACACCGCGCGCTTCGAGCCATTCGCGATCGGCATCCGACCACTTCGTCTTGGGGCAGGCCGAGCCGACATAGCGCACATCCGCGCCGCTTTCGACCAGCAGGCGGGCGACCAGCAGTTCCGAGCCCTCATAGCCCGAGACCGTGATCCGCCCCTTGACCGGCATGTTCGCCAGCGCGCCCTTGCAGGCGGCGACCATCGCGTTCTTGACGCCGTCGACCTTGGCCTGCGGCAGGCCCATCGTGTCGCCGAGCGCTTGCAGCCAGGCCGCGGTGCCATCCGCGCCGACGGGGGCCGAGCCGATCACCGGGCGGCCCGCGGCTTCGAATTCGCGGATCGAGGCGGTATAGAAGGGGTGGATCGCGGCGACCACGGCGCAATCCAGTGCGGCATAAAGCTCGCGCCATTCGCGGGTGGGCACGACGGGGCCGGCGGCAAGCCCGAGGGGCGCGAGCATCTGGCCGATCACCACCGGATCAGCCGGGAACATCTCGCCCAAGAGAGCAACGCTCGGCAGGTCGGAGCGTTCGCGCGGCGCGGCAACGGGGCCCGCCATCACTTCCTCGCGCGCATATTGCAGCATCGCGCCGGCGAGCACGTCCTTGGCCTCGGCGTGGGTCGGGATGCCGAAGCCGGGGACGTCGATGCCGATGATCCGCACGCCGTTGATCGCCTTGCCCAGCAGACGCAGCGGCACGCCGCTCGCGGTGGGGACGCACAGGTTGGTGACAACGATCGCGTCGTAGTTCTCTGGGTCGGCGAGTCCCTCGACCGCTTCCTTGATGTCCTCGAACAGCTTGCCAGTGACCAGCGTCTCGCTGGAGAAGGGCACATAGCCCACCGTCCGCCGCGCGCCGTAAAAGTGCGAGGTGAAGGTCAGGCCATAGACGCAGCAGGCCGAGCCCGAGAGCACGGTCGCGGTGCGCCGCATCCTGAGGCCCACCCGCAGCGACCCGAAGGCGGGGCACATGGACTGGGGCTGGTCATGCGGGCCGACGGGGTAATCGGCCGCATATTGATCGAGGATCTCGCTCTTGCCGGCGGCGCGGGCGGCCTCGGTCATGGTGTCCTTCGACGCGCATGCGCCCGCATCCGGATCGAGGTCGATCCGGTCGGGCGCGCGCCGGGGTGCGTCAAAGGCGCCGTGGTCGCTCATGCCTCGTCGTAGACCACTTCGAGGCTCGGGCGGGTTTCGAACGCACCGCCGCGCATGTCGGCCTGGGTTGCGGGAACGAGCTCGACATTGCCGCCCGTCACATCGGCGCTGAACAGGCCGAGGAGCCCGTCCTGATCGAGCGGGGTGGGGCGCAGCGGCGGGGCGGTGGCGACATTTTCGGCGAGCTGTTCGAACAGGCTCGCCCATTCGCCGCCGGGCATGCCGATGATCTGGTAATTGGCGCTCTTGCGGCGGATATCCTCGTTGGCGGGGATCGCGGTGAGCACCGGAATGCCGACCGCTTCGGCGAAGGCCTTGGCCTCGCCCGTGCCGTCATCCTTGTTGACGATCATGCCGGCAACGCCGACGTTCCCGCCCATCTTGCGGAAATATTCGACCGCCTGGCACACGTTGTTCGCCACGTAGAGCGATTGCAGGTCGTTCGAGCCGACCACGATCACCTTCTGGCACATGTCCCGCGCGATCGGCAGGCCGAAGCCGCCGCACACCACGTCGCCGAGGAAATCGAGCAGGACGTAATCGAAGCCCCAGTCGTGGAAGCCCAATTTCTCGAGCGTTTCGAATCCGTGGATGATCCCGCGCCCGCCGCAGCCGCGGCCGACTTCGGGGCCGCCCAGTTCCATCGCGAACACGCCGTCGCGCTGGAAGCACACATCCTCGATGCGCACTTCCTCTCCGGCGAGTTTCTTGCGGCTCGAAGTCTCGATGATCGAAGGTGTCGCCTTGCCGCCGAACAGCAGGCTGGTGGTATCGCTCTTGGGATCGCAGCCGATCAGCAGCACGCGCTTGCCCTGCTGGGCCATCATGTAGCTCAAGTTGGCGAGCGCAAAGCTTTTGCCGCTACCGCCCTTGCCGTAGATCGCGATGATCTGCGTCTCGCTCTTCACCTCGCCCGTGTGGACCGGATCGGGTTCGTGGCTTGCCTCGTCGCGAAGGTTGGCCGCCTGGGTATCAAGCACGGACATCAGCATTCGCTCCAATCGAGGACCATCTTCAGGCAATCGGGATCGCTGAAGGCTTGGGGGTAGGCGTCGAGCGCCTCTGCGGCAGAGCGCCGGTTGGTGACGAGACCCTTCAAGTCGAGCCGCCCGCATTCGATCAGCGCCCGCGTTTCGGCGAGGTCGCCCGGCTGCCATTCGGCGGCGACACGGAAATGCGCCTCGCGCATGAAGGCGGCGGGAAAGGCGAAGCTGACGCGTTCGGAATAGAAGCCCGCAAGCACGATCTCGCCGCCCTTGGAAAGGCGCATGATGAGATCGTCGATGAGGCCCGCGTCCCCGCTCGCGTCATAGATTGCGTGGTAATCGCGGCGCTCGTCGGCGGCAGGATCGATGACGCCGTATCCGGTGGCACCCGAACGGCGGGCGGGGTTCACTTCCCACACGGTCGGGGCCGCGCCGCCCAGCGCCAGCGTCAGCCGCGCCAGCAACCGGCCGAGGACGCCGTGGCCGACAATCAGATCGGGCAGCGCCTCGCGCCGCGCAAAGCCGCCCTTGATCGCGTGAAGTGCCGTCGCCGCGAGGGCACAGAGCACCCCGGCTTCGCCGAGGTGTTCGGGGATCGGCAACGCCCGCGCCGACGGCACTATCACGCGGCGCGCCGTGCCGCCGAAGAGGCCGCGCGCATCGGTGTAGCAGTTTGCTCCCGGAACGAAGACCCAGTCGCCGATCCTGGCGCGGGCATCGGGTCCAGCATCGATGATGCGGCCGACCGATTCGTAACCCGGCACCAGCGGATAGCCGAGGCCCGGGAAGGGCGGCATGCGGCCGGTAAAGAGGAGCTTTTCGGTGCCGGTGCTGATCCCGCTCCAGGCGATTTCGACAAGCACGTCCGAGGCTTCCGCCGGCTTCATCTCAAGCGCCCGGAGAGCGAGGCGCTCCGGTGCTTCGAGAATGACGGCCAGTGTGTTCATGTCCTCGGTCTCCCTGAGGGGTGGATTCGAGGCGCGAACGCCGAGTCGAAAACCCCGCAGCTACGTTCTCCCGACTGTGTGCTACGCCTTACGTTCCACACTGTCAAACAACTTGGACAAATTATGCTCAGGCCGTGGCGATGATCACGCTTGCGTTGACGGCCTGCGCCGTTGCGACGAAGCGCGCGGATGCAAACCCTGCCGCGCGGGTCATGGCGATGATCTCGGCAGGGCTGCGGGGGCGGCCGGAGCCCATCGCCCACAGGTAGAGCCCGAAAAACGCCTCTCCCATCGCCTCGGCGCCCGCAATGCGCGCCATCGGCTCGGCGATCAGCAGGCGGCTGCCGGGGGCAAGGCTCTTGTGGATATTGGCAAGCAGCGCCTGCGCCGGGGCATCGTCGTGATCGTGAAGGATCCGGACAAGCGATACCATGTCATAGCCTTGTGGTATGGAATCGCTGAAGAAATTTCCGGGATGCGGGGTGGCGCGGGCGGGCCCCAACGCCTCGCCCAGCAGCTGCGCGCCCTTAGCGGCGACCTCGGGCAGATCGAACAGGCCGAGCTTCAGATGCGGCCATGCCGTGCCGATGTGCCGGAGAAACGCTCCGTGTCCGCCGCCCACATCGAGCAGTCTTGCGACCTTGCCGAAGCTCACGGTCGCCAGCACCTCGTCGGCGACAAAGTGCTGCGATGCGGCCATCAGCGCGGAATATTCGGCGGTGTCCTCGCCCCTTTCGGTCACCCCCTGGAGCGCGCCGGCATAGGTCCAGTACCGCGACAGCGCGGACGGCTCCTTGCGGTCGGCGCGCAGCAACGCGAGGGGATCGGCGAGATCGGCATAGAGCAGGCGGTGGTGACGCACCATTGCCTGTACACCGGGATTGGACGCGAAAACAGCGCCTTGCTCGCCCAGTGTCCAGTGATCGGGAGCGGGCTCTTCCGACAGCATCAGCGGGCGGCCGGCGCGCAGCAGGGTGAGGGCGGCATCCTCGGGCAGCCCCATCCGCGCAGCGATCGCGCCTGCGCCGAGGGGCCCGTCCTTGAGGATGTCGAACAGCCGCCCCTCCACATAGGCGCGCAGCACCTGCGAATAGGCAAACCCAGCGAGCAGATCGAAGGCGCCCTTGGCCCGGCTGCGCGCGATCCACCGGATCAGCGGCAGGCGGGCGGCCCAGTGCTGGAATCGCGGGGAAGCGAACACCCGGTTGCGGCGCGCCACATAGCCGAGCCTGAAGGCGGCCCAACGGTTCACTTCTTGGGTGCTTTGCAGGCCATATGTCTAAATAATTGGACAGCAAGCCGCGTAAGGTCAATGATAATCGCGAGGATCGACGGGAGCGAGGGCAGTGAACGGGCGAGTCGTCGTCATCGGAGCTGGCATCGGCGGGCTGGTGAGCGCCGCGCTGCTTGCCGCGCGCGGGTGCGATGTGACCGTGCTCGAAAAGGAGGCCTGGGTCGGCGGCAAGGCGCGCCGCGTCGCGGTGGACGGCGCCGAGATCGACGGCGGGCCGACGGTCTTCACCTATCGCGGCGTCTTCGACGAGGTCTTCGCCGCCTGCGGTGCGCGGCTCGACGATCATGTCACCGTGCGCAAGGCCGAGGTGCTCGCCCGCCACTGGTGGGACGATGCGGGCGGCCATCTCGATCTCTTCTCCGACCATGACGCGAGCGTCGCTGCGGTCGGCAGTTTCGCCGGACCCGCAGCCGCGCGCGGCTATGCCGCCTTCGCGGCCGAGGCGCGGCGGATCTTCGAAGTGCTCGAAGACCCCTTCCTCCACGGCGACAAGGCCTCGACCCCGCTGCCTATGATGTGGCACATGGGGCTGGCGAGGCTGCCCGAGATGCTGGCGATGCGGCCCTTCGATGGCATGTGGGCAGCACTGGGCGAACACTTTGCCGATCCGCGCTTGCAGCAGCTGTTCGGGCGCTACGCCACCTATTGCGGTTCCTCGCCGTTCAAGGCCCCCGCAACGCTGATGCTGATCGCGCACTTGGAAGCGCGCGGGGTGTGGCTGATCGAGGGCGGGATCCATGCGCTGGCCAGGGCGCTCGCCGGCCTTGCCGAGCGGCAGGGCGCGCGGGTGCGCTGCGGCGCTGCGGTCGCCGAGGTGCTGACGGCAAGGGGCCGCACCAGCGGCGTCCGGCTGGCCTCGGGCGAGGTCATCCCTGCCGACACCGTCATCTGCAACGGCGATCCTTCCGCGCTCGCCACCGGACGGCTCGGCGCGGCTGCGCGGCGCGCCGTCCCCGCGATCCCGCCGGCCAAGCGCTCGCTCTCCGCGCTGGTCTGGTATGCCCATGCCGGGACGGGCGGGGCCGGGTTGACCCATCACAACGTCTTCTTCTCGCGCGACTACGCCCGCGAGTTCGCCGAGATCGGCGCCGGGCGATCCCCGAGCGAGCCGACCGTCTACGTCTGCGCCATCGACCGCGGCGCGGACCACCATGCCGCGCCGCCGCCCGGCTCTGCGACTGGGGGCCGCGAGCGGCTCCAGATCATCGTCAACGCCCCGGCCGACGGCGACGTCCACACCTACACCCCCGAGGAGACTGAGCGATGCACAAGCGCCATGATGGCCACGCTGGAGCGCTGCGGCCTGACACTGGAGCCGTCCTTCCCGCATCGGCTCATGACCCCTACCGACTGGGAGCACCTCTTCCCGGCGACGGGCGGCGCCCTCTATGGGCGAGCGTCGCACGGCTGGGCGGCCTCCTTCCAGCGGCAGGGGCCCAGGACCCGGCTGCCCGGGCTCTACTGCACGGGCGGGGCGACCCATCCGGCGGCCGGCGTCCCCATGGCAGCCTTGTCCGGGCAGCTGGCCGCGAGAGCCATCGCGAAGGACCTCGCTTCGACGAGACGATCCCGGCCGGCGGCTACACCTGGTGGTATGTCGATGCCATCTCCGACGACGGGCAGCACGGGCTGACCATCATCGCCTTTCTGGGCTCGGTGTTCTCGCCCTACTACAAGCGCTCCGGCCGCCACGACCCGCTCGACCACGCCTGCCTCAACGTCGCGCTCTACGGCCCCCAGCACCGCTGGGTGATGACCGAGCGCGGCCACAGCGCCGTCCAGCGCGACGCCGCCACCCTCGCCATCGGCCCCAGCACCGTGCGCTGGGAGGGCGGGGCGCTCGCCATCGACATCATCGAGGGTGACACCCGCCTGTTCGTCCCCTGGCAGCGCAAGGTCGCGGGCACGGTGCGGGTCTACCCCGAGATGCTCAACACCGCCGCCTTCGCCCTCGATCCGCGGCAGAGCCACATCTGGCACTGCCTGGCGCCCTGCGCCCGCATCGAGGTCGAGATGACCTCGCCCGCCTGCCGGTGGAGCGGCAAGGCCTACCTCGATCACAACCGCGGGGCCGAGCCGCTCGAGACCGGCTTCAACACCTGGCACTGGTCGCGCGCACACCTCAAGGCGGGCGCGCTGGTGTGCTACGAGGGCGAGCGCGGAGACGGCTCGCTCTTCGCCAGCGCCCTCAGGTTCGACCGCCACGGCGTGCCCGAGCCGGTCGAGCTGCCCCCCATCGCCGCCCTCCCGTCGAGCACGTGGGGCATCACCCGCCGCACCCGTTCCGACATCGGCGTCGCCGAGGTGCGCCGCACCTGGGAGGACACCCCCTTCTACGCCCGCTCCGAACTCGCCTCGCGCTTCATGGGCGAGGAGGTGGTGGCGGTGCAGGAGAGCCTCGACATGCGCCGCTTCTCGAGCCGCCTCGTCCAGTTCATGCTCCCCTACCGCATGCCGCGCCGCACCCGCTGAGCCCGGCGCGGCCCGGCCGCCGGGCGTGTAGGAGACACATGAGACACTGTCCTGGAGCGGAAATCCCGCGCCCTGCCAGACCGCCCGCAGGCGCCCGCACAACCCCCGCGCCAACCCCCGCGCCAACACGCGCACCAACACGCGCACCAACATGCGTGGCGGCGCGGCGGGGGAAGAGGCATGCAGGGGTCATGCGCCCAAGCTGACAGGCGAAGGCCTTGTAGGAAAGCGGTTTTTCGTCCTGCACCCCCCGCACGCAAGGCCGGCGCGCCCGGGCCCTTCCGGTCAGGCCCTGCCGGTCAGGCGCTGCCTGCCCGGTCCTGCCCGGCGTCGGCACCGGCGCCCGCCGGAAACAGCAGCCGCGCCGCACCCAGCCCCGCCAGCGCGCCGGCGATCTGCGCCGCGACAAAGCCCGGCACGTCGCCCGGCGCAATCCCGGCGAAGGTGTCCGAAACGCTGCGCGCCAGCGTGATCGCGGGGTTGGCAAAGCTGGTCGAGGAGGTGAACCAGTATCCGGCCGCAATGAACAGTGCGACGCTCGCCGGCACCCACTCGCGGCGCGCCTCGATCGTGGCGAGGATGGTCAGCACCAGCCCGAAGGTCGCCACCGCCTCGCCCGTCCACTGGCCGGCGCCGCTGCGCGCGGTGTCGCTGACTTGCAGCACCGGCAGATCGAACATCAGGTGCGCGGTCCACACGCCGAGCACGCCGCCCACGAGCTGCGCGGCGACGAAGCCGAGCGCCAGCCCCGCCCCGATCTCGCGCCGCAGCGCGAAAACCAGCGTCACCGCCGGATTGAAATGCGCGCCCGACACCGGCCCCAGCATGGTGATGAGCACGAACAGCATCGCCGCTGTCGCCAGCGTGTTGCCAATGAGCGCGACCGCGACATTCCCGCCCGCAAGGCTTTCGGCCATGATCCCCGATCCGACCACGGTCGCAAACAGGAAGAAGCTCCCCACGGCCTCGGCAAACAGCGCGCGGTTCACGCAGCGCCTTCCATCGCGCCGATGGCCCCCAGCTCCGCCTGCAAGGCATCGCGCGCCATCGTCTCGAAAGGGAGCGCCAGAAAGGCCTCGGCGCGCATCGTCAGCCAGTCCCAGGTCTGCGCGAAGGCCGCATCGACCGCCGCGTCATCCCCCGTCACCGCCGCCGGATCGGGCAGGCCCCAATGGGCGCGCAGGGGCGTGCCGGGGAAGACCGGGCAGGCCTCGCCCGCCGCGCTGCCGCACACCGTGATGACCAGATCGATCACGGGCGCATCGGGGCCGGTAAAGGTGTTCCAGCTCTTGGAATCGAGGCCGGAAGGATCGATCCCGCGCGCCGCCAGCAGCCGCAGGGCGCCGGGATGGACCGCGCCCTTGGGCTGGCTCCCCGCGCTGAAGGCGGTCACCCGTCCCGCGCCGAGACGGCCGAGGATCACCTCGCCAAGGATCGAGCGGGCGGAATTGCCCGTGCACAGCACCAGAATGTTCATGTGTCGCCCCCGCGATGTGTGTTCAGCAGCAGCCGGTGGTGGTCGCGGCCGGCGTGGCCGGAGCGGCAGCGGCCTGCGGCACGCAGCAGGCCCCGGTGGCCGCATCGGCATTGGCCAGCTGGTCGAGATCGGGGCTGCCGCCATAGGTGGTGCTGCCGCCGCTGGTCAGGAAGGCTTCCCACACCACGCCGTCGGGATCGGCGATCCAGCTCTTTTCGGACCTGGCATAGCAGCAGGTGGTCGCGCCCTCTTCCAGCACCGGGCGGTCGGCGGCCTTGAGCCGGGCATAGACCTCGGCAAGCTCCTCGCCGGTTTCGACCTGCAATCCGACATGCTCGATGCCCTTTGCAGCGCCCTCGCGCATCGAGATCGCGAAGTTGATGCGCGGGTCTTCGAGCATCCACTTGGCGTAATCCGCCTTGGTCACGGCGGGCGCGGCGCCGAACAGGTGGGTGTAGAAGGCGATCGAGGCATCGAGGTCGGTCACCCCGACATGCAGGTGGAAGCGCTTCACAAGGCAGTCTCCTCGGGTCTGGCAGGCTGGCAGGCGGCGGCATCCTCGCAGGGCAGGCCGCCGCAGCAGTTTTCGGTGAGGTAGGCCATCAGGCCGTTCATCGCGGCATAATCGGCCGCGTAGATGATCGAGCGGCTTTCGCGCCGCTGGGTGACGAGCCCGGCATGGGCAAGCTGGGCAAGGTGGAAGCTCATCGATGAGGCGGGCAGGCCCAGCCTTTCGGCAATCGCCCCGGCGGCCATGCCCTCGGCGCCGGCCTGCACCAGCAGCCGGAAGGCGGCGAGGCGGTGTTCCTGCGCAAGGGCGCCCATGGCGCGGATGACGGTGTTGGCCTGCACTTGGTTATTCCAATGATTCGATAATTATCGAAATATAGGGCGAGGCGAAGGTTGTCAATCCGCGCAGGCTGCCGCCTGGCTAGGCCTCGGGCGGATCGGTGCCGTCGCGCTCGGCCGCGTCCTTTGCGGCCCGCTCTGCGCGGGTCTGCTTCAGCTTCCTGTCCATCGCCACATATTGCCACAGCCCGAAGGCGACAGCGACGCCGTAGAACAGCCCGATCTCGATCCAGCCGAAGTTCATGCCTGAGTGCTCTCCTGCTGCGCCGCTGCAAGGAACGCCGCGATGCGGATCGCGGTGGCCTCGGGCGCTTCTTCGTGGGCAAGATGGCCGAGGCCGGGCATCACGTCCAGCCGCGCGTCGGGAAGCCATCGGGCCGCGTCCCTCGCCCAGTCGAGGGGGATCGCGGGGTCGTTCTGGCCGTGGAGCAGGAGGACGCGGTTGCGCACCTCGCCCATCCGTTCGCGCAGGGCGGGCAGGTCCCAGTTCGCCATCATGGCGAGCGCGCCGCCGGCGTGGCCGGGGTGCTTGAGCAGCCGCGCGTAACAGGCGATCCCCTGGCGATCGATCCGCGAATGGGTGGAGCGCCACAGGAACTTCTCCGCGCCGCCGACCAGATCGATGCTGCCGGTGAAGATGCGCGGCACCAGCGGGTTGACGAACAGCGTCTTGGCGATGGCGGGGAAGATCTGCGCGAGGGCGCCCGGAAAGGGGCGCAAGGCGGCACTGAGGCCGATGACTGGGCTCTTGCAGCCGTGGTCCAGCGCGATTTGCAGCGCTATCGCCGCCCCTGCCGAATGGCCGATGATCGCGGCGGGCTGCGTGTCCAGCGCCGCCAGCAAGCGCGCCACTTCGCACGCCATCGCGGGCAGGCTCATCGCATAGGCATCGTGCCCGGTGGTGAAGGCGTGGCGGGGAAGATCGGGGGCGATCACCGTGTGGCTGTGCGCCAGCAGCGGCATCAGGCCGCGCCACGAATGGACCGAGGCGCCGGTGCCGTGGAGCAGCAGCAAAGGCGGCCCGCTCCCCATCACCTGGACGTGCCAGCGCGCCGCTCCGGCCGGCACGAAGCGGCTTGCCTCGCGGTGCGGCCAGATCAGCCCGTCGCGGTTCCAGTCGAGCGCGCTCATGCCGCCTTGCCGAGGGGTTGCACCGCGTCGATCGCCTGCTTGAGCATCCGCGCATCGGCCCGGGGGAGGGCGAGGAAGCGCCCGCCCAAGGCTTGCGCGAGGGCCGCGCCCTCGGGGCCGGGGCGGGCCGAGATGTCGACCACCAGCGCGTCGATCTGCCGCGCGGCGATGGCCTTCGCCGCCGCCTCGGCGTCCCTGGCGGCTTGCGGGCGGCCCGGCCAGCCGTCGGCGGCGATATTGGCGCGCCCGTCGGTGAGGATCACCAGTGCCGCGCTCAGGCCCTTGGCGATGACCGCCTCGGCCACTTCGCGTGCGGCGCCGAGCCCGAGCGCGAGCGGCGTGCCGCCTCCGCCGGGCAGTTCGGCAAGCGTCCGGCGCGCTCGGGTGAGCGAGCGGGTGGGGGGCAGCAGCAGTTCGGCGCTCGTCCCCCGGAAGGCGACCAGCGCGACCTGCGAGCGGGTGACATAGGCCTGGCCCAGCATCAGTTCGACCGCGCCCTTGGCCTCGGCGAGCCGCGCCGCCGCCGCCGAGCCCGAGGCGTCGACGGCGAAGATCGTGACGCGCTGGCTGCGCGCCTCGAAGCGGCGGATGCGCAGGTCTTCCTTGCGCATGATGATCGGAGAGCCTGCATCGCCGCCCTGTTCCCTGCGCCGCACCGCCTGCCACGGGACGGCGGCCCTCAGGGAATCGATCAGCGCCAGCTTGTGCCCCCCGCGCGGCATCCCCGGCCTTGCGCCGAGCGGCTTGCCGCGCGTCGCCGCCTTGCGCTTCTGCCCGGTGCCGTTGCCCTGCGCGCGGCGCGGGGCCTTGCCAGCTGCGAGCTGTTCGAGCAGCCCCGCCGGGATCGCCGCCTTCGCGGCCGCGACGAGGATTTCGGACAGGTCGGGCTCGGGCTGTTGCTGCTGATCGCTGTCGGATTGGTCGTCGGACGATCCTTCAGGGGGAGGGCCATCAGGGGGAGGGCCATCAGGGGGCGGGGCGGCGGCCTCCTGCGGCGGCAGGCGCGTGGCCCGCGGCGCAAGCACAAGCCGCACCGCGCCCGCCAGATCGTCCTTCCCGGCCGCGGCGCGCCCCTCGAGCGCCGCAAGGCCGCGCGCGGCTTCCCCGGCAAGGATCAGCGCGCGCAGGGCATCCACCTCCAGCGCCTCGGCCGCGGCGGCGAGCGCCCGCAGGGCGTCATCGCCCAGCGGCGCTACCGTGGCGAGCGCGCCAGCGGGCGGGGCGAGCGTGACGCCCTGCCAGCGGCGCGAGCGGGTGAGGTCGCAGGCGAAGGCGAGGCGTTCGGTGAGGCTGGCGGGCGGCGCTTCCCCGTCTTCCGCGGCATCGTCGAGCAGGACCAGCGCCGTGCCGCCCTCATCGAGCGCCTGCGCCAGCCGCCCCGCGATGCCGGCGTCCATCCGCTCGGCCATCCCGGCGACCAGCGCGCCCCCGCGCGCCTCCTCGATCAGCCCGGTCTGGCGCACCGGCTGTCCGGCGGAGAGGCTGGCGGCCAGATCGATCCCGCCCAGCAGCCGCTCGTCATCGACATGGCCGGGCAGGCGGCGCAGCGGCATGGCTTCGGCAAGCGCCGCGACCAGCGCCTCGCGCGCGGGGCTGTGGCCGCGCAGGGTCAGACCCTTGAAGGTGGCGGGAGCCAGCACGAACAGCTGCGCCGCCAGCACCGCGTCTTCCAGCGGGTCGGCGGGGTCGGGGGAGGTCATCCGAACAGCTCGGCAATCGCCCGGGTGATGCGCACCGTGGAGCCCGTCTCGTCGAGCACGTCGCGCCTGAGGCGGTGCCGGAGCGCCAGGGGTGCGATGGCAACAAGGTGCTTGCGGCCAACCTTCTTCGCCCCCTCGAGCGCCGCCAGCGCGCGGGCGGCGCGCATCAGGGTCAGCTCACCGCGCAGGCCGTCCGCGCCGACGGCAAGGCACAGCTCGGCGGCATCGCGCAGCACATCTTCGCCCGGGGTCAGTTTGGGCAGGCGCGCCTTGCCCTTGGCGACCCGCCCCAGGATCGTCTCGTCCGCCCCGGCCCAGCGCGCCGCAAAGCCTTCCGGGTCAGCCTCGTTCTCGGCAACCAGCTTCATGATGGCGATGCGGGTCTCGATATCCTTGGGGGTGCGCACCTCGACCGACAGCCCGAAGCGGTCGAGCAGCTGCGGGCGCAATTCGCCCTCTTCGGGATTGCCGCTGCCGATCAGCACGAACTTGGCCGGGTGGCGGACCGACAGGCCTTCACGCTCGACCACGTTCTCGCCCGAGGCCGCGACATCGAGCAGCAGGTCGACAAGGTGATCCTCCAGAAGGTTGATCTCGTCGATATAGAGAAAGCCGCGATGCGCCTTGGCCAGCAGCCCGGGCTCGAACGCCTTCTCGCCGCTGCGCAGCGCGCGTTCCAGATCCAGCGAGCCGATCACCCGGTCCTCGGTCGCGCCCAGCGGCATGTCGACGAAGGGGACCGGGCGCTTGACCAGCTTGCCGCGTCCGCACACCTCGGGATAGCGCGCCTGATCCTCCTTGGAGGCACCATAGGGGCAGCCGTCCGCCGCCATGATCGGTGGGAGCAGGCTCGCGAGCGCGCGCGCCGCGGTGCTCTTGCCCGTGCCACGATCGCCGAACACCATCACCCCGCCGATCGCAGGGTCCACCGCCGCGATCAGCAGCGCCTGTTTCATCTCGTCCTGACCGACGATTGCGGAGAAGGGGAAGCGTGCCATTGCTCGCGCTTGTGAACCTTTGGGTGACGTTGGACAAGGGAAAGTGACAGGCTGGCCTGACAGATTTGATTAACGTTTCCCCAGACGGTTCAACACGAGAACAGGGAGCAGCCCCGCCGCGAGCAAGATCAGCGCCGGAATCGCCGCCTCGACCAGCCGCTCGTCGCCCGCGAGACGATAGGTGCGGGTGGCAAGGGTTTCGAGATTGAAGGGGCGCAGGATCAGGGTGGCGGGCAGCTCGCGCAGGGTGTCGATGAAGACCAGCGCCGCGGCTCCGCCAAGGCTCGGGGCGAGCAGCGGGGCGTAGATCCGCGCCAGCACGCGCGATGGCCGCGCGCCGAGGCTGCGCGCGGCGGCATCGAGCCCCGGGGGGATGCGCGCAAGGCCTCCGCCGACCGTGTTGTAGGCGACCGTCATGAAGCGCACGCCCAGCGCATAGACCAGCACCGCGCTGGTGCCGGTCAGCAGCAGGCCTCCGTCCCAGCCCAGTTGATCGCGCGCGAAGCGGGTCAGCGCGATGTCGAACGCCCCGAGCGGCGCGAGCAGGCCTACCGCAAGCAGCGCGCCGGGCAGGGCATAGCCGAGCGTCGCCAGCCTGATCGCGCCCGCCGTCAGCCGCGAGGCCGAGCGCGCGCGGGCGAAGGCGAGCACCAGCGCGGCCGCCACGCAGACTGCGGCGGCGATGCTGCCGAGCCACAGGCTGCCGCCGAGATAGGTGGCGAGGTCTCCCGCAGCGGCCTGCGCAATCGGGGTGAGGGCGAGGCTGAGCAGATAGCCGGCCGGGATGAGGAAGCCGATCAGCACCGGCACCAGGCAGGCGAGCAAGGCGAGCGCCTTGGCTGCGGGGGAGAGGTCGACCAGCGGCTCGTCACTGCGCTGCGCGGCAAGCCCGTCCCGGCTGTCGCTGCGCGCCGCGCGGGTGCGCGCTTCCCAGGCGACCAGCGCGATCACGAACAGCAGCATGACCGCGGCAAGCTTCAAGGCGGAGGCCTTGTCGCCCATCGCCAGCCACGCGCGGAAGATGCCGGTCGAGAAGGTGGGGATGGCGAAATATTCGGCAACGCCGAAATCGGCGAGGACCTCCATCAGGACGAGCGCGAGGCCTCCCGCGATGGCGGGGCGCGCGGCGGGGAGCGCCACTCTCCAGAAGGCGCGGGCGGGCGCTGCGCCGAGGCTGCGGGCCGCGCGGAACTGGCTGCGGCTCTGGGTCGCAAAGGCGGTGCGCGCGAGGAGGTAGACGTAAGGGTAAAGCACCGAGCCGAGCACGAAGGCCCCGCCGCCGGGCGAACGGATGTCGGGGAACCAGTAATCGCCCGCGCTCCAGCCGGTCCAGCCGCGCAGGGCACTCTGCACCGGCCCGGCGAAGTCGAGGATGCCGGCGTAGATATAGGCGGCAAGATAGGCGGGGAGCGCCAGTGGCAGGACCAGCGCCCAGCCGAGCACGCCGCGCCCGGGGAAGCGTGTCGCGGCGACCAGCCATGCGGTGCCGGTGCCGGTGACGCCCGCGATCGTGCCGGCCAGCAGCATCAGCAGCCCGGTGTTGGCGATATAGGCGGGCAGCACCGTGCCTGCGAGCGCGCCGATGGCCTCCCCGCCGCCGCCGCCGCTCGCCGACCACAGGATCGCGGCAATCGGCAGCCCTGCGAGCCCGGCCAGCACCAGCGCGGCGAGCGTCCAGCCTTCCGCCCGCGCCGCGCTGCTTGCAGGGACGCCTGCAATTTGCCTAAGGCGGCCTAGCGGTAGAACTGAAGGCAGCGCCATTGAGCCTCGAATTTCGTCATATTGCCCATGCTTACGGTGCGGTGCGGGCGCTGGAGGATGTGAGCTTCACCGCGCCCGGCGGCGAGATCACCTGCCTGCTTGGCGCGTCGGGTTGTGGGAAGTCAACGCTTTTGGGCCTCGCGGCGGGCTTGTTGCGGGTCCAGCACGGGGAGATCGCGCTGGGCGGCGAGGTGCTGGCCGACATGCACCGCAATCCTCCGCCCGAGGCGCGCCCGGTGGGTCTGGTGTTCCAGGACGGCGCGCTGTTCCCGCACATGACGCTTGCCGCCAATGTCGCCTTCGGCCTGCCGCGCGAGCAGGCGGGGGAGGCGGACGGCTGGCTCGCCCGGGTGGGGCTTGCGGGCATGGGCGCGCGGTTCCCGCATGAATTGTCGGGCGGCCAGCAGCAGCGCGCCGCGCTCGCAAGGGCGATGGCGCCGGGGCCGCAGGTGCTGTTGATGGACGAGCCCTTCGCCAGCGTCGACATCGTGCTGCGCCGGTCCTTGCGGCGCGAGTGCCGCATTCTGCTGCGCGAGGCGGGATCGACCGTGGTGCTGGTGACGCATGACCCCGCCGAGGCGCTCGACATTGCCGACCGGATCGCGGTGATGGAGGCGGGCCGCATCGTCCAGTTCGGCACGCCGCTGGAACTGCACGAAGCCCCCGCCACGGCGGCGGTGGGCGCGATCTTCTCGGGCGCGCAGGTGGTGCCCGGGATGGTCGCCGAAGGAGGCCTCGACACCGCCTTCGGGCTATGGCCCTTCGTCAGCCTGATGGGCGATCTGCCCGAGGGGGCGAGCCGGCTCGACCTTCTGGTGCAGGCCGACCGCCTGATGCCGGTCGCCGATGTGCGCGGCGGGCGGGTGCGCGATATCCACCCGGTTGGCCCGCGCGCCCGCGTGCTGTTGGGCGGTGCGGACGGGGCGGCGATCACGGTCGAGACCGCACTGCCGGTCGATCCTGCGCGGACCTACAGTGTCATCCCCGATCCCGGGAGCGTGCGGGCGTTCGTGCGCGGATAGGGCTTGCGCGGCGGGCGATAATATTGCAAGTCATTCGCAACAACTTCTCCCGCGAAAGCCTGCCCCACATGAAGCACCTGATCCTCGCCGCCCTCGCCAGCGTCAGTCTGGCCGCCCTGTCCGCTTGCGCAGGGCAGAGCGAGAGCACCGCGGGCAAGACCGCCTGCGCCGCGCCTGCGGGCGTCGTCAACGTCTACACCTCGCGTCACTACGACACCGACCTTGCGCTCTACGAGGATTTTACCTGCACCAGCGGGATCAAGGTCAACCGCCTCGAAGCCGATGCCGACGCGCTGATCGAGCGGATCGCGGCCGAGGGCGAATACAGCCAGGCCGACCTGTTCGTCACGGTCGATGCCGGCCGGCTGTGGCGCGCCGAGCAGGCGGGGTTCCTCGCGCCGGTGGAATCGCAGGTGCTGGCGACACGCATCCCCGCCGCCTTGCGCGATCCGCAGAACCGCTGGTTCGCGCTCACCACCCGTGCGCGGATCATCGTCTACAACAAGGCCAAGGGCGCGCCCGCGGGCCTTGCGACCTACGAGGACCTCGCCAAGCCGGAGTTCAAGGGCCGCATCTGCATGCGCTCCTCCTCCAGCGCCTACAACATCGCCCTGCTGTCCAGCATGATCGCCCATGACGGCGAGGCCAGGGCGGCGGCCTGGGCCAAGGGCGTCGCCGCCAATTTCCAGCGCCCGCCCGAGGGCAACGACATGTCGAACATCGAAAGCGTGGCGGCGGGCGAGTGCGACATTGCGCTGGTCAACACCTATTACCTCGCCCGCTTCGACACGCCGGAAAAGCGCAAGGTGCTCGAGAGCATCGGCATCATCTTCCCCAATCAGGCGACCACCGGCACCCATGTCAACATGAGCGGCGCGGGGCTGGTCAAGACCGCCCCCAACCGCGCGAACGCGGTGAAGCTCCTCGAATATCTCGGCTCGGACAAGGCCCAGCAATTGCTGGCGAACGGCAACAACGAATATCCCGCCGCAACCGGCGTCGCGCCGACCTCGGCGGTCGGGAAGCTCGGCGCCTTCAAGGCGGACACCCTCGCCGCGGCCGAGATCGGCCGGAACGAGGCCCGCGCGGTGGAGCTCTACAACGCGGCCGGGTGGAATTGATCCAGCACAAGGGAAGGCCCGCTTTCACGCCCTATCGCTAATCTAGCTTGAAGCGCGGGGCTGGCTGGTTCATTGGCGCCGCCATCCTGACCGCCCCTGCCGGGCGGCGCGCACCCCTATTCGAGGCCCCTTGTGACCCAAACCGCTCTCACCCGCGACCAGTTCACCGAAAGCGCCGCGCTCTCGGTCGAGACCATCACCGATGTCCACCACTGGTGCGACGGGCTGTTCAGCCTCAAGATGACGCGCCCGGCCGCTTTCCGCTTCCGTTCGGGCGAGTTCGTGATGATCGGGCTGCCCGGTGACAACGGCAAGCCGCTGCTGCGCGCCTATTCGGTCGCCTCGCCGTCCTATGCCGAGGAATTGGAGTTCCTGTCGATCAAGGTGCAGGACGGCCCGCTCACCTCGCGGCTCCAGCACATTGAGGTGGGTGATCCGATCTATCTCGGCAAGAAGCCCACCGGCACCCTCGTCACCGACGCGCTGCTGCCGGGCAAGCGGCTGTTCATGCTCTCGACCGGCACCGGCCTTGCGCCGTTCATGAGCCTCGTGCGCGATCCCGAGGTCTACCAGATGTTCGAGGAAGTGATCGTGGTGCATTCCGTGCGCAATGTGAACGAGCTCGCCTATCGCGAGCTGCTGGAATCGAAGCTCGAAGGCGATCCGCTGCTCGAGGACGAAGACCGCGCGCGGATGATCTACGTCCCCACCGTGACCCGCGAAAGCTTCCGCACACAAGGGCGCATCCAGCAGCTGATCGACGATGGCCGGCTGTTCGAACAGTCCAAGGGCCCGCAACGCTTCGTGCCCGACGAAGACCGCGTGATGCTGTGCGGCTCGATGGCGATGATCAAGGACCACGCCGCCGATCTGGAACGCCGCGGGTTTGAAGAGGGCGCGAACAGCAAGCCGGGGCAGTTCGTGATCGAGCGGGCGTTTGTGGGGTAAGCCTGCTTGTGATACCCGTCCCTCCGGGGGGATGGGACATGGACAATCTGCGGCCCTTGTGGATCTGGATGATCGCCGTGATGGTGATCATGCAACTCGGCATTGCCATGGATTACTGGGGTGACTTCGCCAGCAACACCTGGGCCGTACACGTCCATTACTGGAACGCGACCGTCTGGTACGCCTTCCTGATCCTCCAGCCCCGGTTTGTGGCCAAGGGAAAGATCGCTGCGCACCGGACATGGGGCCTGTTCGGATTGTTGCTGGCAGGTGCGATGATCCTGCTGTCGATCTCGCAGCTGTTCCGCGACATCGTCTTTGCCAACTCCGTGCGGGACAATCCGCAGGATTGGGGGCCGTTCGAGCCGTGGTTCTTCTTCTGGATCATGCAGAGCGAAATGCTGCTGATCAGCGCCTTCGCGGCCGCGGTGGGGATGGCGATCGTGACGCGCAAATCGCCCGAGGATCACGGCTGGTGGATGGCCTCGACCGCCTTCATCCTGATCATGCCCGCGCTCGGCCGGGGGATGCAGAACGTCTGGATCATGGCCTATGGCTTCGTGCCGGAAAACAAGGCCGCGATGGATGTGCCGCTGTATCTGTGTCAGGCGATCATCATCGCGTTGACGCTGCTGTTCGCGTGGCGGTTCGGCAAGCTGCGGCACCCTGCCACGGTGCTGGCGGTGATGGCGAATGCGGGGATGATCCTTCTCGAACCTGTCGCCCGGTCGTCCGCCGTGCAGGAATTCTGGCGCGGTTTCATCCCGCATTGACCGGGACGCTTGCACTTTTGGCGCTTGACCCCCGCGCTCGCCCCCTGTTCTATCGTGGCAAATCAAAACCCATCTGCCGGAGAGAACCCCCATGCTCGCGACCTCCTATCGCACCGCCTACAACGAAGACCACGAGGCCTTCCGCGACACTGTCCGCAAGGTCTTCGCGGAAAGCCTGACCCCGCACATGGACGAGCATGAGGCGAACGGCATCGTCCCGCGCGACGTGTGGAAGAAGATGGGCGATGCCGGGATGCTGTGCATGACGGTCAGGCAAGAAAACGGCGGCCTCGGCCTCGATTTCGGGTTCAATTGCGTGCTGACCGAGGAGCTCTCCTACCTTGGATCTTCCGCGGGCTTCACGCTCCAGAACGATATCACCGCCAATTACTTCGAACGCCTCGGCAACCCCGAACAGCGCGCCAAGTATCTCCCCGGCATGGTCAGCGGCGACATCATCACCGCGATCGCCATGACCGAGCCGGGCGCAGGCTCCGACCTGCAGGGCATCCGCACCACGGCGAAGAAGGACGGCAACCACCTCGTCATCAACGGCTCGAAGACCTACATCACCAACGGCCAGAACGCCGATTGCGTGATCGTGGTCGCCAAGACCGATCCCGAGAAGGGCGCCAAGGGCATCAGCCTCGTGCTGGTCGACGCCGACACCCCCGGCTTCGAGCGCGGGCGCAATCTCGACAAGATCGGCCAGCACGCCGCCGACACCTCCGAGCTGTTCTTCAACGATTGCCGCGTGCCGATGACCAATATCCTCGGCGCGGAAGGCATGGGGTTTGTGCATCTGATGGAAGAGTTGCCGCAGGAACGCCTCGGCATCGCGGTCGGCGCGCAGGCCGCGGCGCAGCGGGCGTTTGATGAAGCGGTGAAGTTCACCAAGGACCGCAAGGCCTTCGGCAAGACCGTGTTCGAGTTCCAGAACACCAAGTTCACCCTCGCTGACCTCAAGGCCAAGCTGCAAGTGGGCTGGGCGCACCTCGACTGGGCGATCCGCAAGCACCTCGCGGGCGAGCTCACCACCGACGAGGCGAGCGCGGCCAAGCTGTGGCACACAGACCTCCAGTGGGAATGCTGCGACACCGCGCTGCAACTCCACGGCGGGGCGGGCTACATGAACGAATATGCCATCGCGAGGCTGTGGCGCGATGCGCGCGTGACGCGGATTTTCGGCGGCACCAACGAGATCATGAAGGAAGTGATCTCGCGGTCGATCTGAGGGAGCATTTGACCATGACCGACCCCCTCGACTTCACCGGTGCGCGCGTTCTCGTCATCGGCGGGTCGAGCGGGATCGGGAACGGCATCGCGCACGGCTTCGGCGCACGCGGGGCGAGCGTGACTGTCACCGGCACGCGGCCCGATTTCGGGGACTATCTCGAGGCCGAAGACTCCGACTTCACCGGCCTCGACTACCGCCAGCTTGATCTGACCGACCGCGAGGCGGCGGGGCGTTTGGCGGCGGATTTCGGCCCGCTCGATGTGTTGGTGCTGTGTCAGGGCACCGTGCGCTACGGTCGGCAGGAGTTCACCCGCGAGGGCTGGGATCAGGTCATCGACATCAACCTCAATTCGGTGATGGACGCCGCCCGCGCCTTCCACCCCGCGCTGGCGGAGGCCGGGGGCAGGATCATCATCGTCTCCAGCGTCGCCGCGTTCAAATCCACCATCGGCACCCCCGCTTACGCGGCATCGAAAGCAGGCGCGGCGAGCCTCACCAAGACGCTGGGCGAGGCCTGGGCGAGGGACGGCATCCGCGTCAACGGCATTGCCCCGGGGCTGGTGCCGACCAAGCTCACCTCAGTAACCACCGACCACCCCGAACGGCTCGAAGCGAGCCTCAAACGCATCCCCTTGAGGCGCATGGGCACGCCTGAGGACATGGCCGGCGCCGCGCTGTTCCTCGCCTCGCCGCTCTCGGCCTACATCACCGGGCAGACGCTGGTGGTCGACGGCGGGCTGACGCTCGCCTGACCTCATCCGGGACAGTCCGCAAGCCTCGTCCCGGACGATTACCTACAACTGAAAACCAGTCACAAACGCGTCACACCCTTGCGCCACTCCGACAAAAAACGGGGCTGGCTGAAATATGGATGTCGTCAATATCTTCCTGACGAGCGAACTGGGCGAAAGCCTTGAGGATTTCGTTCACGACCAGCGCCGCTTCACCTTCGACCGGCTGGGGCCCGAGGGGCCGCGGAGGCTGGTCGAGGGGCCGATGTGGGCCTTTGTCGACTGGGTGATGCCCGAGCTGGCGGGGCTTGAGATGTGCCGCCGGCTGCGCGCCGATGCCCGCACGGTCGATGCCCATGTCACCATGGTTCTCGAGGAAGACGACCCCGAGGACCGCCGCCGCGCCTTGCGCGCCGGGGCGGACGACTACGTGATCGGGCCGCTCACCCGCACCGCGGTGCTCGACCGGGTGCTGGCGCTGCAATCGCGCGGGGTCGAGCGCCAGGCGACGCGGTGGTTCGAGCTCGGCGCGCTGACGATCGACATGGCGGCCTTGCAGGCGCGCTGGAACGAGGCGCCGATTGTCCTCAGACCCAACGAATTCCGCCTGCTGCGCTTCCTCGCCGAAAATCCCAACCGGGTGCTGACCCGCGAGGACCTCATCAACGGCCTCGGCAAGCGCGAACCGCCGATCGACGAGCGCACGGTCGATGTGTGGATCGGCCGGCTCCGGCGGGCGATCAAGTCGGCCGGCGGCGGCAACCCGCTGCGCACGGTGCGCTCGCTGGGCTATGTCTTCGATCTGAACTGAGGACGCGAAGCGCGGCCGCTTCGGCGCGGGCGCCATCGCGCTTGCGGGTTCGCTGCCGCGCTCTGCCGGCAAGTTGTGAAGGCAGCCACGCTCCGGCCCGCAATGCCCCCCAAAGCAAAAGGCCGCCCCCCGAAGGGAGCGGCCTTTGCGTTTGCGGTCAGCGCCGGATCAGAAGTGCGCCTTGAGGCCCACCGAGAAGGACGTGCCCACCTGATAGGTGTTGAACTCCACCCGGTTCGTCCCGAGCTGCTGGAATTCGAGGTGGTCGCGCCCGAAGATGTTGCGCGCCTCGAGGCTCAGCTCGAGCGCGAGGCCGGCGAGGCTGATATCGGTGCGGCCCACCACATCGAAGGTGAAGCCGGGGTTCTCGATCACGTCGGGCTGGTTGAAGCCGCGGCTCACCACGCGCTTGCTGGCGTAGTTGACGAGCAGCGTCAGCTGCTGGACCTTCTCGGTGTCCTCGATCCCGAGCGAGATGTTGGCGAGGTGGTCCGACTGGCCGACCAGCGGGGCGCCGTCGCGGAACAGCTGGTTGGCAGCGAGCTGCCCGGTCTGGCGACCGCCCAGCGGGTGGAAGGTCAGATCTCCCGCCGCGACCGACAGGCTCGACTTCGAGTAGGTGTAGTTGGCGAGGATCAGGATCTGCTTGGTCTCGAAGAACCCGCCCGCATTGTAGAGGTCGATCCCGTAGGACAGGTCGACTTCCGCACCGTAAAGATCGGCAGCAGGCGCGTTCGCGAAGCTGGTCAGCAGGTTGCCGAAGCCCGACTGGCTGAACACGAAGGATTCGATCGGATTGTCGAGCTTCTTGTAGAAGCCGGCAAGCGTCAGGCGGTTCTTCGAGGTCAGGTAATATTCCGCGCGCCCTTCGAGGTTGAGCAGCTCGGTGTCGTTGAGGAACGGGTTACCCTGGTAGCGGCGGTTCGATTCCGGATCGAAGTAGGTCTGTTCGACCAGTTCGCGGAACTGCGGGCGGCCGATGGTCTTGGAGGCCGCAAGCCGCAGTTGCAGCTTGTCGGTCGCCTGCCAGGTCACTGTCCCGCCGGGCAGGAAGTAGTTGTTGTTCAGATTGGTCGGGATCGAGTTGGTGATCGGCGTATTGAAGATCGTCTGGTCGAGCGCGACCGTCTGTTCGGCATCTTCGTAACGCACGCCGGCGTCGATCGTGATCGTCTCGGTCGGCAGCCAGCGGACCTGCCCGTAACCGGCATAGACCTTGAGCGCGGCATCGAAGGCCGGGAAGTCGGTGACTTCGGTCAGCGACACTTCATAGCCGGCGATGGTCGCCCCGTTGATGATGTCGCCCGGACGGCGCAGGCCGAGGGCAGGGATCGTCGACGGGCCGAGCGGGCCGAGCACCGGGTTGGAGATATCGGCCTGGATGCGCGGCTGGAACTCGCGGTTCGAGGAAGCGCGGGCGGTGTCGTTATAGGTGCCACCGACCGTCAGATCGAGACCCGAGGCAAGCTCGTAGGACACGTCGGTGCCGATGAAATACAGGTCTTCCTGCAAATCCTCGAACGCGACAGTCGAGACGCCGGTGTCGGATTCCTGGTTGAAATAGGCGACGAAGAAGTTGCCGAAGGGGCTATCCGCACGGTTGGTGCGGGTATAGCGGATGTTGGCGTTGAAGGGCGCCTCGCGGTCGGTGCGGGCGTAGCCTGCGCGCAGGTCGACCTTGAGCGCGTCGAAATCCAGCTCGGTCACCAGCTGCGTGTCGACCAGCTGGCGTTCGAACCAGGCGGTCTGCTGGTTGGCGACATCGAAGCCGTCGAGGCCCAGCGTGAAGTTGGTGCCCTGCTGGAGACGCGCGGTCTTGAGGGTGTCGCGGATGTAGAGGTTGGTCCAGCGCACCTTGTGCTCGCCAAAGTCGAGCCCGAAGCCGAGCATCGCGTTGACCAGCACCTTGTTGTCGGTGACGAAGGTCGTGTAATCTTCGTTGAGCGCGGTCAGGTCGGTGTTGCCGACCTGGCTGATCACCGACCGGTTGCGCCAAGTATTGCGGATGCCTGCGGTGGCGACAATGCCGAAGGTCATGTCGTCGGACAGGTCGATCGACAGGCCGCCGGTGGCATTGGCCGAAAAGTTGGCCGGCAGGCGGCTGCGCCGCTGGAGCGTGACGAGGTTGGTCGGCAGCAGCTGCGCGGCGATGGCTTCCTGCGTCAGCTGCGCGGGGTTGGTCGCACTGTAGTTGACCGGCAGATCGCCGAGGCGCAGCCCGCTGTCGAAATATTGCTGGAGGAACGAGGGGATATCGCGGTTGCCGTTGTCGAAGCCGAAGGTGTCCCAGCGGCTGCCGAAATAGGTCAGACCGTTCTCGAACGTGGTCTCGGTGTCCCCGCTGCCGCTGAACGAGATGTCGAAATAATCCTCGAGCGGAACGGCCTTGGTGGTGAGGTTGATCACGCCGCCGCCGAATTCGCCCGGGTAGTTGGCCGAATAGGTCTTCTGCACGAGGCTGGAGGCGACCACGCTGGTCGGGAAGATGTCGAGCGGGACGACGCGGCTCAGCGGCTCGGGGCTCGGCAGCGGGAGGCCGTTGAGCAGTGCCAGCGAGTAGCGGTCGCCAAGGCCGCGCACAAAGACGCGGCCCTCGCCGACCACCGACAGGCCGGTGACGCGGTTCAGCGCGCCGGCGATGTCGCTTTCGCCGGTGCGGGCGATGTCGGCTTCGGTGAGGACGTTGAGGACCTGGGTCGAATTGCGTTCGGGATTGCGGTTGCGACGGCCGGTGACGACGATCTCGCCGCCGGGGACCGAAATCTCGGGATCTTCGATCGCCTGTTCTTCGGTGGTCTGGACGTCGCCGGCCAGCGGATCGCCCGCCTGCTCTTCGGCTTGCGCGTCGGTCGGCTCGGCATCCTGCGCGTGAAGCGCTACCGGAAACGTGAGCGACGTGGTGAGAAGCAGCAGCCCTGCCAGGCGCTTGCCGGTCGACATAATGCTAGACCCCCTCATGAATAGGCCTTTTTTGAACGATTTGGCCGACGGGCGGCCGGTATTACGAAACAGGGGAGGCGCACGCAGGTGCGGCGCCTCCCCTTACTTCGAAAGGCGCGATCAGGAGTAGACCGGGAGCCTGTTGCACAGGTTGGTGGTGCCGCCGAAGGTCAGCGTCGCCGAGTTGCAGGTCCAGCTGCCGAAACGCGCGCTGGCGGCGGCCGCATCGTTCGCAGCACCGATGAAGGTGGTGGTCTCGAAGAAGGTCGACAGCGTGTTGGCGTTGAAAGCGGTGCGGCCGTTCTCGCCGGTGCCGTTCACGAAGCCCGTGAGGGTGATGGTGAAGGCGATGTTCGAGTTGCTGTCGAAGGCGTTGGCGACGGCAGCGTTGGTCGTGGCGTCGTTGGCGGTGCCGCGGACCGGCGCAGCCGGATCGCAATCGCCGACGACGCTGTTGAACTGCGGGCCGGCGGCCTGGGTGGCGGCCTCGTCGATGCGGACGCAGGTTTCGGTGTTGGTGTCGATCACGCCGTTGGCGAGCACCAGCTTGGCACCGCCGCGGGCACGCACGACCTGGTCGTTGTTGGTCGAACGCTCGATGAAGGTGAAGTTCGACACCCGCATCACGGTCTGCGGCAGGGCGCCGATCGGGGTCGCCGCGCCGTCGGGCGAGTCGAGCTCGATCAGGTTGTCGCCGAGGCTGCGCTGGGCAACCACGACATACTGCGCATCGAACTGCGCGCCGGTGTCGACGTCAAGACCGTCATCGTCGTGGCCGATTACGGCAACGTTGCGCATGCGCACGGTGCCGCCGAAGGATTCAAGGCCGTCATCCGAGCTGTTGAACGACATGAGGTTGGCAATGGTGGTGCCCGAACCGATGCCGCCGGTGGTCAGCGACTGCAATTCGTTGCCCGGTGCCAGGCTGAAGCCCGAGTAGCGGATCTGGTTGAAGGTGAACGAACCCGAGCTGTCGGCCGAGTTGCCACCGCCGAAGCTGACGGTCACCGGCTCGCCTTCGAGCGACTGCTGGCAGGTCGCGTTGTTGGTCGGGTTGGCTGCGGTGTTCACGCCGCCGCTGTTGCAATCCGAAACCGGCGCGCGGCCGGTCAGCACCACGCCGCCCCACTGGCCGATCGAGGTGTCATCGGCGAGGCCGAGCACGTTGTCGCGGCTGGTCCAGACGATCGGACGAGCGGCGGTGCCGTTGGCCTGGATCGCGTTGCCGCGGTTGACGAGCAGGTAGGAACGACCCGTCGAACCGAACACGATCACGCCCGGCGCGACGGTCAGGGTGACGGTGCTGCCGGTGCTCGCAAAGCCGCGGTCCACGCCAACGTCGACGCGGCCCGGAAGCGCGTAGAGGAGACCCTGGATGTAGGGCAGGGTGTCGCTGACGTTGATCACGGCCGGCAGGCTGCAAACGCGGTAGGTGCCGGTCGGGCCCGAGATGGTGCCGCTGTCGGTGAGGCCGCCGGTCGAGTTGATGGTCGGGCAGCCGGCAGCCGGGGTGACCAGGGTCTGGGTCGGCGTCGGGGTGGGGGTCGGAGTCGGGGTGGGCGCCGGATTGTTGATGATGATGTTGCCGCCGGTGCCGGGCGAGACGATCTCGTCTGCGCCGCAACCCGCCAGAGCGGCCAGGCTGCAACCCAGGATCAGAGTGCGTTGGATGTTTTTCACGAGCGTGGGTCCCCTCTTGAGCCGAGAATCGAGTTAGGCGCATCTTGGTAGGCGCTGGAGGCTCGCTAGGAGGTGTTCGTGACAGAATTCTTGCAGCATGACAGCCGCGTGGCATTTGCTGTAATATGACCGAAGAAAGACTATTATGACCAACCTCCGCCATGGGACAGTCCGCGATGGCCTGTCCCGTGTAACATGAATATCTATCAAAAACAGATACATAGCCCATCAAATTACAAATAAAAGCCAATGTTACAGTTATATTGCATTCCCTCCGCGACGCAGGCATCATGCGTGTCTGCTGAAGAGGAGTCATGCCGATGTCCGTTGCCTTCCTTGCCCTGGCGCTTGCCGCTGCAAACCCGCTTCCCGGCGCCCCCTCGGGCGCCGCGCAGCTCGCGCCCGACGCCGCGCCCGAACTCGCTGCGCGCACCATCGCTGCCGGCCGCGCCGAACAGGCCATTCCCGCGCTCCAGAAGGCCAGCGCCGCCGATCCGCAGGATGCCGCGGTGCTGATCAATCTCGGCATCGCCTATGCCCAGACCGGAGACGAGGTTCGCGCCCGCGAGGCCTTCCGACAGGCGCTGGCCTACGAGGAAGTGATCGAGCTCGATACCGCCGATGGCACCGCTACCGATTCGCGGCGGCTGGCGCGCAAGGCGCTCAAGATGCTCGATCGCGGCGAATTCCGCAGCGCTGGCGCCGTGACCGGCCAGCTGAGCCTGCGCGATCAATGATCCTTTGATGTGGAGCCCGGGACACACCTGCGCGAAAAAGCGGCAGGATGGGTCCCGGCTATCCGCTGCCATCGCCCCGGGGCTTTCCTCGTACTGTCACCTGTCTGTCATTTAGGATAGACAAAGCGGGACACTCTGGAGGGCCGAGACATGATTCTCGCCGCGGCTTGCCGCGTCATGACAATTGTTGCAGGTGCCGGGCTTGCTTTCGGCCATGCAGGCCAGGCGCGCGCCGATGTGCTGGAACTGGACGCTGGCGGTGCCCGCTGGGTGGCAGGTCCGCTCGCCGGGCAGGACGCCGCGCCCGCGCCTGCGAATGCCGCCGGGCCCGCCGATCTGCCCGTGCTCGCCGGGGCTTCGGGCGTCCCCGACTACGCCATCGCCGATCCCGCGCGCCACGCTGCCGGGGTGCCGCAGCGATACGCCGCCAAGATCGCCGAGCTTTCCGCCCGCTTCGACCTCTCGTCCGCGCTGCTCGAAGCGGTGGTGTGGCAGGAGAGCCGCTGGAACGAGAACGCGGTCTCGCCCGTCGGCGCGCAGGGCCTTGCCCAGCTGATGCCGGGCACCGCGCGCTATCTCGGGGTCGACCCGCGCGACCCTTTCGCCAATCTCGAGGGCGGGGCGCGGTATCTGCGCGAACAGCTTGACCGGTTCGGCGGCGATATCGAGAAGGCGCTCGCCGCCTACAACGCCGGTCCCGGACGGGTCGAGCGTTCGGGCGGCGTTCCCAATATCCGCGAAACGAAGCAATATGTCGCCGCCATCATGGGGCGGCTGTCCAACCATGCGCGCGCGCCGGGCCGGTGATCGTCCGCGCCGCCGCACCGCTATGTGAGAAAACCAGGAAAGACATGATGTCGCAATTCCGTATCCCCGCCCGCCTCGCCGCCGCGCTTGCGCTTGTCTCGGCGCACAGCGCTGCCTTCGCGCAGAATGCCGACCCGGCCGGTTCGGGCCCGATCAACAATGCGCTGCTGTGGCTCCAGGGCACGCTGCTCGGCACGGTGGCGACCACCATCGCGGTGATGGCGGTGGCCGCGATCGGCTTCATGATGCTCACCGGCCGGATGAACTGGCGCTTCGGCGCGACCGTCATCATCGGCGTCTTCATCCTGTTCGGCGCGACCACCATCGTCGCCGGTATCCAGGCCGCGGCAGGCTGAAGGGCGTCTGATGAGCGACCTCGTCCGCAACCCGGTGCACCGCGCGCTCACCCGCCCGCAGATGTTCGCGGGCGTGACGATGAACTTCTTCATCATCAACATGATGGTGACGACAATCGCCTTCCTGATCCTGCGCAACCTGCTGATCCAGAACGGGCTTTTCCTGCTCGGCTTCCTGCTGATCCCGGCGGTGATGCACGGCGTGGGCTATTTCGCATCCCTGCGCGAGCCGCGCATCTTCGACCTGTGGATCACCAAGGTTTCGAAGT
Organism: Porphyrobacter sp. AAP82; assembly: GCF_000331285.1. Taxonomy (GTDB): domain Bacteria; phylum Pseudomonadota; class Alphaproteobacteria; order Sphingomonadales; family Sphingomonadaceae; genus Erythrobacter. The sequence goes on along the minus strand of NZ_ANFX01000016.1, from coordinate 12,288 downwards.
GCCCGCGCGTGCCCAATTTCAAGCGCTGGGGGTGCAACTCCTATGCGCCTTAAGGACATCCTGACATGGTAAGGTGGGCCTCATGGTGAAGTGGATCGGAGCCGCCGCGTGGAGCGCCAGGGAAGCCCGCGTCGGCGACCGCCTGCCCTATGCGCGCCTTGTCGACGAGAACACCGTGCTGCTGCGCGATGGCTCGGTGATGAGCGCGATCCAGGTGCCCGGCCTCCTGTTCGAGACCGAGGACAGCGATGCCCTGAACGCCCACGCCGCCACGCGCGAGGTGATGCTGCGCTCGACGCTCGATGCGCGCTTCGTGATGTATCACCACGTCATCCGCCGCCGGGTCGAGGTGGAGCTGGACGCGGAGTTCCCCGATGCGCTCAGCCGGCATATCGATGCGCGCTGGAAGCAGCGGCTGGCAGGCGGATCGCTGTTCATCAATGACCAGTTCGTCACCCTGATCCGCCGGCCCGCGCGCGGCAAGACCGGGCTGCCCGAGCGCCTTTCGAAGATGTTCAGCCGCGCCGGACAGGACGAGCCGGAGGCCGATCCCAAGGACCTGCGCAGCCTGAAGGCAGCGATCACCGGGCTGGTCGCATCCTTGCAGAATTACGGCGCGGCGGTGCTGGGGGACTACCAGGCACCCGGCTCGGCCAGTGGCGGCACCAATTCGGAAATGCTCGAACTGCTCTCCGCGCTCTACAACGGCGAGATGCGCCCGGTGCGCCGGCCGAGCCCCGAGACCGATATCGGCCACATGCTGCCCTATCGCCGCGCGAGCTTCGGGCTGGATGCGATGGAGCTGCGCGGCAGCGCCGCGCCCGATTTCGCCGCCATCCTCGGCCTCAAGGATTACCCCGAGGCGACCTCGCCCGGCCTGCTCGATAACCTGCTGCGCCTGCCCTACGAGATGGTCGTCACCGAAAGCTACGCGCCCAACGAGCGCACCACGGCCAAGGAGCGGATCGACCTCGCGCTGCGCCGCTCGCGCTCGGTGGACGAGGAGGCCGCGGCCGAACGCGCCGACATGCTCGCCGCGCGCGATCTGCTCGGCAACGGGGCGGTGGGCTTCGGCGATCATCACCTGACCGTGCTGGTGCGCTCCGCCACGCTTCCCCAACTCGACGACGCGATGGCCGCCTGCGCGGCCGCGCTCGCGGATACCGGCGCGATCGCGGTGCGCGAGGACACCAACCTCGAACCCGCCTTCTGGGCGCAGTTCCCGGGGAACGAGGAGTATATCGTGCGCCGCGCGCTGATTTCCTCGGCGAACATGGCCGGTTTCGGCAGCTTCCACGGGTTTGCCCTGGGGCAGGCTGCCGGCAACCACTGGGGTGATGCGGTCACGCTGCTGGAAACGACCAGCGCGACGCCGTTCTTCTTCAATTTCCACCACGGCGACCTCGGCAATTTTTCGGTGATCGGGCCGAGCGGCTCGGGCAAGACCGTGGTGATGAATTTCCTCGCCGCGCAGGCGCAAAAATTCAAACCGCGCACCATCCTGTTCGACAAGGATCGCGGGGCGGAGCTGTTCATCCGCGGGATCGGCGGGCGCTATGACCGCATCGCGCCGGGCGAGCCGACCGGGTTCAATCCGCTTGCGCTGTCGGACACGCCGGCAAACCGCGCCTTCCTGCGCGACTGGCTCGCCGTGCTGCTCAAGGCCGACGGGCCCGAGGAATTCGCGACGCTCTCGGCCGCGGTCGATGCGACCTACGCGAACGATCCCTCGCTGCGCCGCCTGCGCCACTTCAAGGAGCTGCTGGCAGGCGCGCGCCGTCCCAAGCCGGGCGACCTTGCGGACCGGCTTGGTGCGTGGATCGGTGAGGGCGAGCACAGCTGGCTGTTCGACAATGCCGCCGACCGGCTCGATCTCGAAACCCGGGTGATGGGCTTCGACATGACCGCGCTGCTCGAAAACCCGCGCCTGCGCACACCGACGATGATGTATCTCTTCCACCGCATCGACGAGCGGCTGGACGGGCTGCCGACGATGATCCTGATCGATGAAGGCTGGAAGGCGCTGGACGACGAGGTCTTTGCCGCGCGCATCCGCGATTGGCTCAAGACCCTGCGCAAGCGCAATGCGCTGGTCGGCTTTGCCACCCAGTCGGCGCGCGACGCGCTCGACAGCCGCATTGCGACCGCACTGGTCGAGCAGACCGCGACGATGGTGTTCATGCCCAACAGCCGCGCGCGGCCTGAGGATTACTGCGACGGCTTCGGCCTCACGGCCCACGAATTCGCCCTGATCCGCAGCCTCCCTGCGCATTCGCGCTGCTTCCTGGTGCGCCAGCCCGATGCGTCGGTGGTGGTGCGCCTCGACCTGTCGGGCGCGCCGGAAGTGCTGACGATCCTGTCGGGCCGCGAAAGCGCGGTGCGGCGGCTCGACTTGCTGCGCGAGGCGGTCGGCGATTCGCCCTCGGCCTGGTATCCGCCGCTAACCGGGAGGGCGTGGCCGGACGGTCCGGGTGACCCGGAAGACGACTCCATGTGGCAGGCCGCCGAATGAGCGCGAGCTGCGATACCGCCGCGCAGGCGATGGGCACCGGCGTTTCGGCGGCGCTGACGGCGGTCGATTGCATCGCCAGCGGCGTCAGCGAACAGGCCTTCAACCGCCTGTTCGGCGACGATGGCCAGCTCGCCTTCGCGCTGACGGTGTTGCTGGGGCTCTACGTGGGCTTCTTCGGCATCTCGCTGATGCTCGGCCGCTCGAACATCTCGGTGCGCGCGCTTGTCCCGAAGATGATGACGCTGGGGCTGGTGCTGACCTTCGCCACCAGCTTCGTCGCCTTCTCGAGCGTGTTCTACAACATCTTTATCGGCGGGCCCGACCAGATCGCCGGCATCCTGACGGGCACGCAGAACGAATCCGCCACCATGGTCTTCGCGCAGAAGCTCGACGTGGTGTTCCTCGCGATCCAGCAGGCGAGCGGGGATACCTCCAACATCAGCGCCTTTTCGCCGCCCGGGATGATGTGGCTGGGGGCGATGCTGCTGCTGCTCGGCACGGTCGGCATGCTGGTCACCGCGCGCATTGCGCTGGCGCTGCTGCTCGCGCTCGGCCCGATCTTCGTGGTGATGGCGCTGTTCGACGGCACGCGCGGGCTGTTCACTGGCTGGCTCAAGGGGCTGACGATGATGGCGCTGGCGCCGCTCTTTGCGGTGCTGGGCGGATCGATCATGCTCGAGATCTCGGTCCCCGTGCTCGCCGCGCTGGTCGCTGTGCCGGGCAAGATCGACCAGCAAGCAGCGATGGCGTTCTTCCTGATCGGCGCGGTGCATGTCGCGCTGATGCTGCTGGCGCTGAAGGTCGCCTCGACGATGGTGGCCGGCTGGCAGGTGTTCGGCCTGGTGCCGGGCAAGGAGCGCGAGCGCCCCGCCGAAGGCCCGCGCCCCGTCGCCGTGCCGCAGGTCCCGGCCGGCGCGCCGCGCGATACCAACATCGCCCCGGCCGTCGCCGCTGCTGCAACCGCGCGCCGTGCCGATGTCGCCCCGCCGCCGCAGGTGGTGGTCGCCAATGACACCGATGCGGCAGGCGGCGCGGCGCGCGAAACCCGCGTGATCGCTGCGACCGGCACGGGCGGGCAGGCGGCGGCGCTGGGCGCTGCCCCGGCGCGCACCCGCGGTATCGGGAACCGCTTCCGCTCCACCTCCACCTCCACCTCCACTTCTGCCTCGGGCCCGTCCGCGCCCGCCCCCAAGCCGACGACGCCTTCGGAGACATACCAATGACCCGCGCCGCGCTCCTCATGGGCCTCGCACTCGCCTTCGCCTGCCCCCTTGCCGCCCCTGCCGCCGCGCAGGACAGCCGGTTGCAGACGCTCGTCTACAATGCCGATGCCGTGGTCCGCATCGATGGCCGCGTGAAGGTCCAGACCACCATCAAGTTCGCCCCCGACGAGATCATCGAGAACGTCGCGATCGGCGACAGCGCGGCCTGGCAGGTGCAGCCCAACAAGGCGCAGACGATCCTGTTCGTGAAGCCGCTGGAGCCTGCCGCGCGCACCAACATGACGGTGGTGACCGACAAGCGGACCTACCTGTTCGACCTGGTGGCGAGCCCCAGGGCCGACGCGCTTTACGTTCTCCAATTCCGCTATCCCGAACTCGAAAGGGCCGCCGAGGAAGCGCGCCTTGCCGCGATCGCCGAGGCCGAGGCGCAGGCGATCCGCGCGGCCGCCGAGCCGCAGCCATCCGCGGCGGCCGCCCCCGATCCGGCCAAGTTCAACTTCGCCTGGGCAAGCGCGGGTTCGCCCGAACTGCTGCCCGCGCGCACCTATGACGATGGCCAGTCGGTGTTCCTGACCTGGGCGCCCGGTGCGCCGATCCCCGCGATCCTCATCACCAATGCACAAGGCGACGAGGGCCCGGTCAACTACACGCCGCGCGGTGATACCGTTGTCGTCGACGGGGTGCCCGCGCAGATCATCCTGCGCTCGGGCAAGGACACGGCGACCCTCACCAACACCGGCCCGATGCCGCCGTCCTCGCGGCAGGCGGCGCTGTCCGGCCCGCGCGGGAAGGGCAAGCAATGACCGTTCAACCGATACGAACTGCCAAGGAGAGCATCTGATGCGTCTGGCCATGCGTTTGCCCCCCAAGAAGGGTGGCGGAGACGGGAATGACGGGGCGGTCGATCCGCGCACCCGCGAGAGCGCCGAAATCATCGATCTTGCCAGCCGCGCGGCTTTCCCCGCGGTCACCGACCGCAAGGCCAAGGGTGACGGTGCGGGCCTTGCCGCGGGCGTTGCCGTGGTCGGTCTGCTCGGCGCGGTGACCTTCTGGGCGATGAACGCCGCGCGCACCGCCGAGCCGCAGGGCATCGGCAACCCCGCCGTCACTGCACCGCAGGCGGCCCAGCAGGCGCCGGTGCAGTTGCAGCCGGTGACCGATCCCGCGCAGGTCCAGCCGGGTGCCGTGCCGGTCGTGCCGCAGGCCGATCCTGCGCCGATGCCGGTCTATTCGGGCAATCCGGGCGCGATGAGCGTGCCCGCGGCCAATCCGTACAACAGCCCGATCACGGTGTTCGATGGCGGATCGGCGCGGGGCCTGCGCCTGGCCGAAGGACCCTCGGCGCCTCCGCCGGGAACCCCCGCAGCGGGCGTCGGCGGCACCGGCGGCGCATCGGCCTTTGCCAGCAGCATCGGCGGCGTCGGCGGTGCGCCCGCGCAGGCGCGGGCGATGGCCAACCCCTCGACCACCGTGACCGAGGGCACGTTGATCCCCGCGATCCTCGAGACCGCGATCAACACCGATGTGCCCGGCTATGTCCGCGCGGTCGTCAACCAGGACGTGCGCAGCTTCGATGGCAAGCGCGTGCTCGTCCCGCGCTCCTCGCGCTTGATCGGCCAGTACCGCGCCGGGGTGGAGCAGGGCCAGCGCCGTGCCTACGTGATCTGGACACGCCTGATCCGGCCCGATGGCGTGTCGGTCAACCTCGCCTCGCCGGCGGTCAGCTTCGACGGGGCGACGGGGATCGAGGGCGACGTCAACAGCCACTTCTTCAAGCGCTTCGGATCGGGCCTGCTGCTGTCGGTGGTCGGCGGCCTCGGCGCGGTGGCGACCGGCGGCATCGGCGGCGCTCTGCTCGGCAGCAGCGCGCAGAACGCGGCCAATTCGGCGGTGCAATCGCAGGGCCCGATCAGCCCCACCATCAAGGTGCGCGCGGGCGAGCCGATCCGCGTCTACACCGCGCGCGATCTCGATTTCACCGCGGTCGGCGGCTGACGGCCATGGCCGCGGACATCCACCGGCTGGAAGCGGCGGAGGGCACGGCGGCCAGCACGCCGCTTTCGCCCGAGCGCAGCGTCTATCTCGACGCCTATCTCGCGCCCTTCCGCCGCTGGCTCGAACGCGACACCGTGACCGAGATCATGGTCAACCGCCCGGGCGAGGTGTGGATCGAGGACGCCGCCAGCCCGGGGATGCAGCGGCTCGATACGCCCGAGATCGATGACCGGCTGGTACAGCGCCTTGCCGAACAGGTCGCGCGGGTCAGCCACCAGGGGATCAACCGCGAACACCCCTTGCTGGGCGCAACCCTGCCCGATGGCGCGCGCGTGCAATTCTGCGGGCCCCCCGCCAGCCGCAAGCACTGGGTCATGGCGATCCGCCGCCATCGCCGGCTCGATCTGCCCCTGGACGCCTATGACACCGGGCCGCTGGTCGGCGAGATGCAATTCGACCTGCCCGATCCGCAGGCCCAGCCGATCGCCTACCTGCGCGCCGCGATCCGCGCGCGCCGCACGATCCTGATCTCGGGCGGGACGAGCACCGGCAAGACCACCTTCTTGAACGCCATGCTCGGCGAAATTCCGCCCGAAGAACGCGTGGTGCTGGTGGAGGACACGCCCGAACTGCGGTTCCCGGGTGAGAACGCGGTCGGGCTGGTCGCGGTCAAGGGCGAACTCGGCGAGGCCAAGGTCACCGCCAACGAACTGCTCCAGGCCGCGCTCCGCCTGCGTCCCGATCGCATCGTGCTGGGCGAATTGCGAGGGAGCGAGAGCGTCAGCTTCCTGCGCGCGATCAACACCGGCCACCCCGGCAGCTTTTCGACGATCCACGCCAACTCCTTGCGGGGCGCGCTGGAGCAGCTCTCGCTGATGGTGATGCAGACCGGCATCGGCCTGACCCGTTCGGACACCATCGCCTATGCCGCCAGCGTCATCGACGTGATCGTCCAGCTCGGCCGCGATGCCAACGGCAAGCGCGGGATCACCGCAATCGCGGATAGCCGCTCGCTTGTTTGATATTCGCGCTGGCCGGTGCGAACTGCTTGACGATTATGTGACAATCCCCGCATCCGCATTTACACGTAAGCCGCTTGCGAACACATGCGCGCCCGGCGCATCATGGCGCGCAGGACAAAGCCCGGCCCGCACACAGGCGGCACCGCGCAGGACAGGGAAGCGATGAGCACGTCACCGACCGGCACAGATCCCGCGCCCGCGGCCGCTGCGGCGGGCACAACCCAGATGGCGGTTCTGGGGCCGGACGAATCCCCCTATTTCAACCGCGAGCTTTCGTGGCTCCAGTTCAACCAGCGCGTGCTGGCCGAGGCCTGCAACGAGGCCTATCCGCTGCTCGAACGTCTGCGGTTCCTGTCGATTTCGGGCAGCAATCTCGACGAATTCATGATGATTCGCGTCGCCGGCCTCGTCGGCCAGGTGCAGCGCGGGTTCGATGCCCCCTCGATCGACGGGCGTTCGCCCGCCCAGCAGCTGACCGCGATCCGCGAGACACTCGCGATCCTCTCGCAGCGCCAGCAGGCGATCTGGCGCCAGCTGCGCACCGGGCTTGCCGGGGCCGACATCCACGTCGCCGACGAGGAACGCGTGAGCCCCGAGGTGCACAAGTGGCTGGGGCGCTATTTCCTCAATGAAATCCTGCCGATCATCACCCCCCAGGCGCTCGATCCGGCGCACCCGTTCCCCTTCGTCCAGAACGAAGGCATGGGCCTGCTCTTCACCCTCAAGCGCGAGGCGACCGGCGAACAGCTGATCGAGATGGTGCTGCTCCCCAGCGCCCTGCCGCGCTTCGTGCGCGTGCCCGACGGTGTGACCGGCGCAGGGTCCGGCAAGGGCGGGGCGCTCTACATCTCGATCGCGCGGCTCATCCAGCGCTATGCCGAGGCGCTGTTTCCGGGCTTCACGATTGAAGGCGACGGGCTGTTCCGGGTGCTGCGCGACAGCGACATCGAAATCGCCGAAGAGGCCGAGGATCTGGTGCGCACCTTCCGCAGCGCGATCCAGCGCCGCCGCCGGGGGCAGGTCATCCAGCTCGAGATCGACGAGGATTTCGATCCGGCGGCCGAAAGCCTGCTGCTCGACCAGCTCGGCATCAACGAGGCCGCGCTCATCAAGACCGACGGGATGATCGGCATCGACGGGCTGGCCGAGATCGTCCGCGAGGACCGGCCCGACCTCAAGTTCGACGCCTATTCCCCGCGCTTCCCCGAACGCATCCGCGAGCATGACGGCGATGCCTTCTCGGCGATCCGCGAGAAGGACATCGTCGTCCACCACCCCTATGAAAGCTTCGAGGTGGTGGTCGACTTCATCCGGCAGGCTGCCGCCGACCCCGACGTGGTGGCGATCAAGCAGACGCTGTACCGCGCAGGCAGCCAGTCGGCGGTGATCGGCGCGCTGATCGAGGCGGCAGAGGCCGGCAAATCGGTCACCGCGGTGGTCGAGCTGAAGGCCCGCTTCGACGAGGAGCAGAACCTCAAATGGGCGAGCGCGCTCGAACGGGCCGGGGTGCAGGTGATCTACGGCTTCACCGACTGGAAGACCCACGCCAAGGTTGCGATGGTGGTGCGGCGCGAGGGTGATACCTTCCGCACCTATTGCCACTTCGGCACCGGCAACTACCACCCGGTCACCGCCAAGATCTACACCGACCTCTCCTTCTTCACCGCCGATGCCAAGATGGGGCGCGATGCGGCCAAGATGTTCAATTTCGTCACCGGCTATGTCGAACCGCACGCACTGGAGCGGCTGCACATCGCGCCGATCGACCTGCGCACGGAAATCTACGACCGCATCGACACCGAGATCGCCAATGCGCAGGACGGCAAGCCCGCCGCGATCTGGCTGAAGTGCAACCAGCTGACCGATGAAGGCGTGATCGACCGGCTTTATGCCGCGAGCAATGCCGGGGTGCAGGTCGAACTGGTGGTGCGCGGGATCTGCTGTCTGCGGCCCGGGATCGCCGGCCTGTCCGAGAACATCCGCGTCAAATCCGTGATCGGCCGCTTCCTTGAACACAGCCGCATCTATGCCTTCGCCAATGGTCACCCCATGCCATCCGCCCATGCCGCAGTGTTCATCGCCTCTGCCGACATGATGAGCCGCAATCTTGATCGCCGGGTGGAAACGCTGATCCCGATCCTCAACCGCACGGTCCATGATCAGGTGCTCCAGCAGGTGCTGCTCGCCAACATGCTCGACAGCGAGCAGAGCTGGTGGCTGCATCCCGACGGCAGCTATTCGCGGGTCGAGACCGAGGCGGGCGTCAAGCCGTTCAACTGCCATCGCTATTTCATGACCAACCCGTCGTTGTCGGGACGCGGCGGATCGCTGGAGGCGGGCGCGGTGCCCAAGCTCAGCTTGCGCCGGGGCGCGGTGGCATGATCTGGGGCAAGCGGCGGGCAGACCGCAACGGCGCGCTGGGCGGCGCCGGGGGCGAGCGTGCGATCATCGACATCGGATCGAACACGGTGCGCCTTGTCGTCTATGGCGGCACCATGCGCGCGCCGACGGTGCTGCTGAACGAGAAGGTCACCGCCAAGCTCGGACGCGAGATCGCGGTGACGGGGCGGCTGGCGGACGAGGCGATGGCGCTCGCACTGCGCGGCCTGAGGCGCTTTGCACTGCTGCTCGCCGATATGGGCATCAAGGACATCGAGACCGTTGCCACGGCAGCGGTGCGCGATGCCGCCAACGGCCCTGAATTCGTCGCCGAACTGCGCGCGATCGGTCTGAAGCCGCGGGTGATTTCGGGCGAGGAAGAGGCGCTGCTCAGCGCCCACGGCGTGATCGGCGCCTTTCCCGATGCGCACGGGATCGTCGCCGACCTCGGCGGAGGCAGCCTCGAACTGGTGCGCGTCGCACAGGGGACATGCGCGGACGCAAGCTCGCTGCCCTTGGGCACGCTGCGCCTGCCCGAACATCGCGGCAAGAACCGGACCGACATGAAGAAGTCGCTCGACAAGGCGATCCGCAAGGGCGGCTGGGATCTGGCCGCCAATCCCCCGGCGGATAACGGCACGCTCTATCTGGTGGGCGGCACCTGGCGGGCGATGGCGGTTTATGCGATGGCCGCAAGGGGCTGGCCGCTGAGCGATCCGCACGGCTTCGAGCTTGATGCCGCCGGCGCGCAGGAGCTGGCGCTTGCGCTTTCCGCGAGCGAGACCGACGCGCTCAGGACCCGCGAACGCATCAGCACGATGCGCGCCGAAAAGCTCCCCGATGCCGCGGTGTTGCTGCAAGCGCTGCTGGCGCGACTGGCGCCCGAGCGGGTGGTGTTTTCCTCCTGGGGCCTGCGTGAAGGGCTGCTTTACGATCGCCTGCCCGAGCATACCCGGACGCAGGACCCGCTGCTTGCCGGGGTGGCGGTGTTCGCCAGTCAGCGCGGGACCCAGCCGACGCTCGCGGCGCGGATGGCCGCCTGGACCCTCGATGCCGCGCCCGCGCGCGACCACGGGAGCGAGCGGCTGCGCCTTGCAGCGACCATGCTCGCGCTTGCCTCGATGCAGATCGAGCCCAACATCCGGCTGCCGCAGGCGATCAACTGGGCACTGCACAAGCGCTGGATCGGGCTCGATGGCAAGGGCCGCGCGATGCTCGCTGCGGCTGTGGCGGCCAATGGCAACCAGCTCGCCTTCCCCGCCGAAGTGCGCGCGCTCGCCAGCGAGGAGGCGCTGGAGGAAGCGGTGCGCTGGGGCCTTGCGCTGTGGCTCGCGCGCAGGCTCGGCGCGCAGTCGGCCCGCTCGCTCGAAGTCAGTCGCCTCAAGGTCGAGGAGGGCGCGCTGGTGCTCGAACTTGCCGCCAGCCACGCCGCGCTGTTCGGCCAGCCGACCGAGAAAGACATGAAGCTCCTCGCCGGCCGGCTCGGGCTCGGCTGGCGGGTCGATATCGTCGAACAGATCGTGCTCTAGGCGCGCTTCTCTTCGCTGCCGAAGGGCGAGAAGTCGGTCTCGATGTCGTAGAGGTCGACGCCCTCGGCCTTCTTCAGCCGGTTCACCACCACGTATGTCACCGGCGTCAGCGCGGCTTCCCACGCGACCTTCAGCGCCCAATTGGTGATCATCACGGTAAGCACGGCCTCAGTCGTCCAGATGCCGAGGAAGGCGACGGGATAGAAGATCAGGCTGTCGACCGCCTGCCCGAAGAAGGTCGAACCGATCGTGCGGCTCCACAGCGCGCGGCCCCTGGTCCAGACCTTCATCTTGGCGAGCACGAAGGAATTGACGAACTCGCCCGCCCAGAAGGCGATGATCGATCCGGCGACGATGCGCCAGGTGCTGCCGAACACGCTTTCGTAGGTCATCTGGCAGATCGCCCCGCCAGGGATCGCGGAGTCGGCGGTCGTGGTGGGCGGACGCTGACCCCCGAACCCGCTTGCCGCGCACTCCCAACCGGCAAACGGGGGCAGGGCGGTGACGATGAACGACATGAACGCCAGAAAAACCATCGCCGCCGTGCCCACCCAGATCACGCGGCGGGCTTTGGCAAAGCCGTAGATCTCGGTCAGCACGTCGCCGATCACGTAGCCCAGCGGGAAGAACAGGATCCCGGCGCCGTAGATGAAGGTGCCGTCGGGTGCGGGCCACCAGCCTTGCGGCCAGAACGGCACGCTCACGAAGGTCAGCTTGGCCGCACCGATGATGTTGGAGAGCAGCAGGATGGTGACGAAGCCCGCCATCACCAGATCATAAAAGCGGAATGTCGCCGGCGCGTAGGCCGTGGCGAGGATGCCGTCTGCGGGATCGCGGTCGAAGGCGGCGGCGGGATCGGGCGGGCTTTGCGTCGTGGCGGTGTTTTCCATCGCCGGAACGGTTAGCGCGATTCCCTTGGGACGCAAAGCGCGCTAATGCCCCATCCGGCGCGCGCCCGTAGCTCATCTGGATAGAGCGCGAGACTTCTAATCTTGAGGCAGCAGGTTCGAGTCCTGCCGGGCGCGCCAAATTACAAAGGGTTAGAGCTAATTTGAATGTTACCCAATTGCGCTGGGTTACACATGGGTAACTTAGTCAGCCTTCCCGCCCTCGATCACGTCCAGCGTCGGCCCGCGCAATGCGAACGGGCGAGCGCGCAGCGACGCCATAATTCCCTGCATATTGGCGGCGAGGCGGTCGTCATCGCCGGGATCGTAGCGCGCCATTTCATCCGCCACTAAGTCCTGATTAATTGCCCCCTTGCGCTCTAGCTGGTCGCACAAGGCGTAGAAGGCGATGGTGAGCGCCTTCAGCCATGCGTCAGTTTCCGTTCGCCCTTCCATTATCGCACCCTCCTTCTAGCGCTGCGCGCTGCCATCAACTGTGCCTGTTGCGCGCCGAGGTTGGCAACTGAAGGCGCGTTCGTGGCAATCCTGCCGTCAGTGAAGGCTATCAGGTTGCCGGTGCGGGGATCAACGCCAACCGTAACGTGAGTGCCCCCACCCATGCCCGCTAGCTTGTGATTGGGGATCACCTGCGAACGGCGCGGCAGATTGACCAGCTCAACCGCCGCTTTCTGGTCATGGCTGATCATTACATGGTCGAGCCCACGGCCTGCTCGCCGGCTG
>NZ_ANFX01000015.1 GCF_000331285.1 Porphyrobacter sp. AAP82 | reverse complement strand
GGGGGCGGCGGCGGCGGCGGCGCGGCGACCGGCGCGGCGACCGGCGCGGGCTCGGGCGCTTCCTGCGCGCGCCCGCCGAAGTTGACGATCACGCTCGCCAGTACCGAATGGGCCGAATAGTCCGCTTCAAGACCGTTGCCGTTGGTGCCGGTCAGGCTGAAGTCGTCGATGTTGAAGTAGCGGTACTTGACCCCGAGATCGATGTTGCGCGTCACTGCAAAGCGCAGCCCGCCGATCAGCTGCCAGGCGAAATCGGTCTGCTTGTCGTCGACCAGCGTGCCGACCCCGGCAACCTCGACCGGCAGTTCGAGGCGCGCCACACCCGCGCCGCCGCCGCCATAGACCCTGAGGCCGTCATCCGCGCCGATCTCGACCAGCGCATTGACCATTGCGCTCCAGATTTCGAGATCGCGCCGGTTATCGACCACGGTGCCCACCGGCACGGTCGAACCGGTCGGCAGGATGCCGGTATTCTCGACCGTCAGGCTGCGATACTTGGCGTTCTTGTAGCCGCCCTCGGCCTCGAGCCGGAAGGCGCCGAAATCATAGCCGAGGATCACGTCGCCATCGATGCCGATCTTGGTGCGGGCGGTGGCGGCCCGCTCGAAGCTGCCATCGGCGGGCGGCACGTCGACATCGAGCGTGACCTTGTCCCTGAGGCTGACGCCGCCCTCGACCCCGAAATAGGGCCCGTCGGCCTGTGCCGGTGCGGCGATGGCAGCTGCGGCTGCGCCGACCAGAAGAAATCTCGTGCTTTTCATTATCCTGTTACCTCGCAATTCGGTGATCCGCCGGCTCCCGGGAAAGGGGCCCCGGACCGCGCGCGGAGGCGCGGCCGTTTCCGGCGGGTGAGAGGCAAGCCTTGGGGGGTGCGAATTGTTGCATGGCGCTCGGCAGTCCGTGCCCGCGATTGGGCGAAGCGATTGCCAAGCGACGAGGGGCACGGCATGAAACGCCGGCAAGCGCCGCCGCAGGCAGCGCACAGGACAAGCATCAGGGAGAGAGACTGGTCATGGCGAGCGAACGCCTTGGGGCAATGCAGGAATGGACGATGCGGGTGACCGCGGTGATCGATCACGCCGCGCGCGAGGCGGGCGGGCGCGAGATCGTCAGCCGCTGGGCCGATGGCAGCGAGACCCGCACCGACTGGGCGGGCATCCGCCGCGATGCGCTGAAGATGGCGCAGGCCTTGCAGCGCCTCGGTCTGAGGCCCGGCGACAAGGTTGCAAGCCTCGCCATGAACCATTCGCGCCATCTCGTCAGCTGGTACGGCGTCGCCGGCATGGGCGGGGTGCTCCACACGGTGAACCCGCGCCTGTTCGACGATCAGCTAGAATATATCGTGAGCCACGCCGAGGACCGCGTGCTGTGTTATGATGCGGCCTTCCAGCCGATCGTTGACCGCATGAAGAGCCGCTGGCCCACGGTCGAGCACTACATCTGCTACGATTCCGGCGCGCACGCCCCCGCCTTCGAAGACTGGATCGCGGCCGAGGATGGCGATTTCGAGTGGGTGACGGGGCAGGAAACCGACCCGTGCATGATCTGCTACACCTCGGGCACCACCGGCAATCCCAAGGGCGTGCAATACGAACACCGCTCGACCGTGCTCCACGCGCTGGCCGGCCTGCAATCGGCGGCGTTCAATTTCTCGAGCGCCTCGGTGATGCTGCCCGTGGTGCCGATGTTCCACGCGGCGAGCTGGGGCCTGCCCTATTCGGGCGCGATGGCGGGGATCAAGTTCGTGTTCTCGGCGGTGAACGATCCGGCGGTGCTCCACGATCTGATGATCCGCGAGGGCGTGACCGACAGCGCCGGCGTGCCGACCGTGTGGCTCGCGCACTTCCAGTATTGCGACCGCGAGGGGCTGGATCTGCCGCCCTTGAAGGCTGCGACCATCGGCGGCTCGGCGGCGCCCAAGTTCATGATCGAGCGGCTGCTCAGGAACGGCACCCGCGTCCAGCACGCCTGGGGCATGACCGAAACCTCGCCGATCGGCACGGTCGGCGGGCCGACCTGGGATTGGGACAGCCTGACGCTCGCGGAGAAGGTCGAAAAGACCGCGATGCAGGGCCGCCCGATCTTCGGGGTGCAGCTGCGCACCGTCGACCTTGCCGACATGAGCACCGAACTGCCGCGCGACGGGAAGACGTCCGGCGCGCTCCAGATCAGGGGCCCGTGGATCATCAAACGCTATTTTAAGGCCGAAAGGGACGCGGTCGGCAATGACGGCTGGTTCGACACCGGCGATGTCGGCATCATCCACCCCGATGGCACGCTGCAACTCACCGACCGCACCAAGGACGTGATCAAGTCGGGCGGCGAGTGGATCAGTTCGGTCGAGCTCGAGAATGCCGCCTGCGGCCACCCCGGCGTCGCCGAAGCGGCCTGCATCGGCATCTATCACCCCAAGTGGGACGAGCGCCCGGTGCTGTTCGTGGTGAAGAAGGCGGGGGCCGAGGTGACGTCCGAAGACATCCTCGATCACCTCAGGCCCCAGATCGCCAAATGGTGGATGCCCGATGCGGTCGAATTCGTCGACGACATCCCGCACACCGCCACCGGCAAGATCAGCAAGAAGGACCTGCGTGAGCGCTTCGCCGATTACACGCTGGCCTGATCCGGCGATCCGGCCTGCGCGCGGCGAAGACGCGCAGGCCATCGCCGCGATCTATGCCTGGCACGTGGCGAACGGCACCGCGACCTTCGATACCGCCGCGCCCGATGCGGCAGCATGGGAAGGCAAACTCGCCGATTTCGCCGCGCGCGGGTTCCCCTTCCTTGTCGCCGAGCGGGAGGGCGCGGTCATCGCCTATGCCTATGCCGCCCGCTTCCGCGACCGCGCCGCCTATGCGCACACCTGCGAGGACAGCATTTATGTGTCCCACCAGGCGCGCAGGCGAGGGGTGGGGAGTGCGCTGCTGCCTGCGCTCATCGCGGCTGCCCGCGCGAGCGGGTTCGAGCAGATGCTGGCGGTGATCGGCGGTGGCGAGCCGGCCTCGGTGGCGCTCCACGGCAAGTGCGGCTTTGTCCACGCGGGCCGGATGCGCAACGTCGGCAGGAAATTCGGCCGGCTGCTCGATACCGTCTACATGCAATGCGATCTTCGGGAGAACGCAAAGTGACCTGTGAAACCTATATCGACCCCTCGCCGGCAAACTTCCAGGCCTTCAAGCACCTGCCGCGCGATACGCCCATCAACATGCTCAACCTGCTGCTTTACCGGGATCTTGCCGAATATCCCGAGGGGCACGAGCATGCCGGAAAGGGCTGGAGCGGGCGGCGCGCCTACGAGGAATACGGCATCACCAGCGGGCCGATCTTCCGCAGGCTCGGCGGAAAGATCCTGTGGCGCGGGCGGTTCGAGACGATGGTGACCGGGCCCGAGGGCGAGCGCTGGCACGATGCCTTCATCGCGCAATATCCCAATGCCGCGGCCTTCTTCGCGATGATCAAGGACCCCGATTACCAGCAGGCCGTGGTCAACCGCACCGCCGCGCTGGTCGACAGCCGTCTGGTGCGCTTTGCCCCGGGCGAGGCGGGGGCGGGGTTCGGGTGAAACGGCTGCTTGCGATCGTCGCGCTCGCGCTTGGGCGAGCGGGCTAGGAGCCGGTCAAGACCAGCGACAAGCTCTACATTCCACCCGACCTCGGGGAGCTTTGGAGCGCTGTCTTGTCGTGCCGGACCGATGTCGACAAAGTGCCGCTGGAGCACTCCGAGCATTGCGTCATCGTGGGCGAAAGACTTCTCGATGTCACGCGCCCGCAGTGCTTCGAAAATCCTTCGTCTGAATGTGAGGCCTTCTCGGATGCTTGGGGCAGGGTCAGCACAATCTACAACGAGGCGATCATCGACAGCCGGTTGATCCATGGCCCGTCTCCGGAGATTGTACGCGCGTCATGGCAGGCCTCCGGTGCGTGGCACGTCTACTATTCCGAGGGCGAATTGCTCCGCCGCCTGTTCAGCCAGTGCCTTGCGGACGAGGAGCGCGCCTTGCGCGAACAGGGGCTCATAAAGGTCAAGTCCATAGCGATGCCGACGCTGCAGCCCGGCCAGCGCTGCTTACGGAAGGGCCACCCCGAGTTCCGCACGAGGAAAGCTGCGCTCTCCTAGAGCAATAGCCTCAGCGCGCCTTCTTGAGGTGCGCTTCGGCAAACGCCGCCACCCGCTCGGCATTGGCATCGCCGTCGAACACAGGGGCCGAGAAGAAGCCGGTGTCGCCGTGGCCGGTGCCCTCGAACATATCGACCTCGACCGGCACCCCCGCCTGCTTCAATGCCTCGGCAAGGATCGTGGTCTGCCCTACGGGCACGAGGCAATCCTCGCTGCCCTTCTGGAGCAGAAAGGGCGGGTCGGCGGCGTCGATATAGGTGATCGGGTTGGCGGCCCTGGCCTTGTCGGGCACGCTATGGACCGGGGCGCCGAGATATTCGGATTCGAAGGAATCCGCCGCATCGTGATCCGGGGTGCAGCCCTGCGCGCGCGCTTGGCGATCCATTTGCAGGAAATCGTTCGGGCCGAACCAGTCGATCACCGCGCTGACCGTGTCCGATACGCCGGGATTGCCGAGCGCGGGGTTGTCGAACACCTGCGCATTGCCGGTCGTCCCGATCAGCGAGGCAAGGTTGCCGCCCGCAGATTGCCCGAAGGCGACAAAGCGCTCGGGATCAAGGTGATAGCGCGCGGCATTGGCGCGCAGGAAGCGCACCGCCGCCTTGGCATCCTCGATAGCGGCCGGAAAGCGCGCCTCGCCCGAGAGCCGGTAGTTGATCGTCGCCACCGCGATCCCGCGCGCGAGCAGCGCCCGGCGGATATTGCGCGGCAGCATCCCCTTGTCGCCCTCGCGAAAGCCGCCGCCGTGGATGTGGATGACCAGCGGGAAGGCCCCCTCGCCCTCGGGCAGATAGAGATCGAAGGTCTGGCGCTCCGAGAGCCGCGCATAGGCGACATCGGCGAAATCGGGCGCAGGCTGGCGGGTCGTCAGCGCGACCACCACCGGCAGCGCCAGCGCGGCGGCGAGCAGTGCCGGTCTGTTGATCCGCATCGGTCAGCTCCCGATCAGGCGTGGCAGCGCCGCGCGCCGATCACTCCTCGCCGTAAAGGTAGCCGAAGAAGTCCGACACCGAAGCGAACCACAGGCCGATCTGGCTCGCATAGTTCGCGCGGGTGATGCCGCCATCGGCGAAGATGTACATGCGCACCGCGATGGTGCCATCGGGATCGAGATAGGCCCGGCCGAAATTTTCCTTGTAATTGTACGTGTTGATCGCCTCGATTACCTGTTCGCGGGTCTTGCCCTCGGGCTCGAAGGTGGCGAGCATCGAGGAGCCGAGGCACTTGGTCTTGGCGACATTGTCCTCGCAGGCGAGCAGCAGCGCATCGGCGATCACGCCGCCATCGAATTGGAAGTCGATCCGTTCGGCATTCGGGTCTTCGGTGGTGACCGTGGCCCCGGCCTCGACCAGCGCGCGCTCGAAATCGGCGCGGGTGAAGTGTTGGAGGCTCTGGGCCTGCGCACTCGTGGCGGTGAAGGCCAGAACGGCCGCGGCAAGTATCGTCCAGCGCATGATTTCCCCCTATCGTCACGCGGCCCGGGACGGAGCCTATCACAGCAGCGACAATTGGCCATCGCTTTGTGGCGGACGAAAGCGCGAGCAATCGAGTTCGAACCTCGCCTTGCCGATCCCCGCCTTGCGGCAGGCAAGCCGGAAGCGCGCGCGCAGCAGATCGGCCCACACGCCCTGCGGGTTCATGCGGCTGTGGAAATCGGGATCATTGTCACGACCGCCCCGCATCTGTCTGACAATGCTCATGACCTTGCCTGCGCGGTCGGGATAGTGGACTGCCAGCCACTCGCGAAACAGCGGCGCGACCTCGTGCGGCAGGCGCAGCGGGATCCAACCGACGCTGCGAACGCCGAGTTCGGCGACGCGGGCGATGATGCCTTCCATGAATTCATCGGTGACCGCCGGGATGACGGGCGATAGCGAGCAGTGCACCGGCACCCCAAGTTCCACGAATGTTCCGAGTGCGTTCAGTCGCTTGGAAGGTGCAGCGCAGCGCGGTTCGAGCTTTGAGGAGAGCGCCGGATCGAGGCTCGTCACCGAGATCGACACCGCCACCAGCTTCTCGCGGGCCATCGCAGCGATGAGGTCGGCATCGTGCAGCACGCGGTCCGACTTGGTGGTGATGGTGACGGGGTGCCGCGCCTCCATGCACACCTCGAGGATCTGGCGGGTGATGCGGTAATCGCGCTCGATCGGCTGATAGGGATCGGTGTTGGTGCCGAGCGCGATCGGTCGCGGGCGGTAGCCCTTCTTCGCCAGCGTCGCCCGCAGCAGCCTTGCCGCATCGGGCTTGGCGAAGAGCCTGGTTTCGAAATCGAGGCTGGGCGAGAGGTCGTGATAGGCGTGGGTGGGACGCGCGAAGCAGTAGACGCAGCCATGCTCGCACCCCCGGTAGGCATTGACCGAGCGGTCGAAGGGCACATCGGGCGACTGGTTGAAGGTGAGGATCGACTTCGGCCGCTCTTCGGTCACCGTGGTGCGCAGGCGGACGGGCGGACCGCCGAGCGACTGGACATGGTCGCGCCAGTCGTCATCGACCTCGCGTGCTGCGAGGCCGAAGCGGGTCGGGACCGCCGCCGATTGCGCACCGCGCCCTTTTAGCCGCAAATGTTTCACGTGGAACATTTACGGAACATTGGCGCGTTCCGCAAGTCCCGCCGATCGATCAGACCTCTTTGAGGCGCGGCATCAGTTCGACGAAATTGCAGGGCCGGTTGCGGCTGTCGAGCTGTTCGGCGAGGATCCCGTCCCACCCGTCCTTGACCGCGCCGTTAGAGCCGGGGAGGGCGAAGATGTAGGTCCCGCGCGCCACCACCGCGAGCGCGCGCGATTGCACGGTGCTGGTGCCGATGGTCTTGAAGCTGAGCCAGCGGAACAATTCGCCAAAGCCCGGAATTTCGCGCGCGCCCTTTACCATGGCGAGCGCTTCGGGCGTCACATCGCGTCCCGTCAGGCCCGTGCCGCCGGTGGAGACCACGGCGTCGACGGCCGGATCGTCGATCCAGGCCTCGAACTGCGCGGCGAGAAGGGCAGCATCATCCCTCACGATCATCCGCGCGGCGAGGTTGTGTCCGGCACCCGTCACGCGGGCTGCCAGAATGTCGCCCGAGGTGTCGGTATCGGCGGTGCGCGTATCAGAAACGGTAAGAACGGCGATGCCTATCGGCTTGAAAATACGGCTTTCATCAATCGCCACGACGCGCGCTCCTCTACCGCTCCCGACTTGCCGAGCGGGTCGTAGCAGCTTGGGGAAACTCCGGCCAGCGCCCTTGCGCGAGCGCGCGGCGGCTCTGCGATTGCACCCGTGCGGCGCGTTCATACATCCAGTAATTGCGCATCACGATCGCCACATAGCTGCGGGTCTCCCAATAGGGGATCGATTCCATCCACAGCAGCGGATCGTTCTGGTCGTTGATTTCGGAATTCCAGCGCCCGACCGGCGTGAGGCCGGCATTGTAGGCGGCCATGATCTTGGGCAGGAACCCGCCGGTCGCGGGGCTATCACGCAGCATTTCGAGGTGGCGCTGCCCATAGGCGAGGTTGACCTGCGGATCGTTCAAGTCCTCGTAGGAGGCGCCGAGGCTGAGGCGGCCCGAATGGTCGCGCGCGGTGCCCGGCATGATCTGCATCAGGCCCCGGGCGTTGGCGGGGCTGACGGCGGCCGCGCGGAAATTCGATTCTTGCAGGGCGTGGGCGAAGGCCAGCGCCGGATCGACCTGCCAGCCGCCCACCGGTTGCCAATAGGCGACCGGGAAGCGCAGGGCGGGATCGCTGCTCATCCCGTAGGGCGCGTTCTGCGCCATGAACAGCTGCGTGGAGGGCAGGCCAAGCTCGCGCGCCAGGCGGGCGAGGGCGCCATACTGGGTGGACGGGCCGATCCTGGCCTCGTAGCGCAGCACCTCGTCGGCGAGGCCTGCGCGGCCGATCTCGACCAGCGCGGCAGCGACGCGGACATTGCGGCGCTGCTTGAGCTCGCTCCAGTCTTCGCGGCTGAGGGCCGCGGGCGCAGAGTGCTGCGGCAGTTCGACGCCGAGCTGATCGGCGGCGAGCATCCCGTAAAGCGTCTCGTCCATCTGGGCGGCGGCGCTGAGGTGGGCCTGCGCCTGCCCCGGCTCGCGGCAGCGCACGGCGGCGCGGCTTGCCCAATAGTGCCCGGCAGCGGCGAGCTCGACATTCGAAGCGCGCTGCGAGACCCGCGCAAAGGCCTCGCCCGCCAGCTGGCAATAGCCCATGCGCCAGGCGGCGAGCCCTTCGACCCATGCGCCTTCGGGGACCCATTCGCCGGTGCCGTCAACCACCGTTCGCGCCAGTTCGAGCGCGGCGTTGTCCTGATTCTCGATGTAGTAGCTCCACGCCACCCGCTGGCGCCATTCGGCGCGCGCATCGCCCGAGAGCAGCGGATCGATCTCGGCCAGCAGCCGCTGGGCCTCGGCGGGATTGTCGGCCTTGATCGCGGCGAGAATCGCGGTGGCATTCGCGGCGGGCATGGTCCCGTCACTCACGGCTCGCGGCAACATCCGCTTGGGCGCATAGGGCTGGCGCGCGAAGCCCTGGCCGGCGGGCAGCGCGGGTAGCGTGTTCAGCCCGCGCTTGGCGCCCATCTTGGCGAGCTGTTCGGCCTGGGGCAGATCGGTCCCGGCGGCGAACCATGCCGCGATCTGGTCGGCCGAGACCTTGGGGCTGTTGGCGTGGGTGTAGAATTCGGCGCGCGCCGCCTGCGCCAGCACGCCGCCCGGGTTCTGGGCCAGCAGGCTCTCGACCTCTGCCCACCGCTCGGCGTCGATCGCGGCGAAGATCTGGCGATAGGTGCTGCGTTCCTCGGGCGAGAGCACCGGGGTCAGCGCGCGGTCTTGCGGGGTCGCCCCGTTCCAGCGCGCGACCAGCTCGCCCGCCTGCGCTTCGGCCGGCGCATGAAGACCGGCAACCGCCAGCACCATCGCCGCCAGCGCCGCTCCGGGACGCCTTGCAAGGCGGCTCAAACCGTTGCCGACCATTCCATCCATCTCCGCCAGAACCGGGCTTTGAGCCGGGGCATGTCCATCAGGGCATCGAGCGCTTCGCTCGACAGAACCGGGACTGTGCCCGAGCCATAGTTGATTTCACGTAAAGGCTGATTTCCCTTACCCGCCGGCTCTGCGCCCAGCATCGGTCCCAGCGTGCTGCCGAACGCGATCAGCCGAGCAGGGGCGGCGAGCTTCACGTGGTGCGCCGTCACCGCGTCCATGCCGCCTGCGGCAAGGCTTGCGAGATCGGCGACCGGGGTATGCGCAGGCAGGGCTGCGGCAAGGTAGACCGCGCTCTCGGGAAGACCCATCGCGGCGATGATGTTGGCCAGCAGCCGACCCTGCGGCCCGCCCAGCAGATGCTCGCGGTCATCGCTTTCGGGCTGGGGCACCAGCACCATCAGCGCCGCGCCCGCGGCCCCACGCGGCGGAATCCGGGGAAAACCGTGCGAGGGGGAGAGCTCCCCGGTGTCCATCCACCACTGGCGGAAGGCGGCAAGATCCGCCGGCGGCGAATCGCCCAGCCAGTTGCGGCGCGGTGCGGCGGCGTTGTCCGGCGTGGCAGGCAGGGGAGCGGCACTGCGCGCGGCAAAATCCCGGGCGGGCGATACCGCATCCTTGCCTCCGCTACGCCCGGCGGCCAGGCTCTGCACCTCGCCCGGCGCGGGCGCCGGGCGCGGCTCGGCCAGCCACGTCGTAGCGTCATCGGCAAAGTCCTGGTCGACACCGGCCATCTGCCACCAGGCCAGCGCCGCATCGAATTCGTGCGCAAGGGAAGGGTCGAGCCGGCTCATCGGGGGGTCATGCTATCCATCGCGGGTCTTGACTGTCTCTTTCCCCCTTAGCAAGTGGACGGACAAGGCATATCGCCAGACTGTGGCCGCCGCGCGGTCAAAACCAACAAGGATCAGGAAACCGCGATGAGCGAACGTGAATCAATGCCCTGCGATGTGGTGATCGTCGGCGGCGGTCCGGCAGGGCTCTCCGCGGCGATCAGGCTCAAGCAGATCAACGCCGATCTGGACGTGATCGTGCTGGAAAAGGGCTCGGAGATCGGCGCGCATATCCTCTCGGGCGCGGTGGTCGATCCCAAGGCTCTGGACGAGCTGCTGCTCGAATGGCGCGAGCAGGGCTGCCCGATGGCCGCGACCCCGGTGACCGACAACTGGCACTGGGTGCTCTCGAAGACCGGCAAGACCTCGCTCCCCCACGCGATCATGCCGCCGCTGATGAGCAACCACGGCTGCTACACTGGCAGCCTCGGCAACATGACCCGCTGGCTCGCCGAACAGGCCGAGGGGCTGGGCGTGATGGTGTTCCCGGGCTTCCCGGCGGCCGAAGTGATGTTCGACGAAAGCGGCGCGGTCGCGGGCGTCATCACGCAGGACATGGGCATCGCCGCTGACGGCTCGCACAAGGGCGACTACCAGCCCGGGATGGAGATCCACGCCAAGTACACCCTCTTCGCCGAAGGCGCGCGCGGCAACCTGACGAAGCGCATGAAGGCCAAGTACGACCTTGAAGCGAACTGCCAGCCGCAGGTCTATGGCCTCGGCATCAAGGAGCTGTGGGATATCGATCCCAAGAAGCACAAGCCCGGCCGGGTGATCCACACGCAAGGCTGGCCGCTGACCGAGAGCGACAGCTGGGGCGGGGGGTTTCTCTACCACCAGGCGAACGGGCAGGTGGCATTGGGCTTCGTGACCGCGCTCGATTACAAGAACCCCTGGGTCTCGCCCTATCAGGAATTCCAGCGCTGGAAGAACCACCCGGCGATCCGCGAATACTTGGAGGGCGGCAAGCGGGTGAGCTACGGCGCGCGCGCGATCAACGAGGGCGGCTGGCAATCGGTGCCCAAGCTCGCCTTCCCCGGCGGGGCGCTGATCGGCTGCGCAGCGGGCTTTGTGAATGTCCCCCGCATCAAGGGCAGCCACACCGCGATGAAGAGCGGGATGCTGGCCGCGGAAAGCATCGCGGCGGCGATTGCGGCGGGACATGAGAAGACCGAGCTGGCCGATTACGATGCGGCGGTGCGTTCGAGCTGGATCGCCACCGAGCTGAAGCTCGTCCAGAATGCCCAGCCGGCGGTCGCCAAGTACGGCGGCGACATCGGCACCGCGCTTGCGGGCATCGACATGTGGATGCGCACCTTGAAGATCGGCCTGCCGATCAGCATGAAGCACCACAAGGACCACACCATGACGGGCCGCGCCGATCTCTACCCCAAGATCGCCTATCCCAAGCCCGACGGCGTGATCACCTTCGACCGCCTCACCAACGTTGCCTACAGCTACACCAACCACGCCGAGGATCAGCCCTGCCACTTGCAGGTGAAGGACCTCGAGCTCCAGAAGGTGAGCGAACTCGGCGTCTTCGGCGGTCCCTCGGCGCGTTATTGCCCGGCGGGGGTCTACGAATGGCTCACCGACGAGAAGACCGGCGAGCCCAGGTTCCAGATCAACTCGCAGAACTGCGTCCACTGCAAGACCTGCGACATCAAGGACCCCAACCAGAACATCACCTGGGTGACGCCGGAAGGCGGCGGCGGGCCGAATTATCCGAATATGTGAGGTCGAGGGACGGCATGTTTTCAATTGAGCGAATTCGTGCCGTCCTGGCTGTGCTGGTATTTCTGATTGCCTGCGCTTTTGCCGGGTACACGAGCGAAACCCTCAAGCCCGTGCTTCGGGATTTTGATCGGGCAGTATTGGTGATTGGGTTCGTACTTGGTGCGGGCTGGGCTTCGCGCTGGATTGCGAGCGGTTCCCTCAGCCATTCCAAGAGTGGCAAGCGCCGAGCGTGACCCTCACCGAAACCGCCTACGCCAAGATCAACCTCGCGCTGCATGTTCGCAGGCGGCGGGAGGACGGGTATCACGAGCTTGAGACCCTGTTCGCCTTCGTCGATGCGGGCGATGTGCTGACGGCGGAGCCTGCCGCGCAGGTCGGCGTCACCACGCTGGGCGAGTTTGCGGGGGGGCTGGACAATCCTTTCGACAACCTCGTCGCCCGCGCGCTCAACGTCCTGCCGCGCCCGCAGGGCCTCGCGGTGACCCTCGAAAAAAATCTCCCCGTGGCGGCTGGCCTTGGCGGCGGGTCGGCGGATGCGGGGGCGGTGTTCCGGATCGTCGAGGCATTGCACGGCCTGCCGGATGACTGGCCAGCGCGCGCGGCAAAGCTCGGCGCGGATGTGCCTGCCTGTGTGCTCAGCCGCACCCATATCGGCCTCGGCACCGGCACCGAGCAGCTTGCGGTCGAGGACGACCTCGCCGGAACGCCTGTGCTGCTGGTCAACCCGCGCGTGCCGCTTTCCACCGGCCCGGTGTTCAAGGCGTGGGACGGGATGGACAGGGGCGCGCTCCCTGAAGGCCCCGCATCGCAAATCGCGAGGGAAGGGCGCAACGACCTCGAAGCCCCCGCCATTGCGCTTTGCCCGGTAATCGCCGAGGTGCTCGCCGCCCTGCAAGCTTCCCACCCATGGCTCGCCCGCATGTCCGGTTCGGGCGCGACCTGCTTTGCGCTCTACGACACGCCCGAGGCCCGCGATGCAGCGGCGGCGGCCATGCCTGCCGAGTGGTGGACCATGGCAGGGCGGCTGCGGTGAGCGAGGTCTTCTGCCAGATTGGCACGCCTACCCCCGGCGGGATCGTCTGTGTCGTCGACCACGCCTCCAACGCCGTCCCCGCCGACATCGACTTGCGGATTCCCGCGCACCTCCTCAACGAACACATCGCCCTCGACATCGGCACCGAGGCGATCGCCGAACTGCTCGCGGAACGGCACGCCATCCCCGCCCACATCGCCGCCGTCAGCCGCCTGGTCTGCGACCTCAATCGCGAGGAACCCGCCCCCGGCCTCGTCCCGCCCGAGAGCGACGGGCACCCCATACTCGGCAATGTCGGAGCGGACCGGGATGCGCGTCTGAACCGCTTCCATCGCCCCTATCACACCGCGCTGGCCGAATGGCTCGCCGCGAGCGAGCCGGGCCTGATCCTCTCGCTCCACTCCTTCACCCCGCGCCTCGCCACCTCCGAGGCCGCGCGGCCGTGGGAGGTGGGCGTGCTCTACAACCATGACGAGCGCGCCGCGCGCATCGCGATTCCCATGCTCGAAGCCGAGGGGCTGAATGTCGGCGACAACCTCCCCTATTCGGGCCGGGACCTGAATTACACCATGAACCGCCATGCGGAGGGCCAGGGCCGCCCCTATCTCGGGATCGAGCTCAGGCAGGACCTCGCCGAGACCCCCGAAGACTACGCCCGCTGGGCCGCGCTCTTGGCAAAAATTGCGCAGAGGGTTGCCTCGGCGCTTCGCTAGAGGCAGGGGGCGTTACGCAAAACGCCGTTATCGGGAAATCTTATGTCGCCCAAGTTTGACAAGTCGAAGCTCCCCAGCCGCCACGTCTCGGTCGGCCCGGAGCGCGCGCCGCATCGCTCCTACTACTACGCGATGGGGATGACCGAGGAGGAGATCGCCGCGCCGTTCGTCGGCGTGGTCAGCGCGGGCAATGATTCGGCACCGTGCAATACCACCTTGAACGCCCAGGCCGATATCTGCCGCGAGGGTGTGATCGCGGGCGGCGGCACCCCGCGCCGGTTCAACACGATCACCGTCACCGATGGTATCGCAATGGGCCACCAGGGGATGAAGTCCTCGCTCATCAGCCGCGAGATCATTGCGGATTCGATTGAAGTGTCGGTGCGGGGCCATTGCTATGATGCGCTGGTCGGCTTTGCCGGCTGCGACAAGAGCCTGCCGGGCATGATGATGGCGATGCTGCGGCTGAATGTGCCGAGCATCTTCGTCTACGGCGGCTCGATCCTGCCGGGCACCCACCGCGGCAATGATGTGACCGTGGTCGATGTGTTCGAGGCGGTGGGCCAGTTCGCCGCCGGCAATTGCCCGCTGACCGAGCTGATCGCGCTCGAAAAAGTTGCCTGTCCCGGTCATGGCGCCTGCGGCGGCCAGTTCACCGCCAACACCATGGCCTGCGTCGGCGAGGCAATTGGTTTGAGCCTGCCCAACAGCAACATGGCGCCAGCCCCTTACAGATCGCGCGATGATATCGCGGTTGCGGCGGGCCGCCAGGTGATGGAACTCGTCGCCCGCAATCTGCGCC
The DNA here is from genome assembly GCF_000331285.1 of Porphyrobacter sp. AAP82. Taxonomy (GTDB): domain Bacteria; phylum Pseudomonadota; class Alphaproteobacteria; order Sphingomonadales; family Sphingomonadaceae; genus Erythrobacter. Next base: position 12,107 of record NZ_ANFX01000015.1, on the reverse strand, counting down.
CGCGCGATATCTGCACCCGTGCCGCTTTCGAGAACGCCGCGCGGGTGGTGGCGGCGACCGGCGGCTCGACCAATGCTGCGCTGCACCTGCCCGCGATGGCCAGCGAGGCGGGGATCGAGTTCGATCTGTTCGATGTCGCCGAGATCTTCAAATCAACGCCTTACATCGCCGACCTCAAGCCCGGCGGCAAGTATGTCGCCAAGGACATGCACGAGGCGGGCGGGGTCTACATGGCGATGAAGACATTGCTCGACGGCGGCTTCCTCGATCCCGATCCGATCACCGTCACCGGCAAGACCATCGGCGAGAACCTCGAGGAAATCACCTGGAACCCCGACCAGAAGGTCTTTTATGACGTGAAGACCCCGATCACGCCGACCGGCGGCGTGGTCGGCCTCAAGGGCAGCCTCGCCCCCGACGGCGCGATCGTGAAGGTCGCCGGCATGGCGCGGCTGCAATTCTCCGGCCCCGCGCGGGTGTTTGATTGCGAGGAGGATGCCTTCGCCGCCGTCGAGAGCCGCGATATCGCCGATGGCTGCGTCATCGTGATCCGCTACGAAGGCCCCAAGGGCGGCCCCGGCATGCGCGAGATGCTCTCGACCACCGCCGCACTCTACGGGCAGGGCATGGGCGAGAAGGTTGCCCTCATCACCGACGGGCGCTTCTCGGGTGCGACGCGCGGCTTCTGCATCGGTCATGTCGGCCCGGAAGCCGCCGATTGCGGCCCCATCGCGCTGGTCGAGGATGGCGATATCATCAGCATCGATGCGACCGCTGGCACCATCGACCTCGACGTCGCCGAAGACATCCTTGCCGAGCGCCGTGCCAGGTGGTGCCCACGCACCAACGACTACCAGGCGGGCGCGCTGTGGCGCTACAGCCAGGTGGTCGGCAAGGCGCGCTACGGGGCGCTGACCCACCCCGGAGCCAAGGCCGAGACCCATGTCTTTGCGGATATCTAGCGCGGGGCTTGCCCTCGGCCTGCTGGCTGGCTGCGGGGGGCAGAGCCCTGTGCCCGCGGGCAATACCATCGCGTGTGCGATCGGCACGGCGGCGGACTTCGCCGCGGTCTGCACGCTCGAACGCGTCGCAGGCGGCCAGCAGATCGTCATCCACCACCCCGATGGCGGCTTCCGGCGGCTGAGCTTGGATCCCGCCACCGGCACGCTCGCCGCGCTCGACGGGGCCGAACCGGTGGTGATCGAGCAGGGGCAGGGCGTCCTGCAAGTCGCCGTCGGGCCGGACCGCTACCGCATTCCCCGCGAACCCGCCGCTCAGCCCACCCCGTGACCTCAGCGCAGGTCCTCACCGCCGAGCAGATGCGCGCTGCCGAGCAGGCTCTGTTCGACGCGGGGACGAGCGTTTCGGAACTGATGGAGGTGGCCGCAGGGGGCGCGGCCGAGTGGATCCGCCGCATCGCCGCCGGACGCACGGTGACCGTGCTGTGCGGTCCCGGCAATAATGGCGGAGACGGCTATGTGATCGCGCGGCGTCTGCGCGAGGCTGGCAATGCCGTGACCCTCATCGCTCCCCTCCCGCCAAAGACCGAGGCCGCGCGCGAGGCGAGGGCGTGCTGGGATGGCCCGGTCGGCACCTCGGGCGGCGCGCAGGGCGAGGTTTTTGTCGATTGCCTGTTCGGATCGGGCCTTGCGCGCCCGCTGGTGGCCGAACACGCGCTGCTGCTGCGCGATCTGGCTCCAAGGCACCGCCTCTGCGTGGCGGTCGATCTGCCCTCGGGGATCGCCAGCGATACGGGCGCGGTGCTCAACGACAGGCTGCCCGCCTTCGACCTCACGCTGGCGCTCGGTGCGTGGAAATTTGCGCATTGGAGCCTGCCGGGCCGCGCGCTGATGGGGCAGATGCGGTGCGTGCCCATCGGGATCGCCGCAGTGAAGGGTGCAGCGCAGCTGATCGGACGACCGCGCCTGTTCGCCCCGGCTGCCGACAGCCACAAGTACCGGCGCGGTCTGCTGGGCATCGTCGCCGGAGCGATGCCGGGGGCGAGCCTGCTGGCTGCCAGCGCCGCGCAGCGTGCCGGAGCGGGCTATGTGAAGCTGCTGGCCCCCCTCGCCGATCCGCGCACGCCGCCCGATGTGGTGACGGACACAGGCCCGCTCGCCGGGGCGCTGTCCGACCGGCGCATCGCCGCGGTGCTGGTGGGGCCGGGTCTTGGCCGCGACGCGGCGGCGCGCGAGCGGCTCGGCGAGGCGCTCCGCACGGCGCCAGCGCTGTTGCTCGATGCCGATGCGCTGGTTCTGCTCGCGCCTGCCATGCTGCTCGGAGGCAAGCCGGTCCTGGCAACGCCGCATGATGGCGAGCTTGACGCCCTGTGCCGCGCCTTCGGGGTGATCGCCGAGAGCCGCCGTGACCGCGCGCTGGCACTGGCGCGTGTCAGCGGCATGGTGGTGCTCGCCAAGGGCCCCGATACCTGCATCGCCGCGCCCGACGGCCGTCTCGCCCTCGCACCTCCGGCGCCGAGCTGGCTGTCGGTCGCGGGCACCGGCGATGTCCTGGCCGGGATCGCCGCGAGCCGGATGGCGGGCGGGGCCGATCCCTTTACCGCCGGCTGCGAGGCGGTGTGGCTCCACGCCGAGGCCGCGCGCCGCGCTGGCCCGGCCTTCACACCATCGCAGCTTGCAGAAGCGGTCTGCGAGGCGCTAGCGGCCTCGCTGTGAGCAGCCTCGAAACGATCATCCGCCTCGCCGCCAAGGGCGACGGCGTCACCCCCTCGGGCCGCCATATTGCAGGCGCGGTGCCGGGCGATGTGGTGGACGCGGGCGGGGCGATCACCCGCGGGGCGCACCACCAGAACCCTCCCTGCCGCCATTTCGCTGCTTGCGGCGGGTGCCAGTTGCAGCATGCCGACGATGCCGCGCTGGCCGCTTTCGTCACCGAGCGTGTGGTCAATGCCGCGCGCGGGCAGGGGCTGGAGCCGGAGGAACTGCTCCCCGTCCACCTCTCGCCCCCGCACAGCCGCCGCCGCGCCGGGCTGCATGGCCTTCGCATCGCGGGCGGTGCGGTGCTCGGCTATCGCGAGGGCGGATCGCACCGCGTGGTCGACCTTGCCGAGTGCCCCGTTCTCGATCCGGCCCTCGCCGCGCTGATCGGCCCCTTGCGCAAGTTCGTCGCCGCGCACGGCCCCAAGGCGATGGTCGGGATCGACCTGACGCTCGCCGACCAGGGCGTCGAGGCGAGCTTCACGCATTTCCCGCTCGAAGGCCTCGGGCCGACCGAAGCGGCGCTCGATTTCGCGCGTGAACAGGGGCTTGCGCGCCTCTCCTTCGATCAGGGTTACGGGCCGGAAACCGTGTGGGAGCCCGAGCCGGTGACGGTGACGCTCGCTGGCGTGCCGGTTGGCCTGCCGACCGGGGCGTTCCTTCAGGCGACGCGGGATGCGGAAAGCCGGATGGCTGCCGACGCTGCCGAGTGGCTGGGCGAGGCGCGGATGGTGGCCGATCTGTTTGCGGGGCTGGGCACCTTCGCCTTCGCCTTGCGCGCCGAAGGTCAGGGGGGGCGCAAGGTGCTCGCGGTCGAGGCCGAGCAGGCCGCGCACCTCGCCTGCAAGACCGCCGGGGCGCGCAGCGGCGGTCAGGTGCTGGCGCTCCACCGTGACCTGTTCCGCGCGCCTTTGCAGCACGCCGAGCTGAGCCGCTTCGACGCCGTCCTGCTCGATCCTCCGCGCGCAGGCGCCCGCGCGCAGATCGCCGGGATCGCCGCAAGCACCTTGCCCCGGCTCGTCTATGTCAGCTGCAATCCTTCAAGCTGGGCGCGCGATGCCGCGGTGCTGGCGGGTGCGGGGTTCCGATTGCGCACACTGCGCGCCGTCGGCCAGTTCCGCTGGTCGACCCATGTCGAACTGGTGAGCCTGTTCGAGCGCTAGGCGCGCAAGGCATCCAGCAGTTGCGCTTCGAGCCACGCGCTGTGGGCGGGATCGACATAGGCATGGGTCCCGCCCTCGCAGCGGCGGATGCGGGGATCGTTCCGGTCCCACGCGGCTTCGAACACCTGCGCGGTGCGGTCGGCGGTGGCGAGCAGGATGCGCACATCGCCGGTGAAACCCGCAAGGCCGGCGGCCATGTCCTGTGCCAGCGATGATGGCGGCGGGGGCGGCTTCAGGGCGTGGATCACGCCCCTGGCAAGTTTGCCGAGATTCACGCCTCCACCAAACAAGCGCATGACTTCACGTGGGTTCTTGAGCTTCTCGAGATAGCGCGCCCGCACTGCGGCAGGCGGCGGGGTGCGGTCCGCCTCGCCTCCGGCAGTGTCCTCGCCCTCGATGGTCCAGGGGTTGGAGAGCACGAGACCGTCCGCCCCCGCGCCGCCCTCCAGCATCAGCGCCGAAGCCGCGTCGCAATTGCCGAAAGCGATCACCCGCGTGACCTGCGGGGCAGCGGCGCGCAAGGCGGCCAGTGCGGCGGCGATGTCTGCGGCGCAGTGACGGAAACCGCGGTTCTCGCCCTCGCTGTCGCCGACGCCGCGACGGTCGAAGCGGTAGACGGGAAAGCCCGCCGCGGCGACCCGGGCGGCGATGGCGGCCTGCCCGCCGAACGCGCCCGAGCGGATTTCATTGCCGCCGGTCACGATCAGCAGCCCGGTGGTGCCGGGTGCCTGGTCGAGCGTGGCGGCGAGCATCTGCCCGTCACATTCGAACAGGCCGGAAACGCGGCTCATCCCGGTTCGCCCGCAAGGCTTTGGGCGATGCGCGCGGCGAGGCGGTCGGCCTGGCCCGCGTCATCGTCCGGTTCGGCGCGCAGCCACAGGCCGGGGCCGCCGACGGCGCTTTGGGCAAGGTCGCTCTGGCCCGGGGCGAGCACGCGTTCGGCGGTTTCGAGCGCTGCCAACAGGGCCGCGCCGAGCTTCCATCCGCCGAGCGTCAGCCCCTCGGTGCGGCCCTGCGCCAGCAGCGCCTCGGAACTCTCCGCCAGCCCCGCCTCGCGCGATGCGATGGTGCGCGCCCGGATCATGCCGCGCAGCATCTTGGGGCCGGACTGCGCGGCATAGTGCCACCCCGGCAGGCCCGGCGGGGCGATCAGAGCGCCGCCGCGGATCGCCAGCACATGGGTTGCGCGCAGGGCCCCGGCAGCCGCGATCATCGCCGCGCGCCAGCCTTCGAGGGTCTGTTCATGCAAGGGGGCAAGGCTCTCGTTGCACCCCGGAAGATCGGGCAGCAGGCTGTCGATCCCCGCCCGGTCGAGCCGGCGCATCACCTCGGCCGTGAACCGGCGCAGCTTGTTCGCCTCGTCGAACCACGCCGGGCAAACCAGCACCCGCAAGGCGCGCCCGCGGTCAAAGGCGAGGAGCAGTTCCGGTGCGCCTGCGCCGCTTGCCGCTGCCGGAGGGGTCCAGGTGGCAATCACCGCAGGACGCGCCCCATCGCCAGCCGTGCAGGCCTAGGCTTCGAGCTTGGCGCGGGCGAAGGCGAGCAGCCCGCCATAGGTCTCGAGCATCTCGCCATCGACGTCATCATCCTCGATCACGATGCCGAGCCGGTCTTCCATTTCGGTGAGCAGGCCCGCGACCGCCATCGAATCCAGTTCGGGCAGGTGGCCGAACAGCCCCGACCCCGGACCGAAGGCCTGCGCCTGCGCGGGATCGAGCCCGAGAACATCGGCGATCAGGCCCTTGAGTTCGCTCTCCAGCGCTTCGCCTTCCAGCTTGTGCGAAATGGTCATCGGCGGTGCAAAAGTCCCTGTTGTCGAGCCGTGGCGGCGGGGCTTAGCCATGCGCGGGGCATGGTGCAAGTTTTGCAGGATCGGCGCGCTCAGCGTCCGAGCAGCCGCTTGGCGAGCGGGGCCCAGGCGCGCGGGCGAGCCGGATCGAGGCAATCGATGCGGAAGCGCGGGCGCACTTCCTCCATCCAGTCGGCCTTGTAGCTCTGGTCGCCGGTGCCGAAATCGACCAGCGCGACGCGGTCGAGGTCGATCACGTGGCGGAACAGTTCGGCGGTGAGCGTGGTCCCGGCGGAAAGATGCTTGTGGCTTTCGAGATAGGCGAGCTTGTGGATGTAGGCGGTGCCGTTCTCGACCGTCCAGGCCTGCGCTGCGACCACGAGACCCTCGGCCCGCGCGATGCCGAGCCTGAGGCGACCTGCCGCGCCCTCGCCTTGCGCAAAGGCGCGCAGCATGGCGGGCTGGTCCTCGGCGGGCTTCCAGCTGGCGGCGTAGATCGCCTCGTAATCGGCCCAGACCTGCGGGTCGAAATGGGTGAGGATTTGGGTCTCTACCTTCTTCGCCTTGCGCTTGAGCGTGGTGCGCAAGGGGCCGGGGCGGGTCTCCCAGTATTCGGCAAAGCTGCGGCCGCGCACAGGGAGGACGTGGTTGATGTCGCAGGGCTCGAGAGCGACCTGCCAGCCTGCCGCGCGGAAGGCCTGCGCCAACCGGGTCGCCGAGCCGTCCTCCTCGGGAACGGGCTCGAGTGTCACGCGCCAGCCGCGGGTTTTGAGCTGACGCGCGATGGCTCCGAGCAGGCGATCACCCGCTTCGCCCGCCGGAGCCAATTCGCGCCAGGTGAAAGAATACCAGTTGCGCAAGGGCGTGATTCGCCCGCCGCTTTCTGTGAGCGCGAGCGCCGCCGAAGCCTCCGCATCGCTGGCGATGGCGACCAGCGGGACGAGCCCGGTGCCGGCCAGCAGCGCGAACCATTCGGCGCGGTCGAAGGGTGCAGCCGCCCCCGCGCCAGACAGCGCTTGCAAGACGTTAACGCTATCGTGATACCGCGCTTCGATCACTGAAAGTCCGTGTCCTTCATGTCCTGCCTGCCCGATCCCACTCCGCGTCCGCTCGACCACCTCGCCGAACTGGCGGGGGAGGGCGGCTACGGTGAGGCCTCGGCGCTGGTGCTTCGGACGCGCACCCTTAACCACGAGGAGTTAAGACAGCGTGTTGGCCAGCTGGCGATGTGGCTGATCGACATGCTGCCCGAGCCCGGCGCGCGCGTGGCAAGCTGGGCGGCCAAGGGCGAGCTTACCTGCCTGCTGCCGCTCGCCGCGGCACGGGCCGGGTTGGTGCATGTGCCGATCAACCCGCTGCTGAAGCGCGCGCAGGTCGCGCATATTTTGGCCGATAGCGGGGCGCAATTGCTGATCGGGACGCCGTCGCGGCTTGCCTCGCTGGAGCCGGGCGATCTGCCGGAGGCGTGCCACGCGCTGGAGGAGGAGGTCGCCTTGGCGAAGGCCGATGGCTTCGGCGCGCTGGGGCCATCGGCCATCCCGCCTTCGGCGCTGGCGGCGATCCTTTACACCTCGGGTTCAACAGGCCGCCCCAAAGGGGTCATGCTCAGCCATGCCAATTTGTGGCTGGGTGCGGTGAGCGTGGCGCATTACCTCGGTCTTGAAAGCGACGACGTGACCCTGGCGGTGCTGCCGCTGTCCTTCGACTACGGCCAGAACCAGCTCCTCTCCACATGGTATGCGGGCGGCTGCGTGGTGCCGCTCGATTTCCTCTTCCCCAAGGATGTCGCCAAGGCCTGCGCCAAGCATGGGGTGACGACGCTCGCCGCCGTGCCGCCCTTGTGGGTGCAGCTGACCGAGACCGACTGGTCCGCCGAAGCGCGCGCGCCCATCAGGCGGCTGACGAATAGCGGCGGGGCGCTGACGGTCGATCTGGTGCGGTCCTTGCGCGGCCTGTTCCCCGCAGCGCGGTTGTTCCCGATGTATGGCCTCACCGAAGCCTTCCGCTCGACCTATCTCGATCCGGCGCTGGTCGACACGCACCCGACCTCGATGGGCAAGGCCATCCCCTTTGCCGAAATCCTCGTGGTGAACGACGCGGGCGAGGTCGCCGCCGATGGCGAGGAGGGCGAGCTGGTGCACGCAGGCCCGCTGGTCGCGCAGGGCTACTGGCAGGACCCCGAGCGCACGGCCGAGCGCTTCAAGCCCGCGCCGGCGGCCTCGCACTATGGCGGGATGGCGGTGTTCTCGGGCGACCGGGTGAAGCGCGAGGCTGACGGGCTCCTCTATTTCTCCGGCCGGCGCGATGCGATGATCAAGAGCGCCGGCAACCGCATCAGCCCGCAGGAGATCGAGGAGGCAGCGCTCGCCTCGGGTCTGGCTGCCGAGGCCGTCGCGCTCGGCGTGCCGCATGCGCGGCTTGGCCAGGCGGTGCATCTGGTGGTGCGCGGCGATCCGGCGGGCGCCGAAGAACTGCCGAGGCGCCTTCAGCGCGACCTGCCCAATTTCATGCAGCCGCAGATGATCCACTGGCGCGCCGCGATGCCGCTCAATCCCAACGGCAAGATCGACCGCACCGCGCTCCAGGCGGAACTGACCAAGGAATATGGCGAATGAAGCCCGTCGGCCCGATCCCCCCCGGCTTTGCATCGATCGATGGCGAACTCGCCATCGCCGGACGCCGCGCAAGCGAATGGGTGGGCGAGGCGGGACGCACGCCGGTGTTTGTCTATTCAAAGGCGATGCTCGACGCCCGCGTCGCCGCACTGCGCGCCGCGCTGCCCGCCCGCGTCGGCGTGAACTTTGCCGTGAAGGCCAATCCGCACCCTGCGGTGATCGCCCATATGGCGCCGCTGGTTGACGGTTTCGACATCGCCTCGGCAGGCGAGCTCGCGCTGTGCCAGGCCGCCGGGATCGATCCGAAGCGCATCAGCTTTGCCGGCCCGGGCAAGCGCGACGAGGAGCTTGAAGCGGCCATCGCCGCCGGCGTCACCCTCAATTGCGAGAGCGAGGGCGAGGGCGCGCGCGCACTCGCCATCGGCCAGCGCCTCGGGGTGCACCCGCGCATTGCGGTGCGGGTGAACCCCTCTTTCGTGATGACCGGATCGGGGATGAAGATGGGCGGGGGCGCCAAGCAGTTCGGCGTCGATGCCGAGCGGGTGCCGGCGCTCGCCAGGCAGCTCATTGCCGAAGGGGCCGAATGGCGGGGCCTCCATATCTTCACCGGCAGCCAGACCCTCAGCGCCGAGGCAATCATCGAGGCGCAGGCCAATGTCCTCGCGCTGGCCGCCGAACTCGCCGAGGCCATCGGCGCGGCCCTCCCCAAGCTCAACATGGGCGGCGGGCTGGGGATCCCCTACTTCCCCGGCGACACCCCCGTGGACCTGCCCGGGGTCGGTGCGGCGCTCGCCGAAAGGATTGCGGGCCTGCCGCCGGTGCTCGCCCGGACCGAGCTGTGCATGGAGCTTGGCCGCTACCTCGTCGGCGAGGCGGGGGTCTATCTCACCCGTGTCATCGATCGTAAGGAAAGCCACGGAGTGACCTTCCTCGTCACCGATGGCGGCCTGCACCACCAGCTAGCCGCCTCGGGCAATTTCGGAACGGTCGTGCGCCGCAATTATCCTTCTGCGATTGCAACGCGTTACGGCGCGGAAGCGACAGAGGAGGTCAATATTGTCGGCTGCCTTTGCACCCCGCTCGATCGCCTCGCCGACAATGCCATGATGCCGCGTGCCGAGGTGGGCGATCTGGTCGCGGTGTTCTGCGCCGGGGCCTATGGCGCAACCGCTTCTCCGAGCGCATTCCTGGGTCACGGTCCGGCGGCCGAACTGCTGGTCTGAGCCCGCGGGCACGCCGTTAACCCGTCGCGTTAAGGCCTGCCCGGGCGCTGTCCCGATCCGGGATAGGGGCGCATTGGGCGCTGTATAACTAATCTTATCTTCACCATTTCCCGCCACAAGAACCCCGTTATCCGGGCGCTTCGTGTGGCAGGTCGCTCCTCCACATCGGCGACGCGCCCGGTCCAGGCCAAGGATCCACGCGACGATGTTCCAGTTCTCCGACTTGAAGCGCCTTCTGGCTCTCGGTTTTCTCGCGGGCCTGCTTGCCGCCTGCGCGGGCACCGGGCGCGAGCTGCCGCCGGCCTCCTATGGCGATGGCAGCGTGGTGCCGAGCGAGGAATACACCATCGGGCCATTGGACGAGATCACGATCCACGTCTGGCGCAATCCCGAACTCAGCGCCGACAAGGTCCGCGTGCGTCCCGACGGGCGCCTGACGATCCCGCTGGTGCAGGACATCCCGGCCGTCGGCAAGACCGCGACCCAGTTGCAGGACTACATCGCCGGCGAGCTGTCGAAGTATATCGAGCAGCCGATCGTCTCGGTGATCGTCAACACGCCCGAGGGCAACTTCACCCAGCAGGTGCGGGTGATCGGCGCGACCGAGAAGCCCGCCTCGCTGCCCTACCGCGCCAACATGACCGCATTGGACGCGATGATCGCGGTCGGCGGGCTCAACGAATTCGCCGCCGGCAACCGCGCCAAACTGATCCGCCTCGATCGCGCGCGCGGCACCCAGATCGAATACCGCCTGCGCCTGTCGGACCTCGTGCGCAAGGGCGATTCCAGCGCCAATGTCATGCTCAAGCCCGGTGACACCATCATCATCCCCGAGAGCCGGTTCTAAGGGGCGCTTGGGAAGATGAGCGAGATCTTCGACGAACTGCGCGCGGCGCTGTGGTCGGTATGGCACCGCCGATGGATCGCGATCGCGGTGGCGTGGGGCGTGTGCCTCGCCGGGTGGCTGGTGGTGAGCATGGTCCCCAATGCCTACGAATCGAAGGCGCGCGTCTATGTCGACGTCGAGGACGTGCTCTCCAAGCAGCTCGGCATTGCCGGTGACGGCAAGGAAGAGATCATGCGGGTGCGCCAAACCCTGTCGAGCGCCAAGAACCTCGAAAAGGTCATCACCACCACGCGTCTGGGCGAGGGCATCACCGAACGCGGCGCGCTCGACGCGGCGGTCGCGAGCCTCGAGAAGAAGGTCAAGGTGACCAGCGAACAGGACAACCTGTTCCAGATCACCGCCGAAATCGGCAGGGGCGAGTTCTCCGACGCCGAGAACGCGGTGCTGGCGCGCGACGTGGTGCAGAAGCTGCTCGATATCCTGCGCGAGGAATATGTGATCGGCAGCCGCACCGGGATCAGCACCGCGATCGGCGATCTCGACCGCCAGCTACAGGAACGCAAGACCGAGCTTGAACAGGCCGAACAGCGCCGGCTCGCCTTCGAGGCCCAATATCCCGATCTCGTCGGCGGCTCGGACAGCCTGTCGAAGAAGGTCCAGGACGCGCGCGCCGAATTGCGCAATGTTGAGGCCGATCTGGCCGCGGCCCAGAGCGGGCTTGCCGCGATTTCGGGGCAGATTTCCTCGACCCCGCGCACCATCTCGGGCGGGCGCGATGCCACGGGCCCGCGTGCCGCGCTGCAAGTGGCCCAGACCCAGCTTGCCGAACTGCGCGCGCGGGGGCTGACCGATAGCCACCCCGATGTCGTCTCCACCACCCGGCAGGTCGCGCTGCTGGCGCGGCAGGCCGCGGCGGCGGGCGATGATGCGGGCGGTGCGCCCAATCCGGCCTATGCCTCGCTGGTTGCCTTGAAGAGCGAGCGTCAGGCAAGCGTCGAGGCGCTCCAGGCCCGCCGCGCCGCGCTCCAGAGCAATGCCGCAGCGCTCCTCGCCAGTCAGGCAAGCGAACCGGCAGTTGCCGCCGAAGCCAACCGCATCAGCCGCGATTACGATGTGCTGCGCCAGAACTACGAAAAGCTCCTCCAGGACCGCGAGGCCCTGAAGACCCGCGGCAAGGTCGAGGACAAGGCGAGCCAGTTCCGGTTCGACGTGATCCAGCAGCCGAGCGTGCCGCAGAGCCCGGCTGCGCCCAATCGTCCGCTGCTGCTGCTCGGCGTGCTGATCGTCGGGATCGGCGCGGGCTTTGCCGCAGCCTATGCATTGGGGCAGCTCAAATCGAGCTTTGCGACCCCGCAGAAGCTTGAGCGCACCTTCGATCTGCCGGTGATCGGCGCGATTTCGCTGACCGTCTCGCAAGCCGCGCGCACGCTCGAGAAGCGGCGGCTCAAGCAATTTGCCGGGGCCTGCGCGGGCCTTGGCGCGATGTTCGTGATCCTGCTCGCGATCGAGTTCGTCTCGATCGGCGGGGTGGCCTGAGGACGGGACGAAACAGATGACCGATCAGGGCAAGATCAACCGCGAAGGCGCAAGGCCGGCATCGCTGTTCGAGCGCGCGGATGCGGCCTTCGGGCTCGATCCGCGCAAAGAAGGGCCGAGGCTGCCGCCGGTCGCACCGCACCTGCCGCCGGCGCCGCAGGCGCTGCGCCGTCCGGCGCCCGCGCCGCAGGTGACGCCCCGGCAGGCCGCACCCGCC
>NZ_ANFX01000014.1 GCF_000331285.1 Porphyrobacter sp. AAP82 | reverse complement strand
CGGCTTCCATGAGACCGCGCATGCTGTGACCGGCACCTGCCTGATCAGCTTCGACCGCAACCGCTAACCCTGAGAAGCTGGGGTCTTGCCATACCTGACCTCCCTACGATCCAAAGCGTGCCGTGAAACGCACGCCGGGGAGCGAGATAGTGCTCAGGCCTTCAGATCCAAGTTTGACCCAAGCTCGACCCATTTTTTGGCGGCTGGTTGCAACGGACGAACCAAACCTTCCTGTTTGGGCGACGGACCAGCCGAAGGGCACTTTCAACAGATTGAATCACTACGACAAACTGGACGGATTTTGCCCCATTCCTTGGGTCCACCGTGGGTTTCGCCCTTCCAGCAGGCAAACCCGCCCCATCAAGCTCAAGGGCCTCCACAGGGGGGCTATGATTTTCCTAGGGAAAGTGCGGAAAAAAGGTGGTGCCGCTTACGTGACTCGAACACGTGACCCCATCATTACGAATGACATACAAACAACGCAAATCCAAGCTCTAGACCGCATTGTTGTATAGTTTGTTGTATAGTCATTACGCTAAAAAGCGAGGTTTTTCAACGTTTCTGGCCCATGTCAGAGCGACCAAACTTAAAAGTTTTAAGTTCGCTCCTTGCCCCCTGCGCTACCATGCCCGCACGATAAATATAATCAGAAAGGGTGTATCTGATGGGCACTGAGAAAAAGGGAAATGATGAGATTGAGCTACTGCGAGAGGCAGTCATCGCAGTGGTGGCCATGGCTCGCGAGGCAGGCAGCGATAGAGTGAAGCTGGCGATGGACATATTGCTGGCTGGCACATCGCAGTTGGGGACGGTCTTTCAGCAACGATGCGTTCAGTTAGCGAGCCAGAAGCAACCCCGTAAAACGAAACCGCCGAAATCCGCTCCTGTGAAAGGTCCTCAGCAGCGAAAGCGTCCAGCAAGCAGCACTGATACCCCAAGCGTCCAGAAAGACGCTGAGGAACGCTCTAAGGAGCTTTCGTCAATTCAGCAGGGAATTCGTCAGGCTGATCCATCGCTGGCTGATCAGCAAAGAGCTTTGCGTGGGTATGTTTATGGAGCGCAGAATGATGAGGTTGCGTTTCGCAAAGCTGCACAGGCAATCGCCAGATGAACGAGAAGCTAAGCCAAAGCCAGAAGCTGCTGCACGACAGTCTGTTTGAACTCTACATGCTGGGTGGCTTGGAACTTTATCTCGCTGGCGCTCATGACTACGATGGCACGCGGCGTTCATGCTTTTGGCAGTAAGAATTGGAGAAGATATAATTCACAAAATCAAAAATACGTCAAGGCTTGACGTTCATAAAACGAACCGCTAGATTATCAGCGGAATAGGCTAGGCACCTTCATTTTGATTAGCCAAACAGGAGAGAAATATGCCTGCAATGTTTATCGCTGCATCCTCTAAATTTATAATTGCAAGATGCGAAGGTGAAGACACTCCTGCTAAAAAACTAGAAAAAGCATATAGAAAGTTTCTTGAAATCAACATTTTTCAGCCTGAAACTCCAAACATCGGTATTAAATTTGAGATCTCCGACGACAATATTCAGGAAGGAGCTCTGGAAATTGAGCCGAATGGAGACACAGTCGTTGTAAACTGTGATTTTGTCGCAAAAATTAACGTAAAGTCCAATTATGTAGATCAATTTCTTGATCCTAAATCAAAGTGGGTTTTTGGCTCCGCCTCCGATGTTGAAGGCGCAATTGAGGGTTTGGAATCTCAAGAATACGAAGTTAAATCGTTTAGGGGAACCCAAACTGAGACCAACTATTTGATACCCGTCAAGACTGCAAAGAACATAAAAGGTTTGAAGTAGTTACATCTTGATATATAAGAAAAAACTCAGCAAATCAGACTTTGCACGTGGAATTGATTGCCCGCGTAAACTTTTCTACGCGGGCAATCCGAATTATCACGATGCCAGTGCTAGTAATTCATTTCTGAAATCACTCGCTGCATCAGGCTTTCAGATCGGGGCGTTAGCAAAGCAGCTTTTCCCTGATGGCATAGACCTAGACGGCCTCCTTCCACAGCCTGCATTGGCTAAAACTGGCGAGTTGCTGCGTAACGAAGAGGTAACGATTTTTGAGCCCGCCTTCACGCAGCGCAGAATGATGAGGTTGCGTTTCGCAAAGCGGCGAAGGCGATAGCCAGATGAATCACAAGCTAAGCCAAAGCCAGAAGCTGCTGCATGACAGCTTGTTTGAACTCTACATGCAGGGTGGGTTGGAGCTCTATCTCGCGGGCAATCATGGCCTGAAACGGGATCTGATCATTGAGCTTGAGACGAGTGCGCTCACGCCTGAGAAGGGCGAAATCATTCACTTCTATGCGGTCAATCGCTGGGATGAAGATGACGTGTTTGACGAATGGGCGAGGCCGTCAAGACCGCCTACTGCTGAAGCCGAGCGCATTCTTGGTGTGACGAATGAGCAGCTTGCCCATTGCCGCTCAACGGGCGAGGTGCAGTCGGCTTTTCTTGCGTTTTCTATGCCGCAACATCATCCTCATAACCGAAAAAATGTCAATTCTTGACTGGCTTATGATGCTAATGCATCAATGCGGAGTGCGAGGTTTTGACCGATCATAATACCACAGACAGAGGATACCTAAATGGCCAAACTTTCAATTGAGTTAGATGAGCACTTCAAAACCGATGGCTTTTGGGTGACTGAGGACTTTGAGGATGTTTTTTTAAAAGGCGAAGACGCAATAAAATATCTTAGCGATATAGATAAGGGTCAGATGTGTCTTGTTATTGTTACATATAAAGAAGACGATCCCTATGATTCTGTAAAGTTTGAATTCAAACAATGCGACAAAAAATCAAAAGATAATTTTTATATAGATTTAATTGCAGATGGGTCAGGTTTGTCTGTATCAGTTCAGGGGTCCCTTTCTGTAAAAATAAGATCTGGCGCCGAAGCGTACTTAAATCAGAAAAATAAGCTAAAGATTCTCGGAGTTGAATATCTTGGCGGGAGTTATAGGGGTTTTTCATCATATATTCAAGGATATGATAAAGAAAACCCCGAACATTGGCGTGACATCGGTCTGTTTAAGCTTTCCTGATTTATAATAAGTTTCGTAAAATAGTGATAACAAAGTCGCTTTTCACTTTATCTGTCACTTGCCCGCGTAAGCTGTCTTACGCGGGCAGCGACTTGTATAAAGATGCCAGTGCCGAAAATGCATTTTTGAAATCACTCGCTGCATCAGGCTTTCAGGTTGGCGCTTTAGCCAAGCAGCTTTTCCCTGACGGGATAGACCTAGAAGGCGTCCTTCCGTCTGCTGCGCTAGCCAAAACTGGCGAGTTGCTGCGTAACGACGAGGTAACGATTTTTGAGCCCGCCTTCACGCACGGGCAGTTTCTGATCAGATGCGATATCCTGATAAAGCGAGGTAACAGCCTTGAAATCATAGAGGTCAAAGCAAAATCCTATGATTCCAGTAAGCCCGCATCGTTAGGGGTCAATGGCAAGCCATCAGCTGCCTACCTTCCATATCTCCAAGACATAGCCTTCCAGACCTATGTTCTGCGCCTGTGTTTTCCAGACGCAGAGATCCGCAGCTATCTGATGATGCCCGACAAGGCCCGTGCTGCGACGCTTGATCAGATGAACCAGCTTTTCCCAATTGGTTCAGACGGTAAACGGGTTGTGCCTCGCAGCGAGGCAGCGGGCATTGGCTTTGAGAAATCTCTGCTAAGCAAAATACCCGTTGATCAGTATGTTGAAACCATCCTGAATGAACCGATCAGATTTCCTGGTGGCGAGGGGCTTTTGCCTAATGTGGCTGAGAGATGGGCGCAGGCATATGTGAGCGGAGAGGTCATTGAAGCCCCGATAGGCAGCCACTGCGCATCATGCGAGTTCAAAGCCGAGAAAGGTAGCTCCTTAAGCAGCGGCTTTCATGAATGCTGGAAGGAGGCCAACGGATGGTCTGATGATGACTTTCCAGAAGCTACGGTTCTTGATCTCTGGAACTTTCGCGGAAAAGAGCGCCTCATCCAAAGTGGCAAGCGCGCTCTCAGCGGCGTCACGCAGGAAGACATTGGCTATGCGCCGCTTGCTGATCGTTTGAGCCCATCCGAACGTCAGTGGTTTCAGATCAACGGTCTACCCGCGCCCCACATGAAGCGCGGCTATTTCATCCATGAGAGCTACATGTCGCGGCAGATGGAGAGCTGGCGCTATCCTCTGCACTTCATTGACTTTGAGACCTGTGCTCCTGCTCTGCCGTTCCATATTGGAATGAAGCCTTTTGAAAGCGTCGCCTTTCAGTTCTCCCATCATATTCTGGAGAGCGATGGCAAGCTTCGCCATGCTGATGAGTTTCTCCTCGCTCGGGTAGGACAGTTTCCAAACTTTGAATTCGTCCGAGCTCTCAAGCACGCATTAGAGGCCGACGACGGCACCGTGTTCTGCTGGGCCGCACATGAAAACACGATCCTGGAGCACATCCACAAACAGCTTCATTCTCGTGATGACGCTCCTGCTGATGCGGAAGAACTGAGCGATTTCATAGGTCGCTTGGTGAAAGGCGGCGACCGACAGATGGTTGATCTGAAAAAAATCGCCGAAGAAGGTTATTTTCATCCCGCGACCAAAGGCGGCAATTCAATCAAGCAAGTGCTACCTGCCGCGCTTTCCAGCTCAGCTTATCTCAGGGAGCGATACTCCAAGCCGATCTATGGCGCTCAAGATGGCATCCCTAGCAAGAACTATGACGGAATTGCGTGGTGGCAAGCAGATCAAGACGGAAAACCCAAAGATCCCTACAAGATTCTGCGTGGACTTGCCTCTCAAATCTCCGATGCTGGTGGGATTGCAGAGGGCGGTGAGGCTGCCATGGCATACGGTCAGCTTCAAGATCCAGATTTGCGCCAAAGGCAGCGTGACGCTGTTGAAGCCAGTCTCAAGCGATACTGCGAGTTGGACACACTAGCGATGGCAATGATCGCAGAGAGCTGGATTCAGAGATCATTTTATATTGAGGAATTCGGCCATGCTAGATAAAAAAATTATTGAGCTTCTATATCATGATTTTCTTCAAATAAATAATATGATTTCATCAAATAAGATAAAACATCGGATGATAACTGAATTGTTTAGTCAAAATCCGTTTTGCTGGAGAGTTGAAGGAATAACTCCTAACGCCCTTATGGCTTTTAAAGAAAATGGGTGGATTAGAGATGGCATTAAGATAAACAGATCTCATTTATTTAATAGAATTGAAACGCATAATGAAATGCTAAAACGATATATGGATATTGAAGAATGGTGGGATTTTTATTGGTCAAGAGATTTCACAATTTTATCTTTGTCATCTGAGAATAAAAATATATCATCAATTAATTTCATAAAGATTGAATCTGAGCTTGGTCTATTTCGCACAAGTGGGTTTGCATGGAGACATGGCAAAGCCGAGAGAGAGTTTCTTCAGCATCTCTGGTTGCAAAACAGTTTTTCACTGGAGCTAGGGTGACATTTGATGAGCAAAACGGCGCGGATTGAAGTCCAGGACCAGTTTGGGCGATGGCAGCGTTTTCAAACCGTGTCGGCTACAGACACATCTATCAAGTTAGCTCTGCAGAGAGCTTTGAAGACGCAACTCGCTTCAAAGTCTAGAAAAGCCCGCGCCGTTGACGACAAGACAGGCGCATTGATTGATATTTTGCAAGGGTGATTACAGCGCTGGCGCAGCACTCTCGGAAATGAGCAGCTTCCCATATAAAGCCTTCGCCATCTGAATTGCCTCATAAGCGTTGGTCGCTGTGACATACTGCTTCCCGAAGCCTGCTCCTGCCTCATCCTTGTAGCGAACCAAAATCCACCACTGTCTTGCTTGCGTCATCATTCCGCTCCTGAAACTTAAAACTTTTAAGTTTCATAAAGCCGAGCCACACTCAGGAAAAGCAGTCAGGGGGCAAGCGCATGATTGAGCAGGGCAAGGCAAAAGAGTTTGTAGCAGTATTGCGGAAAACGTTGCTGGAACGAGCGACTTCGCGGTCACGGACTGAGCGGGAAGTCAGCCCCGAAATCGTTACAAACCGATGCGCTCAGCTTGAAGCCGTTTTCGCCGAAATGGATGCGCTGAAATTTGATCGCAACATGTCCGATGACACGTTCTGGCGTACCGCTGCTACCAAGCCATTTTATGCGGGACACCTTGCGAGTGCCGTTGAGGCCCGAAATGATTATATGCTGGACTCCTACCTTGGTGACAGAACAGAGTTGAATTCTGCGGCATGGAACCCTGGCCGCGAGCGGTTTGAGGAGTTCATGGATGACGAGGACTGCTTCAGGCACGCTGACAACCTGACGACCGTCATTGTCGCAGCGAACAATGTCACTGCCACAATGCGGCAACACCCCGACAAAACGATCATTCAATGGGTCTGTCGCAACATTGAAGATACGAGTGACATTGCATCACTGAAGATCATTCATAAGCGTCTCAACGATCTTTTGAAATTTGGCGAGGTGACGACATTCCATCTGATGACCGAGCTGGGATTTCCTGTCGTCAAGCCAGATCGGGTCGTGAATCGCATTGCAATCCAGATCGGGCTGATTGATCGCTATAAGAAGGGAGACAAGACCTACATCTTGAACAAACCAGTGACGACAACGAGGGCTACAAATCTCGGGGCAATCCCTGAGTTCAACTGGGCATTACAAGACGCATGCCGTCGGATCGCTGATGAAGCTGGAATCTCACTGCGCTTGCTAGATTTTATGATCGTAAAGCTAGGGCAGGAGCCTGACGAGGTGAATGGGTTCGTCAGAACGATTTGCACAGAGACATTTCCGACCTGTCAGCTTTGCAGCGTCAAACCGATGTGCGCTCACCCGCGCAAATGACCAGTGCTGCATTGCCGTTATTTTTTAGTCCCTCCAAAAATCCCCAAATTCTCGGCCTGAGGTGACGCAAGGCTTTCGGTCCTAAGTGGCTGGCTATACGCTATTATTTCTACACTTAGGATAACGGGGCTTTTGAGATGAAGGTGGCGATCTACGCACGAGTGTCAACGACAGATCAGAATTACGAAGGCCAGCTTGAGGAACTGAATGCTCTCGCTGAACGATCGGGTTGGGAGGTCGTTGAGGTATACAGCGAGAAGATCAGCGGGACAAAAGCGACTGAAGATCGCCCAGAGCTGAAGCGCATGATGCACGACGCCAAGCTCCGTCGCTTTGAGAAAGTGGTTGTGTGGTCCGTTGATCGCTTGGGGCGCTCAATGCGAAATCTCGTCCTGGTGCTGACCGAGTTGAAAGACAGCAAGATTGATATCTTCAGCTACAAGCAGGCCATTGATACCAGCACTGCGATGGGGTCCATGTTTTTCCAGTTTTTGGGGATCTTCAGCGAGTTTGAAAACACGATCCGCAAAGAGCGTCAGATTGTCGGGATCAGGAAAGCGAAAGAGCGGGGAGTGCGCTTCGGTCGCAAGCCCACGACGGAAGCGCAGATCGCAAAAATTCAATGGATGAAGCGCAATGGGGCTTCTATCCGTGCTATCTGCAAAGAGGTGAAAGTCAGCCCAAACACGGTATATTCTGCATTAGCGTCCAATATATAAGAAGATTCGGAGGGGGCATGAGAGAGAGAAAATTCAATCATGCATTATGGGATTTTTGCAGGTTCTATAGTTTTTTCTGGCTTTGGGTTGGAGTCCTCTACCGACCGATTTCATACGAGATTGAAATGGGTGATGTAAGGGAAGCTGCTGGACTCGGAATGCCTTACCTCGGGTATTCTTTGCTTGCGATTGCTGCCATTTCGGGAAGTTACTTTTTATCAAGTTTGAAGCCTAATATTGATGGAAAACCTGAACTGAGTTTCGCCGACATTGATCCAGAATTGAAATTTGATAATTTTTTTCAAAAGATAAGGATTTTTGGAGCAGTTATCTGTGCAATATGCAGCATTGCGTCAGGCTTTATCGTGTACGATGTAATATTCCCAGATGACCCTCTGGAGCAGTTTAATTTCTTTATAAGCAAAGAGTTCTTTTTGGTTTTGTGCATAAACGGGATATCTGTTCCTACATTCTTATCGCTTGCATATTCTGCTGACAAACGCCTGTTTTGAATCATTCAATGCGTTCCAGCTTCGCTGTTCCACATTCGCTTTCTACCGTGCTTCACATCGCTTCGCTCTGCTCACACCTGCATCAGCGATTTTGATTTTATTGGGTTGGTACATTTCGTTAGATCTATGCCACAGTGAGGCTTCCGCCTCACTGAGACTTCCGTACTTTTCGTTGAGTCGTTTAGCCTATGATTGCACACAACCTTTCAGCTAAAAACTGAATGGGAGATAAGGTTACGCTGTTACCTTTACGTGCGGTGAGTTGTTCGCAACGCAACGCCTTAGGAACCAATCATTCACCCATAAGACGCATACAAGTTACTGTTTTTACAGTCTCATATCTTGCTCTACCACATAATGTTTTACAAGCCAGTTGCGGCTTTGCTTGTCGTATTGCGTGTCTGTGATCACGCTTACTGGGCTGCGAGTTCTGATGGCTACAGCAAGCTGGCTACCTCAACGCAACAATAGAGCCCTATGATTTAACAGAGAGAATGTGACTAGGTTACTGACCCATCCCTCTGTCTCACAGATAAATACTAATCAGATGATCTTCTGATAAGTTTATTTATCACAGGGAAACATAAATGAAGAAAAATACAGTAATTTTGGAGATATTTGATTTTTTGAAACAGCGTGGAATTGTTGATAGCGAAAGCGAGTTCTCTGAGGGATGGCTTGGGCAGTGCGATAGCTATTATCGTGGTCTGCGCTTCAAACGCACTGAGCCGAGCATGGGCGTTGTCGCAATTTGTGCAAGCAGACTTCAGAAGGCTGGCGAGCAGATTATGTCATCCCCAAGCCATCGCCACGTAGGCATTCGCTTTCTTGAACTTAGCGAACGCTGCCACCAGCTAGTCAATCAAGAAGCAGTTGAACTGGAGCTGGTGTAATTTGCTCTGGGCTGGCGATGCAAATGCGCTTTTGCAGACCTATATGTGTCTGAGGCAAAAGTTCAGTGGAGCGCGGAATGTCATTCCAGTTAGACCAAGATTATGTGCGGCACGATCCGAGCCGCGAAGCTGTCTTGTTTGGGCGACGCTTGACGGGAAAAGGGTCAACTGCGCTGTATCTCGTGAGGCTCTGAACGATCTTACCCGATCATCACATTCACAAGCCGAGCAACTGATTGAGGCATATCGCAGCAACATCAGTAAGATTGCCACCGTCGCAGAACGCAAAGCACGAGCAAACTGGTTTGAACCCGACGGCAGCATATTGGTGCAAACTGCTGACGTATCTTAGCATCAGACTTTACAAAGTTTTACGGTTTGGGCGGCGGATCAAAAACATCCAGCAATTTCGCATTGTCCGAAATTAGCTGCTCTGATCCGCCGTTCTCAAAAAACACGTTCACGAAGCTGACTAGCTCCTGCAAAACTAATGGCACTCTGCTGCCGTCAGGCTTTGCACCGAAAACCAGATCACACGCTTCCAGCGCAGTCGCATGGAAAGTGTAGATGTTGTGATTGGTCATCAGGTGTTCGCCGAGATTATCAACTCGGCCAAACCTGTTCGCTTGTTTATGAAAAACAATGTGATTTACGTTGAAAATGCGTGAGAGCGGCGAAAATTCAGGCAAGTCCACTCTGACGTTTCCACGTGCAACCTGCATGTTTTGCGGAATTTGTCGTGACGGCATTCTCCATGAGCGCAGATCGCTCGTAAGGTCTGGCTTGTGATAAATCGCTCTGCTCATACCCGATGCACGATGCGGTGAGCTGCTGTCATACGTGAAGCGAATGGGACGATCAGCAGCTTTGGACACTGCTTGTTGGATCGCGGTGTAGATGACGGATTGAATGGGGGGAGACTTAGCTAGCAGGTGAATGACCTCTGTGCGTTTCAGCTTATCCTCATCCAGCATGGTCCTGAGCCGTCTGAGCATGTTCCTGAGCAACGATGATCTGCCACCAAATGCCCAGCCTTCAAACTCAAAATCTTTGACCGCATCATACCACAGATCGCCAGCGCCTACCTGCTCAATGTCCTGAATGACATTGAGAAACTTCGTGCCTTCTCCGCTGAAATTCCTTGCCCTGTTCTCTTGAAAATAGCGCAGGTTATCAACGCTAAGATCAATCAACTGCTTGATGCTGAGATTGCGAATGGGGCTGGTGCTCGTGGGTTTCGCTTCCGTGCTAGCCCAGAGAGGAAGATCCAATGTCATCGCATAGTCGGTGTATGCGTCTAGCCAGTTCAGAACCCGTTCGCGGTATCCTGTCATGAACCAGTTTGCATAGAAATCCTGCGGCGATTCAGCGTAGCGATAGATCGCTTCCTTCTCCCGCTTGCTCTTGATCGCACCTGAGCCGAGTTGATAGCCACCGCTGTCGCCAACGACGATGACCCCCTCACGTTTGCGATTGATCACCATGTCGTCAGTTGTGACGAATGCCTTCTCAAACTGCCCTGAGCTGTAGAGCGCATATTTGCATGACCACAGCCGACTGTCTGGCGATAGAAAGTCTAAGTCGTTAGGGCGAAAATTACGCGGTATGCGGCCTTGACGAACATCGCCGCGATCCTTCGTGGCAAACTCAGCGTAGTGCTGCTGCAACGATGGCAGGTAGACGGCATACTTCTCGTATCGGTCAGTTAGATCACGCATCGTTGTATCTAACAAACAACGCATCGTTGCGATTTCCGCGCTCATCAAGCGCAGGAATGTATGCTTCGTGGGTTGCGGTCGCAGTCTCGTAGCTGACGTTCAGAACAAGATCGTTACCCCTGATTATGACCTCATCACCGACCGTCTGCGCCTTCGCCAACATCGTGAAAAGCTCAATGATATCCAATGGAGCTACGATGGTTTTGTGCTTCATCGCTGGCTCCAGCGTGATGACCGCATCACGTTGCACAAGCGTTTTGCAGTCATCTCCGTAGTGCGTGAATCCATCTTCGTTCACGCCAGGTGTGTCGCTGCTCTCAAAATGGGATTGAAGCTCTAGATGATCAGCTCCGACTATGAAGCCAATCCGAGATGCCTTCTTGTGTCTAAAGTGCTTCCCATAGCCATTCAGCCACGCCTGAACTGACTGCCTGTAGAACCGATCAATGAACTTCTTTTTCGCCTTAATCTCCCATGCGTAGCCAATGGCATCGTCAACGAGCATCGGCTGATAGCTATGAGCATCTTTGATCAGGTCCGTTTCGTAAAAGTAGATGTTCCTTGTGTGGCCTGAGGACTGACTGACCAGCTTCAACTGCTTGATGGCACTCTTGTCCTCGTCAGCATCTGCAAGAGTGTCGCTCGGTTCGCAGCTAATCAGTGGTAGCTGCGCTTCATTCATCAAGACGGTTTCAATCCAGTTGCGATCATTGCCGCGAAGCAGAATGTCGCATGGCACTGCGATCGGATTTTTTGGCGTTGAGACGGTCGTCAGGCTGGCATCACTCAGAATCTTGCTGACTAAGATTGACCCATCTGCCCTGATAACCAAGCGCACCCTTTCAGGTCGCATGATCGCCTTGTCGGCAATGTCGTCCCAACCGATCTTATGCTCATCATAGAACTTACCGCGCAGTCCGAGCTTGTGGATCAGATGCGGGACAATGTGCGGGCGAAGGCACTCAATGAGCAGTCGCAGGATTGGCGGCGTGTTGCTCAGATCAAGCTCACCGCATTCATTGACAACTGCTTCAACGATTTCGGCATCTGTGGTGGAGGCAATCAGCGTAATTTTGCCCGTCCGCTTGCTAC
Source organism: Porphyrobacter sp. AAP82 (assembly GCF_000331285.1). Taxonomy (GTDB): domain Bacteria; phylum Pseudomonadota; class Alphaproteobacteria; order Sphingomonadales; family Sphingomonadaceae; genus Erythrobacter. Next base: position 111,205 of record NZ_ANFX01000014.1, on the reverse strand, counting down.
GCTTAGCCAGTAGCACGACAAGATCATCACTCGTTGCCGCTAACGCACCAGCATCAACTGTTGCAAAGCCTTTGGACGCTTTCAGCAGGTGCGTCTTATTCTTAAGGATTTTGCGCTCTTCAGAACGCTTCAGAAGCGCAGCATCCTCACTAAGAGCTTTGGATTTTGTAGCCTTCTTGCTGATCGCTGCACTTAAGTCTGGTTCGCCATCTACTGCGTCACGCACCAGCTCTTTCAATCCATCAACGCCCCCATTCTCGTGAATGAAGGCCTTGATCACGTTGATTTTTGACGGGTTATCGTAACGTTGACGGTGAGCGTCATACTCATTGTCAATTGCCCACAACGCCTTGCTGTAATTGTGAACCGTCACATCATTTGTGCGAATGCGTGGGAAAGCTAGGCGAACGACAGGGCTGAAATTATAGCGATTTCCTGTGTTGCGATAGGTGATGTTGTTTTCGGCATAGAGGCGATCAAGATAGCCAGCTTCGTTGCGAGCCTCACGCCACCAGAAATAAGTCTCAGCAAGATTGCGATGCAGGAGTTCGCGGGAGCTTTCGGCAAGATTATGCTGTTGCTCAGCCCTGTCTTGTAACGCTTGAAGCTGCTGACTCAGTTCCTGCTCGTTTGCCATTGCGCCCCCTTCCGCGAATGCAAGCTACCATCCGATATCGCCGTTGCAACAGCATCGTGCGAACTTAAAAGTTTTAAGTAAGGACCGCTTCAATGGCTGGAATTCGGTAGGAATATCAGAGGCAAGGATTCAGATTCGCATTCTAGGAAAAAGGAGAATGTGAATATGTCGCCCCTTGCAAAACTGACCATCAAGACCGTTTCTCGTCAGACCAAGCTCAGCCCTATTGAAGCCCGTCGCAACAAGCTGCTTGCTGGCATTGAAGAGCAGTTGCAGGTCGCTGATGCTGCGATGCGTGGTCAAGAATACACGGTCACACTGTCTCGCTGGGGCAAAAACGAAGCTGGCGAGAAGGTGCGTGTGCAGCGACAGAAGGTGGTGCGCTTGTGGTTCTTCGCACAAGACGGTGGATTCTACGTGCAATGCAAGTATGGTGCTAAGGCACTTGCATTGAGCAAGGATGGTAATGCTGTCTTTGTGAAACAGCTTTCCGATGTGCCTGCTGCGCTGCAGGCGATCTATGCCGCTACCGCTGCTGGTGAGCTTGATGCAGCGATCACTTCGTGCATCAAACGCTAGAACTGACATTGCTTCTAAATGCTAATCAGGGGGAGCGATGCTCTCCCTGATGCCGTCTTGAATGAGACACAGCTATACAACTGATCAGTTGAGCACCATCAGTGAAAAGTTACTGATTTTCGGGGATTAATGGTGCCGCTTACAGGACTTGAACCTGTGGCCCCCGCATTACGAATGCGATGCTCTACCAGCTGAGCTAAAGCGGCAACGAGGGGCATCTAGCTTGATCGCTCTGATTTTTCTAGCCCTCACAGGCAATGGCCTGTCATTTTTTCTTACGCGGTGCCGTTTGCCGAGATTTAGCGGGTTTTGAAGGTTTTACCGCGTCATCGTCACGGTCAAATCGGTTGCTCTGGAGCTGCTCAATGTTCATCTCAGCAGTCAGGTGCTTGGCGTAGAATCGGTCAATCATCTCAACCGAAGTCCGCGCACTGCGAGCCAGCGTCAGCAAACTGATGTTATCGCCCTTGATCAGCCGATTCATGATGCAAGTGTGACGCAGGCTGTAGAGAGTGCGACTCTCACCCCCAGCAGCTTCCTTCAGATTTGCTAGCCTCAGTAGCTGATCAAACTGCCGTGACAGGTTCCGCAGTGCGTAGTCACGGTTCTTCTGCTCAGGCTGGAACAGGTAGTCGTCTGGTTTGCCAAACCCTTCCTTCTTCTGACGCTCAAGCAGTCTGTCATAGACCTCAACAGCCATCTCAAGCGTGACGACGGGGCTAGCATGGTTCTTCGTGGGTGGGTGGGTCAGACGCAGATACGTCTCTTTCCCGCGTATCACCGCCACATGCTTGTGCTGCAAAACCTTCACGTCCGTTGGTCTGATGAACGAGTTGTGCATGAAGATCACAAGATCGTAGAGCTCCTGCGTGATCATCACGTTCCGCAAGAACTTGCCGTCTTTCGCCCTGACCGTGACCGACTTGCCGATGTTCGCTCTGCACACTGAGTGCAGCGCCCCATATTCGCCGCTGTTGAACCACGACCGCGCATTGTCCACTGTCTTGAGCTTGGGGAACGCGGGAAGCGATGTGATCACGCCCATGCGTTGAGCGTATTTCAGGATCGTCTTGATGTGCGAGAGATGGATCTTGAGCGAATTGATACTCAGCGGCCGATCTGGCTTGCTCAGGCCGTTGATGTAGCTGCTGATCACCCCGTAATCCACGTCTGCCACTTCATACTTTCCGAAGTGCGGTAGCAGGTCTGATTCCAGCCGTGCCGTGTCGTATTGAATCTTCTGCTTTGACAGTTCCCCACGTGCAGCGCGGGCTTCGTTTTCCTTGAGCAGCCCACGAGCGCACACTTCAAAGCCGCTGGCTTTCGTGAAGGGCAGATTGTTCATCTTGCGATGCTTGAGGTCCACGAAGACCTTTTTCGCTGCTTTGATCGCTTCCTTTTTGTCCGCGACCTTCAAGCTGCGCCGCACGATTTTTCCGTCTTCGTAATACCGCGCATACCAGAACGGCGATGCTTCCATCTGATAGATCGTGAGAGTCCCATAGCCCGACACCTTTTGCAGCGAACTGGGGATGGGCTGAGTGCGGTGTCGCTTGGTCGTGTTAACACGACTTTTCGCAGGCTTCTTAGCAGCTTGAGACATGATGCTGTTGTATAGGAAAAACTATACTACAGCAAGGCCACTCAATCCACTGTAATAATTGGTTTTCTGCGATTTTTTGAGGTTTCGCCAACACATTACGAATGATGTGCTCTACCGACTGAGCTAAAGCGGCATTTCCGGTTTGCGCGAACTAGGCTGATGGCCGCAGGTTCGCAATCGCAAAAAGATGTGGAGGCCCGAGCCGGAATCGAACCGGCGTATACGGATTTGCAGTCCGCTGCGTCACCACTCCGCCATCGGGCCGAGCCTTCCGGGGACGATGCCCCGGACGGAAGCGGCGCACTAGCGATTCGGGGGGCGCTTGGCAATGTGAGAATGGCGGCCGGGCCTTCCCTAACGTCAGTCTGGACGCGGGGGCCGGGGCGCGTCATGGCAGCAGGCATGACCATCGCCAGCCTCCTCGAACCCGTCACCGGCCAGCCCGGCCCCGCCTCGCTTGTCCATGCCGCCGACTGGATGCAGGGGCGCACGCTCTACGGCGGCGCCTCGGCGCTGGTGGCCTATACCATGGCGGTGCGCGCCTTTCCGGGCCTGCCCCCCTTGCGCGCAGGCCAGGTCGCTTTCGTCGCCCCGGTCGGCGAGGAGATCGAACTTGCCGCCGAGATCGTCCGCCAGGGCCGCAACGTGACGCAGGTCCGCAGCCAGATCATCGCCGATGGCCGCGTCGCGCTCAGCGCGTTCTGGCTGTTCGGCGAGGGGCGCGAGGCCAATGCCGTCCACCCTTCGGCCCCGCCCGAGGACTGGCCGGGTGCGCCCGAGGATTGCGCCGAGGTCACCCACGCCTTCGCCCCGGCTTTCGTCGCGAAAAATTTCGAACTGCGCCACGGCCAGACCAAAGACACCGAGCGCGGTGCGACAGTGCGGCGCTGGGCGCGGCTGGCCGAGGACCACACGCTCGATCCGGTCTCCAAGCTGGTGCTGATGGGCGATGTCATGCCGCCCGGCGCGATGCGGGCGATGCAGCGCCAGGGTCCGATCAGCTCGATCAACTGGTCGTTCAACGTGCTCGATCCGGAAAGCCGCTCGCGGGATGGCTGGTATCTGGCCGAAAACGCCAGCCAGCATGCCGAGGCCGGCTATTCCTCGGAACGGCTGCGGCTGTGGGACGCGGACGGCAGGCAGGTGCTCGACGGGATGCAATGCGTCGCCGTTTTTGGCTGAGCACACCGGCCGGGGCGGTGTCCGGCAAGGTCCGCCACCGCTCGCCTCACGGAAAACCTCTTAGCGGCCGCGGGCGGACAATTAACGCGGAAGGTTAATACCCTCTCCCCACCGCAACGCATTCCGCGAGAGGGGAGCCATGACCGACACTGCCGACACCACCACCTTTGCCCGCACCATGCTCAAGGAGGCGCTGCTGTTGCAGTCGGCAGGCAATCTTGCCGCAGCCGAGGCGCGCTACCGCATGGTTATCGAGCACGGTTACCGGGTGGCCGAGGTGCTGCCGGTGCTCGCCGGGATTCTCGGCCAGCGCGGGGCGGATGACGAAGCGCTGGCGATATGGGAAGAGGTGCTTGCGCGCGATCCCGGCCATGCTGTCGCGCATCACGAACAGGGGCTGATCCACGCGCGCAATGGCCGCTTCGCGCCTGCCATCGCCGCGCTCGAGGCGGCGTGCGCGGCTGACCCGGAGAACGCGGTCGCGGCCAACAACCTCGCCGTGACGCTCGCCGATGCGGGGCGCAAGCACGAGGCGCTCGAGCAGTTCACCCGTGCGCGCGCCATGCAGCCGAGCAATCTCCACATCGAACACCAGATCCGCCGGTTGAACGCCGAGCTGGTGCCGTTCTGGCATATCCCGATGCTCAATGACGCGCGGCGCAACGATGCCTTCGAGGCGGCGATCAGCGCCGCGATCGCGGCCGCCGGACCCGGGGCGCGGGTGCTCGATATCGGCACAGGGAGCGGGCTCTTGTCGATGATGGCCGCGCGTGCCGGGGCGCTTTCGGTGACGGCCTGCGAGATGGTGCCGGTGATTGCCGAAACGGCGCGGCGGATCATCGCCGACAACGGCTATGCGGGCCGCATCGCCGTCCACACCGCGGCCTCGAGCGCCCTCGAGGTGGGCGAGCATCTTGACGGGAGAGCCGACATTCTCGTCTCGGAAATCCTCTCGAGCGACCTCTTGACCGAGCGCGTCATCGACACCTTCGAGGATGCCCATGCGCGGCTGCTGAAACCCGATGCGATCATCATCCCGCGCGCTGCCGCAGCGATCGGCTGCCTTGTCGAGAGCGCGGTGCTGGCCGATTATGTGTTCGTCGGCACCGTGTCGGGTTTCGACGTGTCGCGCTTCGGCGCGCTGGCGGCGCAGAAGCTGCCGATCCATGGCACAATGACCGACTGGAAGCGCCTTTCGGGCGATGTCGAATTGCTGCGCATCGACCTGACGCGCAAGTCCCACCCGGGCGATGTCCAACTGCTCAGCATCCGCGTCACGCAGGACGGCGTTGCCGAGGGGATCGTCCAGTGGATGGAGGTCGACCTTGCCGAGGGGATCACCTTCGACAATCACCCCGATGGCTACACCGATGGCGGCTGGTTGCAGGTGCTGCACACCTTCCCCGAGCCGCTGGCAGTGGAAGCGGGCGCTGTGCTGCATCTGGCGGTGGGGCATGACCGCACGACGCTGATCATCCGCCCGCTCGAAGTGGCCTCGGCGCGCGCGCAGCCGATGGTCGCCTGACGCCGCCGCTCGCGCGCGGGGGGCTGCGCGGGGTCAGACGTCTTCGAAGTCGGGCTTGCGCCGTTCCATCTCGGCCATCACCGCCTCGACCTGGTTGCGGGTGCGCATGATCGCGTGCTGCTCGATGCTTTCCTCCATCAGGATGGCATTGACATCCTGATCCCACATGCCGGCCTGGAGGCGCTTGGCGGCACGGATCGCATGGGGGTTCTTCAGTGCGATCTGGCGGGCGATGGCGAAGGCGCGATCGCGCGGGGCAGCGTCGACATAGGTCGCAAGGCCCAGCGCCTGCGCCTCGCCCCCGTTGAATTCGCGGTTGGTGTAGACGAGCTCGCGCAGCACATCGTCACGCACCAGGCCTCGCCACAGGACATAGCCGCCCATATCGGGCACCAGACCCCACTTCATCTCCATGATCGCAAGCCGCGTTTCGGGGTGGACGATGCGGATGTCGGCCCCGCTCGCGATCTGGAGGCCCCCGCCGAAGCACACCCCGTGGATCGCCGCGATCACCGGCACGGGCAGCTTCCTCCACTGCATCGCCACCTGCTGCGGGCGGTTGGAATTGCCGTAGGTGCGTTCGGTCAGGGCGGGCTCGTCCTCGGGAGGGCGCCTCGAGAAGTTGGAGAGGTCGAGCCCGGCGCAGAACGCGCGGCCCTCTCCCGACAGCACCACCGCGCGCAGGCCCTTCATCCGGCCGAGCGCCTGGCCCGCTTCGATGATGCGTTCGAACATCTCCGGGTCGAGCGCGTTCATCTTCTCCGCCCGCACGAGGCGGACGTCGGCGACGCCGTCCTCGTCCAGAGTGATCGAGACGCGGTCATTGGCGAGCGTGGTGGCGGTGGTGGCGGACATGGCAGGCGGATCCTCGCGGGCTTGTGTTTGCAGCCAAGATTGACCGATCGCCCCGCGGCTGTCCAGTGGCCCTGACCCGCGGTGCGCGTCAGCCCGAGGCGAGGCGCGAGAGGCCGTGGTCGGGCGGCACCTCGAGGAAGAACCGGCCATCGCCGTCGGTGCAGATGAGGTGGCCGGCGCCCGCTGCGGCGAGCTTGCCCTTCAGGCGCGCGATATCGGCGGAAATGCCCTCGGGCTCGGGGTCGATCATGATGCAGAAGGCCTCGGTGCGCAGTTGCTGGCTGGACATGCGCGCGCCCGGCTGCTCGGCAAGGCGCCACAGCAGCGCGAATTCGCGCGGGTGGAGGCCCAGCCACTGGGCATCGACCCGCCCGTCACGATGGAACTGGTCGAGCACCATTTCCCCCGCCTCGCGGAAGCGCGGACCGCTCATGTCGTTGTCGGGGAAGTGGCCCGATGAGAGCGGCGCGTTCACAGCAGCCCCCCTGCACGCATCGAATACACCGCATCGGTGGTGAAGATCAGGTGATCGATCAGCTGGATGTCGAGCGTCCGGGCAACATTGGCGAGGCGGCGGGTGGTGGCGATGTCGCATCCGCTCGGGCGGCAGTGGCCCGAGGGGTGGCTGTGGGCGAGGATGATTCCGGCCGCATCATGGCGCAGCGCATCGCCGAGCAGGGCGCGCATCCGGATCGCAAGGGTCGTCATCGTCCCGATCCCGCAGGGCGCATCGCCGAGCCAGGCGCTGTGCTGGTCGACGAAGATCGCGTGCCCGCGCTCGTAACGGGCGGGCGGGGCGAGCACGAGGCTGCGCAGGTAGGCGATCATCGCTGCCGCGCGCTGATCCTGCGTGAGCGCGCTCTCGCCGCCGCGGGACAGGGCATGGGTCAGCATCGCCGCAGCCCGGATTGTCTGGCGGTTGCCTGGTTCGGGCCGGCGGTCATACCGTCAACCCTCCGATGGCCGGCGGCACGATGCGCCATGCGCGGTAGGCGCCGTAGCGACGCTCGCGCCGCAGGTGCCGGACAAAGCCGCCGAGCAGCACCAGCAACTGGCAATAGGACGGCCCGACCATGAGGATCACAACCGCCAGCGGCGAGACCTCCACGGCGATCAGGTTCACGAGATAGCCGCCAAGCGCGACGAGCTGGAAGCCCGCGATCCACAACGGATAATTGCGGTTGGCCCGGAGCGCGATGGCGGTGAACACGATGGCGGCAACCACGTCGACCACCAGGCGGAGCTGCATGACCGGCCCCGAAATCGACAGGGCCGGATCCAGCAGCCACTGGATCCAGACCGGCACCACCATGGTGCCGAGGAAGGTGGCGATCAGCCAGCGTTCCGGGTCCCCGCCGCGGCGCCAGATCGCTCCTGCGAGCAGGAGCGCGATCAGGTGCTGTGCAGGGACCCGGTAATCATTGTAGAAATGCACCAGATCTTCCATGCGTCAGGCCTGAAGCGGCTCCTGTTCGCGCAGCTGGCGGGCCGGGGCAGCGCCAAGATCGGTTTCGGGGATCTTGGTTTCGTAGCCCGGATCGCCGCCGGCGTGGACGCGGGCGACCTTGCTCAGTTCATCGTGCACCCGCAGCAGGTTGGTCGACATGGAAAGGGCGTAGCTTTCGGCCTCGGTCAGGCGCAGCAGCGCGCGCTGTCCGGTGTTGACTTCGACCATCGGGTTCTGCCGGGCGGCAAGCATCGCCTGCTTGAGCCGCGCCATCGACATGATCGCTTCGTCGGCAAGGGCTTCGGCTTCACGGATCAGCTTCTTCAGATTGCGTGCATCAGCGACTATACGATTGTCCATCGTCGGTCTCCAGCGCTGCCGGTGCTCAACCGGAAGCGGCGTTGGTTTCCACGGAGGTGTAAGCCTTGCCTTCCGTCGCCTGGCTGAGGGTCATCGCGGCTGTGATCACTAGGATCACCGATGCCAGAATGCCCGCGGCGATCCCGACGATCGCCCCCATTCGCATCAGGACGGCATGCTCACCATCGAGCACTCCGGGGACCACCCGCGGTTCGCCCGGCTTCAGCCATGGTGCCTGCTTTATGAGAGGCATCGCATCGCTGAGGACCAGGCGGCCCGGATCATCCCGGTCACCGAAATCAGCCAGATCAGCCGGCCGGTTAATCTGAGAATTTGTGTATACAGGTTCGCTGAAGGGCTTGAGCAATCCTCTATCCGCAGACGTCCCGAGGTCGTTTTCCGCCGCTGCCTCGGCCGCTTCGGGGCTCAGCGTGGCACGGTAGTTCTCGACCAGCTCGCCAAGGCTGACGGCGTCGTAGAAGTCCTTCAGCGCGCGGATATGCTGGTTTATCCGGGTCTCGGACACCCCGAGCTCGGTAGCGATCACCTTGATCGGGACGCGCCGGTCGATCCGTTCCATGACGGCGCGCTGTCTGTCGGTCAGCCGCTTCGCGGCTCCGGACGCCATTGTCCTCTCCTTGCGAACTTCAGCACACGTTTACCCGCAAACTAACGCAAACCGGACAGAAATATTTTTCTGCTTTGGACGAGAAAGCATTGAAAATTGCGAAACGCCTCAGGCGGCGGAGCTGTTGACCCCTACCGACTGGAGGTAGCGCTTGATATTGCGCGCCGCCTGGCGGAGGCGCTGTTCGTTCTCGACCATGGCAATACGCACATAGCCTTCACCGTTCTCTCCATAGCCTACGCCGGGCGCGACCGCGACTTGCGCTTGTGTCAGGAGCTGCTTGGAGAATTCGAGACTGCCCATCGATCTGAGCGCCGGGGGCAGCGGGGCCCAGGCGAACATCGATGCGGGCGGCGGCGGGATGTCCCAGCCGGCGCGGCCGAAGGCCTCGACCATGACATCGCGGCGGCGGTGATAGAGCTCGCGATTCGCCTCGATGATGTCCTGCGGGCCGTTGAGCGCCGCACAGGCCGCCGCCTGGATCGGCGTGAAGGCGCCGTAATCGAGATAGGACTTCACCCGGGTCAGCGCCGCGATCAGCTGCTTGTTGCCGACCGCAAAGCCCATCCGCCAGCCGGCCATGGAATAGGTCTTGGACATCGAGGTGAATTCGATCGCCACGTCCTTGGCGCCGGGCACTTCCATGATCGAACGCGTCGGACGCCCATCGAAATAGAGCTCGGAATAGGCAAGGTCGCTGACGATCCAGACCTGGTTCTCCTTCGCCCAGGCGACCAGCCGTTCGTAAAAGGGCAGATCGACCGTCTCGGCAGTGGGGTTGGAAGGGTAGCTCACCACCAGCACGCTGGGGCGCGGCACGGTGTAGTTCATCGCCCGTTCGAGCGATTCCCAGTAATGCTCGTCCGGCGTGGTCGGCACCGAACGGATCGTCGCGCCGGCGATGATGAAGCCGAAGGTGTGGATCGGGTAGGAGGGGTTGGGCGCGAGCACCACGTCCCCCGGCGCGATGATCGCCGTGGCAAGGCTGGAGAGGCCCTCCTTCGATCCCATCGTCACCACCACCTCGCTCTCGGGATCGAGCTCGACCCCGAAGCGGCGCGCGTAGTAGCCCGCCTGCGCGCGCCGCAGGCCCGGGATGCCCTTGGACTGCGAATAGCCATGCGCATCGGGCTTGGCCGCAACCTCGCACAGCTTGTCGATGACATGCTGCGGCGGGGGCTGATCGGGATTGCCCATGCCAAGGTCGATGATGTCCTGCCCGGCGAGACGGGCTGCATGACGCATGGCATTGACCTCCGCGATCACATACGGGGGCATCCGCTTCATGCGATAGAACTGGTCATTCATGGGACGTCATCACCTTGTCTTCTGCGGCATTGATGCAAGCGCCGCAACGCTCTCCCTAGGCCAAACCTTCGGATCGTGGGAAGCGCGTTTTCGGAAAGTTGCGATGGGGCTCGATTAACGGCACTATCGCACACGCGCGGCGAACAAGGGACGATTTCGGGCGATGGCACAGGATAAGGACCCTCTGGCGGCGGCGGGCGAGAGCCTCAAGGGCTACTTCGATATGCAGGCCGAAAGCCTGCGCGAAATGATGGGCGGCAAGCCCCCCGAATCGCTGATCGCCCCCGGGATCGAACCGGGCGAGCTGGCCGAATGGGCCGCCACGGCCGCACAGCTCCAGCAATTGTGGGTCGATTTCGCCACCCACCAGGCCGCTGCCGCCGCAGAAAAGAGCGCCAGCGGCAGCAACCTGCTCGACCCCGCACAGTGGCTGGTCATGTCTCAGGCGATGCTCGGGCAAATGCCCAAGGGAATGTTCGAGGCCTCGGCCCGGCTTGCGCAGGACCAGATGCAGCTGTGGTCGGGGGTGATGCAGAGCTTTGCTGCGGGCGGCAAGGCCGTCGAAACGCCAGATCCCGCCGCGCTTCCCAAATCCGACCGCCGCTTTGCCGATCCCGCCTGGCGCGAGCACCCCGCCTTTCTGCTGCTGCACCAGACCTACCTGATGCTCGCCGACTATTTCCGCACCAGCGTGAAGGGCATGGACGGGCTCGACAAGGTCAAGCGCCAGCAGCTCGAATTCGCGGTGACGGCGCTTGCCGAAGCGATGAGCCCGGACAATTTCATCGCGCTCAACCCGGTGGTGATGAAGCGCACCATGGAGACGAGGGGGGCAAACCTGGTGCGCGGGATGCAGCACCTCGTGAATGATCTGAAGCGCGGGCAGCTGACCCACACCGACCCCAACGCCTTCCGCCTCGGAGAAAACCTTGCCGCAAGCCCGGGCAAGGTGGTGCACGAGACGCTGCTCTACCAGCTGATCCAGTACGCGCCGTCCACCGACACCGTTCTGGAGGTGCCGCTGGTGATCTTCCCGCCGTGGATCAACCGCTTCTACATCCTCGACCTGACCCCCAAGAAGAGCTTCATCAAGTGGGCGGTCGACCAGGGGATCAGCGTCTTCGTGGTCAGCTGGAAGAGCGCCGACGAGACCATGGGCGAGATCGTTTGGGATGATTACATCCGCGCCCAGATAGAGGCCATCGACCATGTCGCCAAGCGGCTCGATGTGCCCGCTGTCCACAACATCGGCTATTGCGTGGCAGGGACAACCTTGGCGGCGACGCTGGCGGTGCTGGCTCGGCGGGGCGAGGCGGACAAGGTCAGGTCGGCGACATTCTTCACCGCGCAGGTCGATTTCGAGCGCGCGGGCGACCTCAAGCATTTCATCGACGAGGGCCAGCTCGAGATGATCGGGCAGTTGTCGCCGCAAGGCTATCTCGACGGGCGCTATCTGGCGGCGACCTTCAACGCGCTGCGGGGGCGGGATCTGATCTGGAACTATGTCGTCAACAACTACCTGCTGGGCGAGGATTATCCGGCCTTCGATCTGCTCCACTGGAACGGCGACGTCACCAACCTGCCCTCGAAATGGCACAATGCCTACCTGCGCGATCTCTACCGCGACAACAAGCTGGTGGTGCCCGATGCGCTGGCAGCCGACGGCACGCCGATCGACCTGACGCGGGTCGCCACGCCGAGCTTCGTGCAGGCCGGGCGCGAGGATCATATCGCGCCCGCCGAAAGCGTGTGGCGCATTACCCGGCACTTTGCCGGACCGATCGAATTCCTGCTGGCAGGCTCCGGTCACATTGCCGGCGTGGTCAATCCGCCGTCGGCGGGCAAGTACCAGTACTGGGTGGGCGATAACGCGGCGCCGAGCCTCAAGGACTTCCTTGCCGGGGCGAGCGAGCATCCGGGCAGCTGGTGGCCGCATTGGCTCGAATGGCTCCATCGCCAGTCGGACGCGCGCGTGCCGGCGACGGGCAAGCGGGTGCCCGGCAGCACAGGCGACAAGGTGATCGAGGACGCGCCGGGACGCTATGTGAAGACGCGTTGAGCGACAGGAGATTCGCGTTCCCAAAGCGCCTCGCACGGTCAGAGACACTGATTTGTCATCGTTTCTTCGGTTTTTGTGCACCGCACAAAAATGACTTGACTTCGCAGCTGCAATCTCTATTTTGTGCAGTGCAACATGAAGCGAGGTCGCCATGTCCGAAGTCGAAAACACTGCCGGTGAAGTGAAGATCGCCGCCGCGCCCAAGGCCGGCCCCAAGGCGCCCGCCAAGGCTGCGGCCTCCAAGATCGATGCTGCTGCCGAGAAGGCCTACGCCGAAGCTGCGGCCAAGGCCGCGCCGGTCGCCAAGCCTGCCGCTCCGGCGCCTGCTGCCGCTCCGGCCGCCAAGACGGTGAAGGCTGCGCCCGCCGCCAAGACCCCTGCCGCCAAGACCCCCGCCGCTCCGAAACAGGCCCCCGCCAAGAAGGCGGCTGCGGTCAAGACGGTTGCGGCCAAGACCGTCAAGAAGACGGCCACCAAGACCAAGACTGCCGCAACCAAGCTCCCGGTCAAGAAGCCGGTGTCGGCCGCGAAGGCTGAAGCCCCCGCCGCCGCCGTGCCCACGACCAATCCCGTCATCAAGCTGAAGGATACCATCATGGCCACTGCCAACACCACCGACATCACCGCCACCGCCAAGACCGTCGTCGCCGACCTCCAGGCCCGCGCCAAGACCGCGTTCGCCAAGGGCAACGAACTGACCACCGAAGCGACCGAGTTCACCAAGGCGAACGTCGAAGCCGTCGTCGAAAGCGGCAAGATCTTCTTCGCCGGTGCGCAGGAACTGCTCAAGGACAACGTCGAAACCGGCAAGACCGTGATCGAAACCGTCACCGAAGACGCCAAGAAGGTTGCCGCCGTCAAGTCGCCGACCGAGCTCATGCAGCTCCAGGGCGAACTCGCCCGTCGCAACTTCGACGCGGTCGTCGCCTACGGCTCGAAGCGCACCGAAGCCTGGGTGAAGCTCTACAACGACGCCTTCGCCCCGATCTCGAACCGCGTCAGCGTCGCCGTCGAGAAGGTCTCGAAGGCCGCCTAAGCGATCAGGAATTCTCCGGCCGGGCCTCTCTCCTCTCTCTCCCAACCCGGTCCACGAGAGCGCGCCGCGAGGCGCTGGCCGGTCAGACGCAGGTCTGACCGGCCTTTTTCTTGTCCAAGCCCCGGGCAAGCACGGCTTGCCCGGGCCAATTTCCTTCGCGCGCGGGCGGCAGGGCCCAAACAATTCCTACCTATCGCTTGCACCAGCGGGGACGAATCCCATAATGGGGGCCTATGCCCATCCCAGCGCATCCCCATCCGGCGGCCGTCGCCGGGCTGCCCCCGTCGCAGCAGGACGCGTCACAGCGCACCGCGCCGCGCGCCGGCGAGGATGACGATGGCAAGGACGCAGGCGGCCAGAACCAGGTCGGCGTCGCCATCAAGACCCGCGCCAAGCCCAAGAAGCCCAGCCAGTACAAGGTGCTGATGCTCAACGACGATTACACCCCGATGGAGTTCGTGGTGCTGGTCCTCAAGCGCTTCTTCGGGATGGATCTGGAACAGGCCACCCGCGTGATGCTCCACGTCCACCAGCGCGGCGTCGGGGTGTGCGGCATCTTCACCTATGAAGTCGCCGAGACCAAGGTTAACCAGGTGATGGACTTTGCAAGGCAGAACCAGCACCCGCTGCAATGCACTCTCGAAAAGGCGTGAGGCAGCCGCACCACCCTGCACCCGAGCCCGTCCGCCCGGGTCAGGAGAGCGTGTGGGACTACCCTCGCCCGCCCCGCGCCGAGGCCATCACCCGCCACATCCGCATCCTCCACTGCGGCGTGGTGCTGGCCGACACTCGCGCGGCCTGGCGCACGCTCGAGACCTCGCACCCGCCGACCTATTACATTCCCCAGAACGACGTCGCGATGGAGCGACTTGTGCCCAATGCCGGACGTTCCTTCTGCGAATGGAAGGGCACAGCGCACTACTGGGACGTGATCGTGGGCGATGCGCGGCTGGTCGGCGCGGGCTGGTCCTACCCCTCGCCCGCGCGCGGCTTCGAAGGGATCGCCGGGCATATCGCCTTCTACGCCGCCCCGTTCGACGAAGTCACTCTTGACGGCGAACAGGTCTCCCCCCAGCCCGGCGGCTTCTACGGCGGCTGGGTGACCTCGCGCGAGGCGGGGCCGTTCAAGGGCATCCCCGGCAGCCGCTTCTGGTAAGCGCGCGCCTTCGTCTTCATAGCAATTGGGGACATGACGCGCCCGCGCGAAGCGGCTAGGGCAGGCACGCGCATGCGCACTCGATCACGGACCCCGAGCCCCTTGCTGAACGTCATCCCCGCCATCGATCGCTACATCCTGCGGCTCACGATCGTGCCGATGCTCGGCGTCTTCGCGCTCGCGGCGAGCCTGCTGATGCTCGACAAGATGCTGCGGCTGTTCGATTTCGTCGCGGTCGAAGGCGGGCCGGTGGGCGTCGTCTTCAAGATGCTCGGCGCGCTAATCCCCGAATATGCGAGCCTTGCCATCCCATTGGGCCTGCTGCTGGGCGTGCTGCTGGCGTTCCGCAAGCTTGCGACCTCATCGGAACTCGACACGATGCGCGGCGTCGGCATGTCCTATCTGCGCCTGCTGCGCATGCCCTATGCGATCACGCTGGCGCTGGTGGCGGTCAATGTCGCGCTGGTGTTCTACATCCAGCCCCTCAGCCGCTACTATTACGAACAGCTCGAATACGAACTGCGCTCGGGCGCGCTCGGGGCCTCGATCAAGGTCGGCGAATTCACCACGCTGGCCGACCGCATGGCCTTGCGCATCGAGGAAAGCGAGGACGAGGGCCGCCGTCTCGTCGGCATCTTCGCCCGGGTCGCCAATGCCAAGGGCCAGGTGCTGTCCATCAGCGCGCGCGAGGGGGCCTTCCTTGCCACCCGCGACAACCCCGACACGATCATCCTGCGCCTCACCGAAGGCACGATCATCCAGGACACCGGCATGCGCGGCCAGACCCCCCGGGTGCTGAGCTTCAGCCGCCACGACCTGCCGATCGATCTGCCCGCCATCGAGAAATTCCGCGCGCGCGGTGACGAGACGCGCGAATATATCCTCCCCGAACTCCTCCAGATGGGCTGGAGCCGCAAGGCCGCGCCCGGTCAGCGCGATGCGAGCGTCGCCAGCTTCAACTTCCGGCTGGTCGAGATCCTGATGATGTTCCTGATGCCGCTCCTTGCGGTGGCGCTCGCGATCCCGCCCAAGCGATCGACGAGCGCGCTGGGCGTGTTCGTCTCGATCATCATGGTCGTCGCCTATCACAAGGTGAACCAGTACGGGGAGGATGTCGCCGCGCTCGGCCGGCTTGATCCGGTGCTCGCTTTCTGGGTGCCCTTCGCGCTGTTCGCGGGGCTGATCGTGTGGATGTATTACCGCGTCGCCCATGTGCCGGGCGGGCAGGCAATCGGCGCGCTGGAGATGGCGTTTGCCAAGCTTTCGAGGCGTCTCGCCAAGCTGTTCGCCCGCAGGCGCCCGCGCGCCTATCGCCCTCAGCCCGAAGCGGCACCTGCCAAGTAGACCCGCAATGCAGCTCGATTTCTTCCCGTCGCGCACGCTGACGCTCTATCTCGCCCGGCTGTTCGTGGTGCGCATCATCGCGGTCCTGTTCATGCTGGTGCTGGTGCTGCTGGCGCTCGATCTTTTGTCCAAGACCGGCGACATCCTCGCCGCCCCCGGCAACGGCCAGGCCGAGGTGCTGCGCTATGCGAGCCTGCGCCTGCCGCAGCTGGTGGCGAACTTCCTGCCCTATTCGGTGCTGCTTGCCTCGCTGCTGACCTTCTGGCCGCTGAATGCGAACAGCGAGGTGATCGCGATGCGCGCTGCGGGGCTCTCGGCCCATCAGGTGCTCTCGCCGATGCTGCTGACCGCGCTGCTGGTCGCCGCCGTCAGCTTCGGATTCAACGAGCGCATCCTCACCCGCGCCAACGCCACCCTCAAGGCGTGGGAGGCGGCCGACTATGGCCCGATCCCCGGAGACGACACCGCCGCCGCCAAGCCGCGCGCCAACATCTACCTCACCGATGGCGAGAACATTCTCTCGGCCGCGACCCTGACCGGCGCGGGGCAGGACATCGTGCTGACCGGCGTCACCTGGTACGCCCGCGCACCCGGCGGGATCATCCGCGAGCAGATCCGCAGCCCCCGCGCGACCTTCGCCGCGCCCGGCTGGCGGCTCGAGAAGCCGGTGAAATTCGATGTGGCGGGCGCGATCACCGAGCGGCCCGCGACGCTGGTGGTGGGACAGACCCTGTCGCCAGAGCGGATCATGCTCCAGTCGGTCGATCCCGATGCGCAGAGCTTCTGGGAACTGGGCGAGAGCATCACCGCCTACGAGACCGCTGGCCGCAACACCGACGAGATGCGCGCCAAGTGGTGGCACCGGTTGTCGGGGCCGCTTTCGGCGCTGCTGATGCCGCTGCTGGGCTCGATCGCCGCCTTCGGCCTTGCGCGTTCCGGCCAGCTGTTCGTGCGCGCGATCATCGGCATGGCGCTGGGCTTTGCCTATTTCGTGGTCGACAATGCCGCGCTCGCGATGGGCAGCTTCGGCGGCTATCCGCCGCTGCTCGCCGCATGGGCGCCCTTCGTGCTGTTCCTGCTGGTCGGCGAGACGGTGCTGATCCGGACCGAGGAGTGAGCGTGGGGGCGCGCGACTGGTCGCTGCGGCTGGCGCGGGAAGCGGATGCGGCGGCGATGCCTGCCATTGAGCGGGCGGCAGCGGTCGCCTTTGCCGATGAACCCTCCATCGACCCCGCCCGCACCCGCTCGGAGGCGGATTATGCGCGCCTGATCCGCCGCGGCCACAGCCTCGTCGCGCATGTCGGCGAGGCAATGGCCGGGTTCCTCGTCGCCCAGCCATTCAGCCGCGAACTGCACATCTGGGAGATGGACGTTGCGCCCGCATTCCAGCGACGCGGGATCGGGGCAGGGCTGGTGCGCGCGGCACAGATCGATGCGAGGAGCACCGGCTTCAGGGCGCTGACCCTTACCACCTTCCGCGACTTGCCGTGGAACGGCCCGTTCTACGCCCGGCTCGGCTTCGAGGAAGTCACGGCATTGGACGCCCACCCGCGCCTCGCCGGGGAATTGGCGAACGAAGTCGACGACGGCCTGCCCGCCGAGCGGCGCTGTGCGTTGATCTGCTTTCTCGATTGAGGTCAGCCCGGCTTAGGCGCGCCGCCCCATCGTGCTCTTGGCGATCCGCCCCACCAGCGTCAGCATCCCGGGGTGGTTCGCGCCCTCATAGGTCGAACCCGTGCCCAGCTCGCGCGCCAAGCGGCGATGCGCTTCGGGCAGGTCGTGATAGGGCATTGAGGGCATCAGGTGGTGGAGCGCGTGATAGCGCAGGCCCACCGGCGCCCAGATCTCGGCCGCGATGCCCGGCGGGGGCACGTTGACGCTGTCGAGGAACTGCGCGGTCACGGTCATCGCCTCGCCCTCGTTCTCCCACAGGTGCGCGACCAGCGTGCGCAGCTGGTTCAAGACCGCGGCGAGCGAGAGGATCGCCAGCGCACTCGCCAGCGGCTGCCAGCCGAACACGAACACCGAGGCGATCAGCGCGATCGCCCAGACACTCGCGCCCGCTTCCTGCCAGCGCACCCGCCCGGCCAGCTCGGCTTCGGGCGCGCGGCGCAGGAACTCCGGGTTGATCGAGAGCGAGGAGAACCGCTCCCACACGAAGGTGCGCAGCGGCGGAATGACGAGGCCGAGCGGATACAAGATCCCGAAGCGCACAATCAGCGCCACCGGCAGCAGCATCGCGACGAGCACGAACAGCGGCAGGCTCCACGGTTTCATCAGCGCGAGCGGGAGATATTCGGGGTCCTCCACCGTGCCGTATTGTGTGCGCTTGTGGTGGATGACGTGGACGCCTTCATACATGAAGGAGGGCGTCAGCATCGGGATGCCGACGAGGAGGTTCCACGCGGTGCGGAAACCGGGCAGCGCGTCCCGGTGGATGTGGGTCAGCTCGTGAATGAACATCAGCGCGCGGTACAGCGCCAGCGCCGCGACCAGCCCGGCGGCCAGCTTGGCGGCGATGCTCGCCGAAGCGATCGCCACGGCGATCCCGGCATAGCCGATGCCCGCCGAGATCAGCATGTCGGGCCAGTAGATCGCAGGCTTCGCCTCGCCCAGCCCCTTGGTGAGGTCGCGCGCGGCGCGCAGCATCGCCTTGTCGTCCTCGGCCATGAACTGGGCACGAGTGGCCTTTGCGGGCGCGGCGGGGATGGTCTGGTGAATGGTCATCGGCATGGTTTCCAAGGGCGCGCCCTACCGCAAAACGGGGGTCAAGCCAAACGCGGGTTGTTGGTGAGAGTGATCGATAGCTTGCGTGAATGACCCAAGGGCGACACAGACGCCTTGACCCGCAGCAAATACGAGGATGGTCGCGTGACGGATGTATCGACCCGCACAGCGCAGATAGTGATCGAGCCGGTCAGCGGCAAGCGTGGGCGGGAGGCCTTCGTCGACCTCGGCCGGGCGTTCTCCGACCGCCTGCCCCACTTCGTCCCGCAAATCCGCGCGGAGCAGATCGAGCTGGTCGATCCGGACAAGAACCCCTTCTTCGGCCATGCCCGCGTCCAGCTGTTCATCGCGCGGGCCGGCGGCAAGGGGGTCGGCCGCATCTCGGCGCATATCGACGAACTCGCGCTCGCCATGCCGGCCGATCAGGGTTTTGGTCCGGGAACGGGCTTCTTCGGCTATTTCGATGCCGAGGACGAGGACGTTGCCCGCGCGCTGCTGGCGGCGGCGGAAGCGTGGCTGGCGGGCGAGGGTATGACCCGCGCGCTCGGTCCGATCTCGCTGTCGATCTGGGAAGAGCCCGGCCTGCTGGTGCGCGGGTCAGACCATGCGCCGATGATCATGATGGGTCACCACCCTGCGCATTATGCGGCGTGGATCGAGGCGGCAGGTTATGCCCGCGCCAAGACGCTCTTCACCTACGATCTCGACATCTCGAAGCCTTTCCCCCCGCTGGTGCAGCGCATCGTGCAATCGGGGCACAAGAACGCGCGCATCAATGTGCGCCGCGTGCGCAAGGCCGATTGGGACAGCGAGGTCGCGATCATCCTCGGCATTCTCAACGATGCGTGGTCGGACAATTGGGGCTTTGTGCCCTTCACGCCCGAAGAGGTCGCCTATGCCGGCAAGAAGCTGCGGCAGATCATCAAGGAAGAATTGAACATGATCGCCGAGGTCGACGGGCGCCCCGTCGCCTTCATGCTGACCTTCCCCGACGTGAACGACGCGCTGGCGAAGATCAGGGGCAAGCTGTTCCCGCTGGGCTGGATCCACATGCTGCGCTGGCTGCGCTTCCCCAAGGGGGCGGGCATGCGGGTGCCGCTGATGGGGGTGCTCAGGGAGCTTCACAACAGCCGGCTCGCCAGCCAGCTCGCCTTCATGATGATCGAGGCGATCCGGGTGGAATCGACCACCAAGTTCGGCTCGGTGCGCGGCGAGCTTGGCTGGGTGCTCGAAGACAACCAGGGCATGGTGGCGATCGCCGACACGATCCAGTCGAAGATCAACCGCGAATATGCGATCTATGCCAAGCGGCTCGACTGAGCGGGGGCTTTGCAGCCGATCGTGACCGCGATAAAAAAGGCCCCCGTTGCGTTAACAACGGAGGCCTTTCGGGATCGTATCACCAGCCGCTTGGACGGGAGGGGGGTCTCGGCGGTGACATGGGGATAATGTTCGTCCTTGCGGGCGGTTCCCGGTCATCATGATATTTTTTTGACCCTCGGAAAACTACGCAGGCAACGTCGCCAATCCAGAAGGTTGTCGGATAGGCGCGACGGGCGGGCGGCGAACCGCTATGGCCTGCTGAGTCGATTGCCAGCCAGACCATCGAAAGGTCCCACATGTCCCTCGGAAGCCAGATCGCGGCCAACCTGCCCTACCTGCGCCGCTATGCCCGCGCGCTGACCGGATCGCAGGCGAGCGGGGATGCCTATGTGCGCGAAATGCTTGAAGCCGCGCTCGCCGATGCGACCCTGATGGGAAGCCTCGCGGGCGGACGGGTGCCGCTCTACCGCGCCTTCGGCAAGGTCTGGGCGAGCGGTGCGGGCGCGGCGACCGGCGCGGCGCCGACCAGCGAGCACGAGGCCGGCGCGCAGGCGCGGTTGGGCGCGATCACCCCGCCCGCGCGCCAGGCGCTGCTGCTGACCACGCTCGAGGATTTCACGGCTCACGAGACCGCCGCGATCCTCGAACGCACGCCGGAAGAGGTCGATGCCCTCGTCGCCCAGGCCATCGCCGAGATCGAGCGCGAGCAGACCACCAGCGTGCTCATCATCGAGGACGAGCCGCTGATCGCGATGCAACTGGAAGACCTTGTCACCGGTCTTGGCCACACGGTCAGCGGCACCGCGGCGACCCGCACCCAGGCGCGCGCCGCGGTGGCCGAAGCGATGCCGGGGCTGGTGCTCGCCGACATCCAGCTGGCCGATGGCTCATCGGGTCTCGATGCGGTCGACGATATCCTCGGTGCCGGGACAATGCCGGTGATCTTCATCACTGCCTATCCCGAACGCCTCCTGACCGGCGACCGGCCCGAGCCGACCTACCTCGTCACCAAGCCGTTCCAGGAAGCAACCGTGCGCGCGGCGATCAGCCAGGCGCTGTTCTTCGGCAGCACGCGGCCGCTTTGATTGCGAGCCACGTTCGGCGGCGCAGTCGCGCGTCAGCGCGACCGCAAAATCAAGGCTTCCTGACCCGCCGGTCCGCTTCCCGCTCCCTGATCCGGAAATCCGCGGGGCGGCGCACCGGCACCCGCAGCACGCAGCGCACGCCGGTGGGGGCAAAATCGAGCGTCACCGGCTGGCGCAATTCGTGGGCGACGACCTTCTCGATCAGTTCGGTGCCGAAACCGCGGCGCCGCTCGCCCGGGACCGCAGGCCCGCCGGTCTCCTGCCATTCGACCTCGGCCCATCCGGTCTCCGCCGCCGGGTCTTCCCCCCGGCTCCAGCGGATCGTGACCTTGCCGCCCGGCACGCTGAGCGCGCCGTATTTGGCGGCATTGGTGGCCAGTTCGTGCACCGCCAGCCCGAAGGACAGCGCATCATTGGGCGCCAGTTCGAGATCCGGCCCTTCGAGCAGGATCGCATCGTCGAGCGCGCTGCGGAAGTGTTGCAGTTCGGCCTCGATCACCGCGCGGATCGGGGTGGTGCCCCAGTCGGTCACGGTCAGCAGGTCATGGGTCGCCGAAAGCGCGCGGATGCGGCCTTCGAGGCTGTCGGCGAAGTCGTCGAGCCCGCTCGCCCGGCGGCGGGTCAGCGACAGAATCGAGAGCACGTTGGCCAGCGTGTTCTTCACGCGGTGGTTCAACTCGCGGGTCAGCGAGTTGCGGATCGAATGCTGTTCCTCGAAGAAGGCGAGCCGCGCCTGATCCTCGAAGGCTTGCTGGGTCAGCAGCCGCGCGAGCAGCATCAGCAGGCTCGCCAGCGCAAGGCCGAACACCAGCGTCACCATCGACAACGGCGAGAGCACCTCGATCGCCGGGTTCTCGATGACCAGCATCAGCTTGCGGTCGGCGATGGTGACTTCCTGGGCCACCTGCGCCTCGGCTGCGCCGCCCGTCGCGTGGGCGACCAGCAGGTTCCCGGTGCCGATTTCGCCGTCATAGAGCCGGACCCCGAAGCGCATCTCCCCCTGCCGGTCGATCGCCGAATCGAGGAACTCGCGCGCGCGGAACGGCGTGTAGACGAAGCCTGCGAGCCGGCGCGCGCCCGCTTCCCCGCCCGCCGCTTCGGGCGCGCCCATCCGGAACACCGGCATGTATATGGCAAAGGCAGGCGCCGTGACGCTGGATTCCTGGAGCAGGATGATCCGCCCCGAGGCGGCCGGGCGCAGCGTCAGTTCGGCCTCGGCCATGGCAGCGGCGCGGGCGGCATCGGAATACATGTCATAGCCGAGCGCGCGGCGGTTCAACGCGGTTGCAGGCGCGAACATCGCCACCGGAGCGACCCGCCCGGTCGTGCCGGTGGGGGCGGGGTAGATGTCGGGATAGGCCGGCTGGCTCGCCCGGGTGCGCGCGAGAAAGGCCGGCAGATCGCGCGCTTCGAGCACCGGGATCCAGCCGATCCCTTCGGCGCCGGAATATTCGGTGTTGAGCTTCAGCGCGCGCACGAAGCTGTCGAAGGTGTCCGGGCTGACCTCCTCGAGGCTCGCGAACAGCGCCGCGCCGGCGCGCAGGTAGGAGGTGAAGCCGCTCCCGCTGCGGTCGAGCGCGGCGGCCACGCCTTGGGCATATTCGCGCATCTGCGCGCGTTCGCGGGCGCGGGCGTTGCTTTCGATCGAGAAGACGCTGAGGGCGGTGATCGCCGCCAGCGCAAGGAAGATCAGCAGCGGGATCGCGCGCGGATAGAGCACCAGCCAGCGCCGCGCCCGGTCCGAGGAATCCGGCACCAGCAGGTCGGCCGCATCGGGATCGGGATGAAGAGCGAGCGGGTCGATGTTGCGCGGTTCCTGTAAGGCCTGGTGCCGGTTCGGGACACGGGTAACCGGTGCCGGAACCAAACAGGTAGCGCATCGTTCCCGAATCGTCCAAACTCGCGGCCGGAGCCCCGTTCTTGTGGCCGGCACCTGCCGGCTCAGGGGTTCCCCGATGGCGCGATCGGCCTTAAGGCGGGCCGGGACACGGGACAGGGATTGACCGAGCAAATGGCCTCGAACGACGGACATGGCGGCAATGCGGGCGCGGGCGACGAGAGCGCCCGGCGCAGGCCGCCCGAATGGGCCGACGGTCTCAAGCAGCTATACGATTCGGTCGTCGAAGAGGCCCTGCCCGACAGCTTCAAGGACCTCATCGACCGGCTCGACGCGATACCTCCCGCCCGCGGCCGGGACAGCGGCCAGTGAGCGGCGAGCAGCATTCCGGCGACAGGCGCACGGCTGCCGAGAAATCCGATTTCAAGCGCGAGCTGACAGACGTCGTCCCGCACCTGCGCGCCTTTGCGCGCGGCCTGTGCGGGCGGCCCGACCTTGCCGACGATCTGGTGCAGGAAACGCTGTTGAAGGCCTGGGCGGCGCAGGACCGCTTCGAGCCGGGCACCTCGATGCGCGCCTGGACCTTCGTGATCCTGCGCAACGCCTACCTCACCGACATGCGCAGGAACCGCTTCCGCGGCGAGTATGACGAGGGCGTGGCCGAACGCATCCTCACCGCGCCCGCCGGGCAGGAAGAACCGATCCACCTCTCCGACCTCCACCGCGCACTGCTGACCCTGCCCGCCGAACGGCGCGAGGCGCTGCTGCTGGTGGGCGCGGGCGGCTTTTCCTACGAGGAAGCCGCGGCAATCTGCGGCTGCGCGGTCGGCACGATCAAGAGCCGCGTCGGCCGCGCCCGCGCCGCGCTGTCAGAAATGCTGGCGAGCGGCGCGATTCCCCGCCGCTCGAGCGGTGACGATGTCGCCCACAGCGCGATCCTCGAAGAGCTTGACGAGGTCGCGGCAGGCAACGGGGTCAGTTCGCGCGGGTGACCGGGCGCGTTTCTGGCGGGAAAGGCCAGAACGGGTGTGACAAGCCGGATTTTTGCCGCCAGTATCGCGCGCGCAACCACCGATAGGGGATCAAATGGCAAAGTTCTTTGGCAATCTACATCTTGTGCTCGCCGTCGGGCTGATCGCTGCGATTCTGGTCATCGTCAGCTTCACCGGCTGGACCGGCTCGGATGCGAAATCCTTGGCAGATGACGTGTTCCGCTGGCTCCACACCTTTTTCGGCATTCTCTGGATCGGGCTGCTCTACTACCTCAATTTCGTGCAGGTCCCGACCATGCCGAAGATCCCGGCCGAACAGACCGGGGCGATCAACAACCACATCGCGCCCAAGGTGTTCTTCTTCTTCCGCTATGCGGCGCTGCTGACGGTTGTGTTCGGCCTCGTGATCGCTTTCCACAGCGGCTATGGCGCGCAGGCGCTGACCTTCGGGGGCGAAGGTGCCGACGGCATCAACCTGATCGGGCTCGGCATGTGGCTCGGGCTGATCATGGCGTTCAACGTGTGGTTCATCATCTGGCCCGCGCAGAGGAAGATCCTCAACATCATGCCCGGTGCAAGCGACGAGGAAAAGGCCAAGCTGCGCCCGCGCGCACTGGCTGCAAGCCGCACCAACCTGCTGCTGTCGCTGCCGATGCTCTACTGCATGGTCAGCGCCAACCTGGGCGGCTGATGCCCGATGCGGCTCTCTCCCTTCGCGGGGAAGAGAGCCGCACATGGGCCGTTTGGCTCGCAGCCTTCCGGGGTGAAGGCCCCTATTGCGGGGTTCGGGGGCCTCAGACCGCAGGCCCGCCATCTCCCGCCGCGCGGTCAACCGCGCTGGT
Organism: Porphyrobacter sp. AAP82; assembly: GCF_000331285.1. GTDB lineage: Bacteria > Pseudomonadota > Alphaproteobacteria > Sphingomonadales > Sphingomonadaceae > Erythrobacter. The sequence goes on along the minus strand of NZ_ANFX01000014.1, from coordinate 86,680 downwards.
GACCGCAACATTCATGGTGACATTGCCCAAGGTGCGCATCAGATCGGGCAGCATCTCGACTGCAACCAGCAGCGCGAGCGGCTCGACCGGGACGCCCATGGCGAGCGCGATCGGTCCGATCGACACCACGAAGCTGATCGAGCCGGGCAGGCTGACGGCCGAAAGGCTGATGACGCTCGCGATCAGGATGCCGGCAATGGCGACCGTCAGCGGCACCTCCACCCCGGCGAGCGCGGCGATGTAATAGACCACGGCGAGGTTCATCGCGGCGCTGGTCGCACGGAAGATCACCACCGCAAGCGGCAGCACGAATTCCGCAGTCGAGGCGCGCAGCCCCAGCCGTCCGGCGGAATCGAGCATCGCAGGCAGGCTCGCCAGCGAGGACTGGGTGGACAGCGCCACCGCCTGCGCGGGCAGCATGGCGCCCGCAAACCTGCCGCCGGTGCGCCCCAGGCCGATGGCGATGACATAGGCGAGCACGAGGACGAAGGTGCCCATCAGGGTCACGCTCAGCACATAATGGCCGAGCGCGGCAAACGCGCCGCCGCCGCTCTGGACGCCCACGCCATAGGCCAGCGCGAAGACGCCCACCGGGGCGGCGGCCAGCACCCAGCCGATGATCAGCAGCATCGCATTGCCCAGCGCATGGAAGAAGCCGAGCAGCCGTTCGCTCTGGTCTTCCGGCAAGCGGGTGATCGCGACCGCGAACATCACGAAGAACAGCGTCAGCGGCAGCATCGCGGTCTCGGCGGCGGCGGCGACGATGTTGGGGCTCATCAGCGAGGCGAGGAAATCGAGCACCTTGGGCACCTCGCCCACATCGGAAGGGGTCTGCGCGAGAAAGGCGCTCGCGCCCTCGGGCACCGGGAAGGCGCGCAGCAGCGGGGGCATGACAAAAGAGGTGAAGGTCCCGCCGGCCAGTTGCACGAACACCATCAGGGCGATCATGCGGCGGGCGACCGTGCCGACCCGCGCGGCGAGGATCATCTGGACAAGGCCCAGCACCAGCAGCGCGGCGACCAGCGGGATGATGGTCATCTGCAAGGCGCGCAGCCACAGCCCCCCGACCAGCCCGGCAACATCGCCGGCCAGCGCCGGCGCTCCGGCAAGTCCGCCGAGGATACCGGCGCACAGCCCGCCGACCAGCGCGGCAAAGGTCAGCGCCACCGGCAGGCGGATCGAGACCAGCGCGAATTTCCCCTGTCCGGCCGCGCCGGTGTTCTCGCTATCGTGCAACGGTCGGTCCCCAAGCGGGCGGCTTGCCCTTCCCTTTGCGCGATAACCGCGCCAGAAGCGCGAGACAACATCGGCAAGGCGGCAAGGGCAGGGGAATTGATGGGACGCAAGCTGTTCGGAACCGACGGGATCAGGGGCCGCACCAATGCCGGCGTGATGACCGCCGCGATGGCGATGAAGGTCGGGCAGGCGGCGGGACGCCATTTCGTGCGCGGTGGGCACCGGCACCGGGTGGTGATCGGCAAGGACACGCGACTGTCGGGCTACATGATGGAAAGCGCGCTGGTGGCGGGCTTCACCAGCGTCGGGATCGACGTGATCATGACCGGGCCGCTGCCGACCCCGGCGATCGCGCTGCTGACGCGCGAGATGCGCGCCGATCTTGGCGTGATGATCTCGGCCAGCCACAATCCCTTTGCCGATAACGGCATCAAGCTGTTCGGCCCCGACGGCTTCAAGCTTTCCGACGAGGCCGAGGCCGAGATCGAGCGGCTGATGGAGACCGACATCCCCCTTGCCCCGGCCGAAAGGATCGGCCGCGCGCGCCGGATCGAGGATGCGCGCGGGCGCTATATCCACGCGGTCAAGCGGTCGGTGGCCGCCGAGATCCGCTTCGATGGATTGAAGGTCGTGGTCGATTGCGCGAACGGCGCGGCCTATCAGGTCGCCCCGTCCGCAATCTGGGAACTGGGCGCGGATGTGGTCGCGCTCGGCGTCACCCCCAATGGCACCAACATCAACGACGGCGTCGGCTCCACCGCCATCGCCGCATTGCAGGCCAAGGTGGTCGAGGAGCAGGCCGATATCGGCATTGCATTGGATGGCGATGCCGACCGGCTGATCGTGGTCGACGAAAAGGGCCGCGCGGTCGATGGCGACCAGATCATGGCGCTGATCGCGGGCCGCATGCAGGATCGCGGAAGTCTGAAGGGCGGCGGGATCGTGGCGACGGTGATGAGCAACCTCGGCCTCGAACGCTATCTGGGTGCGCGCGGGCTCGAGCTGGTGCGCGCCAAGGTGGGCGACCGCTATGTGCTCGAGGCGATGAAGGCGGGCGGCTACAATGTCGGCGGCGAGCAATCGGGGCACATGATCCTGCTCGATTATGCGACCACCGGCGACGGGACGGTCGCGGCGCTGCGGGTGCTGGCGAGCCTCGTGCGCAGCGGCAAGCCGGCGAGCGAGCTGCTCCATGTCTTCGATCCCGTGCCGCAGCTGCTCAAGAACGTGCGCTACGAGGGCGGCAAGCCGCTCGAGAATGATGCGGTCAAGGCGGTGATCGCCGAGGCCGAGGCCAGCCTTGCCGGCAAGGGTCGCCTCGTGATCCGCCCCTCGGGCACCGAACCGGTGATCCGCGTGATGGCCGAAGGCGACGACCAGCGCCAGGTCGAAGAAGTGGTCGACGCGATCTGCGAAGCGGTGCGGGTGGCGGCAGGATAGGAGAAGACCACGATGCTCGAAATGCGTCCCGATTGCGAAACCTGCGGCGTGCTGCTTGCGGCCGATGCGCCCGGCGCCTTCATCTGTTCGTTCGAATGCACCTTCTGCGCCGAATGCGCCGAGGACTTGGACGACCGCTGCCCCAATTGCGGCGGCGAGCTGATGGACCGGCCGACGCGCGCGAAAGCGCTCCACGCGAAGTTCCCGCCGAGCACGGAGCGCAAATTCAAGGGCTGAGCGGCACTCTTGCGCCCGCGCGCCATCGGGCGCATCACCGGGCCGACAGGAGGGACCGGATGCGGACAATCTTCAAGACCATCGCCTGGGCAGGGCTGGGCGCCATGGCGGCGCATGGCGGCACCGCGCGCGCTGCCGATGCGCCGCTTCGGCCCGACCAGATCGCCTACCGCGCATTGTTCGAGGAACTGGTCGAAACCGACACCACCCTGTCCAGCGGCAGCTGCACACGCGCCGCCGAGCGCATGGCCGCGCGGCTGCGCGAGGCGGGATTGCCCGAAAGCCGGATCCACCTCTTCGCCGATCCCGCCCACCCCCGCGAAGGCGGGCTGGTTGCGGTCTATCCCGGCACATCCACGACGCTGAAGCCGATCCTCGGCATCGCCCATATCGACGTCGTCGAAGCCCGGCGCGAGGATTGGGCGCGCGATCCCTTCACTCTCGTGGAGGAGAACGGCTATTTCTATGCCCGCGGCGTGGCGGATACCAAGGCGCTCGCGGCGACCTATGTCGATACGCTGATCCGCTTCCACAAAAGCGGCTACAAGCCCAAGCGCACCGTCAAGATCGCGCTCACCTGCGGCGAGGAGACCAACGGCGCCTTCAACGGCGTGGAGTGGCTCGCCGCCAACCGCCGCGAGCTGATCGACGCGGCCTTCGCCCTCAACGAAGGCGGCGGGGGCACCACCGATGGCAGTGGCGGCGGCCGGGACAAGGTGGTCGAACAGACCATGCAGGTCGGCGAGAAGACCTTCGCCACCTTCCGCCTCGAAACCCGCAACCCCGGCGGGCACAGCTCGGTGCCGCGGCCGGACAATGCGATCTACCAGCTCGCCCACGCGCTGACGAAGATCGGGGCTTACGAGTTCCCGCTCGAGATGACCGAGACCACCCGCACCTATTTCAACGAGGCCGGCAAGGGCCGCAAGGACGAGGTGGGCGCGGCGATGGTCGCGCTCGCGGCGAACCCGGCGGACACCGCCGCAGAGGCGATCGCCAACCGCGATCCCTTCCTCCATTCGAACCTGCGCACGACCTGCGTGGCAACGATGCTCGACGGCGGGCACGCGCGCAATGCGCTGGCGCAGCGCGCGGGGGCCTTCGTCAACTGCCGCATCTTTCCCGGCCATCCGGTGGAGGAAATCCGCGCCGAGCTGGCCCGGGTGATCGGCGATCCGGGCGTCAGCGTCACCACCCTGCCCCCGCTGCGCCCCGCCCCGCCCCCGCCGCCGCTGGCGCCGGAGGTGATGGGCCCTGCGGCCAAGCTGGTGGCAAGATATTTCCCGGGCGTGCCGCTCGTTCCGGTGATGGCCAATGGCTACACCGATGCGACCTTCCTCACCGCCGTGGGCATCCCGACCTACGGCGTGCCGGGCCTGTGGGGCGATCCCGACGGCAACGGCGCGCACGGGCTCGATGAGAGGCTCTCGGTGGAATCGGTCTATGTCGGGCGCGATTTCCTGTTCGATCTGATCAAGGCCTACGCCGGATAGGAGCCGCCGCGAAGGCACTGACGCGGCGCGCAATTGTTTGCTAAAGGCACGCGGCATGAGCCTTGCCGCCAAGCCCCCCCGCATCCTTGCCATCGCCGGTTCCGACAGCTCGGGCGGCGCAGGCATTCAGGCCGATATCAAGACGATCACCATGCTCGGCGGCTATGCCATGACCGCGATCACCGCGATCACCGCGCAGAACACCGCCGGCGTGCAGGGGGTCGAGGCGATCTCGGCAGACATGGTGCTCGCCCAGATTGCCTCCTGCGCCGAGGATATCGGGGTCGATGCGGTCAAGATCGGGATGCTCGCCGACGAAGACGTGATCCGTCACGTCGCGGCCGCGATGGTGCTGCTGCGGCGACCGCTGGTGCTCGATCCCGTGATGATTGCCACGAGCGGCGCGGTGCTGGTGGGGCCGGAGGCGGTCGCGACGCTGCGCGCGCGGCTGTTCCCGCTCGCCACCGTGATAACCCCCAACCTGCCCGAACTCGAACACCTCGCGGGCCGTGCGCTGCCGACCCACGCAGCGATGGTCGAAGCCGCACAGCAGCTCGCCGCAGCGACCGGCGCGGCGGTGCTGGCCAAGGGCGGACACGCGGACAGCGAGCGCATCACCGACGTGCTGATCGTGCCGGGCGAGGCGCCGCGCGCCTTCGATCACGCCCGCGTCGTCACCCGCCACACCCACGGCACCGGCTGCACGCTATCCTCCGCGATCGCGACCCTGCTTGGCCGGGGGGAGAGCCTCGCCGATGCGGTCGAGCAGGCGCGCGGCTTCGTGTTCCGGGCCATCGAAGCAGCCCCCGGCTATGGGCAAGGCCACGGCCCGCTCGGGCATCAGGCGGTGCGCCCCGCATGATGGAGCCGGTGATCCGCGTCGATGGCACCGGGGCAGACCCCTGCGCCGGGCGCGTGCGGATCGATTGGCCCAAGGCGCTGTGGAACGCGGCGATGATCGCCGGCACGCTGGCCGCGCTGGCCTTGGCGACATGGCAGGCCTTCGCGCTGTTCCTCGGGCTTACCTATGCGACGCTGCTTGTCGGTCATTCGGTGGGCATGCACCGGATGATGATCCACCGTACGTTCAAGGCACAGCCGTGGCTTGCGCGTACGCTCATCTATATCGGCACGCTGGTCGGCGTTTCCGGCCCCTCGGGCATCATCTGCATCCACGATGCCCGCGACTGGGCGCAGCGCGAGCCGCTCTGCCACGATTTCTTCGCCCACCGTGCCGGCTTCTGGCTGGACCTCGCGTGGAACCTGTTCTGCCGCTTCGACCTTGACCGCCCTCCGCGCATCACCATCGAGCCCGCCATCGCCGCCGATCCGTTCTACCGGCTGCTCGATGCGACATGGCGCTGGCAGCAGGTCCCGCTCGGGCTGCTGCTATACGCGCTGGGCGGCTGGGCGTTTGTGCTGTGGGGCATCTGCGCGCGGGTGTTCGCAAGCACTGCGGGGCACTGGAGCGTCACCTATTTCTGCCACAACCCCGGCCCGGGCAGGTGGATCGTCAAGGGCGCAGGCCTCCAGGCCGCCAACCTCACCGCCCCCGGCCTCGGCCTCCTCACCTATGGCGAGTGCTGGCACAACAACCACCACGCCTTCCCCGAAAGCGCACGCATCGGGCTCGAACCCGGCCAGACCGATCCGGGCTGGTGGGTGATCCGCGGGCTCGAGCGGCTGGGCTGGGTCCATGCCGTGGGCGCGCCCCGCCCCCAATCCGCGCGCGATGATCTGGCCGAGCGCGGTGGCGCTCAATCCTCCGCCATCGGGTCCTTGATGTCGTAGAAATCGGCGATGCAGGCCCAGGCCTCCTGCGCCGTTTCGACCCAGGTGAACAGGTCAAGGTCGCTCTTCGAGATCACGCCCTCTTCGGCCAGCGCCTCGAAATCGACGACGCGGGTCCAGAAGTCCTTGCCGAACAGGATGATCGGCATCGGCTTCATCTTGCCGGTCTGGATCAGCGTGACGAGCTCGAAGAATTCGTCGAAGGTCCCGAAGCCGCCCGGGAACACCGCCACCGCCCGCGCGCGCAGCAGGAAATGCATCTTCCTGAGCGCGAAATAGTGGAACTGGAACGAGAGGTAAGGCGTCACATAGGGGTTGGGCGCCTGTTCGTGGGGCAGCACGATGTTGAGGCCGATCGATTCGCTCCCCGCATCGCTCGCCCCGCGGTTGCCCGCCTCCATGATCGAGGGCCCCCCGCCGGTGGTGACGACGAACTGCCTGAGGCCGTTCTCGATGATCCCCTTCTCGCTGACCAGCCGGGCAAGGGCATAGGCCTCGTCGTAATACTTCGCCTTTTCGGCAAGGCGCTGGGCGACCTTGCGGTCATACTCGCTGGCGTTCTTCGCCGCCTCGAGCCGCGCTTCGGCCTGGGCGGGCGAGGGGATCCGCGCCGAGCCGTACATCACCAGCGTCGAGCCCACCCGCGCTTCATCAAGCAACATCTCGGGCTTCAAGAGCTCGAGCTGGAACCGCACGGGGCGAAGCTCGTCGCGCAGCAGGAAATCGGTGTCGCGGAAGGCGAGCTTGTAGGCCGGATGCGCGGTCTGCGGGGTGCGCTCCGGACCGGCTTCGGCAAAGCGCGTTTCCTCGCCGGCGCGGTAGAACTTGCGGTTGGTCAGGTCATGATCGGTCATGCTGAGACCCCTAGTGAGGGGTGATTGCCCCCGCAATAGCCGAGGGCGGGGCGCGAAACGCCGGCTGGCTGGATGCCCCGCAAGGATTCGAACCTTGATTGACGGAGTCAGAGTCCGCTCTCTTACCATTAGAGGACGGGGCATCGGCCATGCGCCGCGGGGGCCTGTGGCGGCCCCGGCGAGCGCGCTCCCTAGTTTCGCGAGGGGCCAAGGTCAAGCACCCACTTGGTCTGGCTGCTTGCTCTGCGGGCGGGCTTGCGATAACTTGCACACCAAGTGCCGTGCGCGAGGAGGGTTTGCGCGCGGTGAGATGAAAGCGTTGCGAAAATGGCGGAAACACTCCCGCCGGACAGGAATAGAAGTGCTGGGAAGAACCGGGGCGGCAAGTCCGGCAAGGTAGCCGATTTCCGCTACAAGCGCCCCCCCCAGCCCGATTCTCGCAGTCAGGGCGGCGGCCGTGAGCCCCGCGCCAAGGCCGCGAACGGCGAAGCGCGCCGCCCGGTGCGCCCGCTTGCCAAGAACGGGGCCGCCATGGCTGCCCGCGTGCGGCCCGACCTTGCCGACATCGGCGCCTTCAAGGGGCCTGCCAATGGCGAGGCCTATGCCGCGCTCGACCTTGGCACGAACAACTGCCGCCTGCTGATCGCCCGCCCGTCGGGCCGGGATTTCACCGTCATCGACGCCTTCAGCCGCGTGGTGAAGCTGGGCGAGGGGCTCGCGACCTGCGGACGCCTGTCGGATGCCGCGATGGAACGCACCCTCGCGGCGCTGACGATCTGCGCCGACAAGCTCCAGCGCCGCAACGTGCGCCTTGCCCGATCGGTCGCGACCGAGGCGTGCCGCCGCGCGTCGAACGGCCCGGAATTCATCGAGCGCGTGCGCCGCGAGACCGGCATCGCATTGGACATCATCAGCGCCGAGGAAGAGGCGCGGCTCGCGGTGCTGGGCTGCCACATCCTGCTCGAGGCGGGCGAGGGACCGGCGGTGATCTTCGACATCGGCGGCGGATCGACCGAGTTGGTGCTGGTCGAAGCCGACGCCGCGACCCGCGTGCCGCGCATCCTCGACTGGCAGAGCGTGCCGTGGGGCGTGGTCAGCCTCACCGACACGGTCGGCCGCAGCGAGGACAGCGAGACCGCGCGCCTTGCGCGGTTCGAGCGGATGCGCGCGATGGTCTCGGACAGCTTCACGCCCTTCGCCGCGCGGGTGGCCGAGGCCGCGCGCCATCCCGACATCCGCCTGCTCGGCACCAGCGGCACGGTGACGACGCTCGCCAGCCTCTACCTCGAACTGCCCAGCTATGATCGCAAGGCGGTGGACGGCCTGATCGTCCCGGCCCAGGAAATGCGCGGGATCAGCGCAAGGCTGGCGGTGATGACGCCCTACGAGCGCGCGAGCCTGCCGTGTATCGGGCAGGACCGGGCGGATCTGGTGGTGGCGGGCTGCGCGATTCTCGAGGCGATCCTCGACCTGTGGCCCGCGCGCCGGCTGGGGGTGGCCGACCGCGGCATCCGCGAAGGGATCCTGAGGAGCATCATGGCCGCCGAGCGCCACTCGGAACGCTCGCTGAAGGCGCTCAACAAGCAGCGCGGCACCGGGCGTCCAGCCCGATGACCCGCGGTGCCAAGGACACCGGCAAGCGCGTCAAGACCGCCAAGGGCCGGACCGCAAGCCAGGTGCGCTGGCTCGAACGCCAGCTCAACGATCCCTACGTCCGCCAGGCCAAGGCCGACGGTTACCGCAGCCGCGCGGCCTACAAGCTGATCGAACTGGACGAGAAGTTCGGCCTGTTGAAGGGCGCCACCCGCGTGGTCGATCTCGGCATCGCGCCGGGCGGCTGGGCGCAGGTGGTGCGCCAGAAGCGGCCCAGGGCGGAGGTGGTGGGGATCGACCTGTTGCCGGTCGAACCGCTGGAGGGCGTCACCATCTTCCAGATGGATTTCATGGACGATCACGCCCCCGCGCTGCTCGCCGAGGCCCTGGGAGGCCCGCCCGATCTGGTCATCTCCGACATGGCCGCCAATACCGTCGGCCACAAGCAGACCGATCACCTGCGCACCATGGGCCTTGTCGAGGCGGCGGCGTGGTTTGCGGTCGAGAACCTCGCGCCGGGCGGCGGCTTTGTCGCCAAGGTGCTGGCGGGCGGAACCGACACCGATCTGCTCGCCCTGCTCAAGAAGCATTTTTTGACCGTCAAGCACGCCAAGCCCCCGGCCAGCCGCAAGGGCTCGTCGGAATGGTATGTGATCGCCCAAGGCTTCAAGGGCTAGAAACAAAAAGGGCGGCCCGCGGGGCCGCGGGGCCGCCCTTTTGCTGTCCGTTTCCGGGAGGCGGATTACTCGGCCGGGGTTTCCGCCGGAGCCGGGGTTTCGCCCGCCGCCGGTTCTTCGGCACCTGCCGCCGCATCGGCGACGAAGGTCGGCACGGGCAGGTTCGAGCCTTGCGCGTTGAGATACATCGCGATCGCGGCGCGGTCCTCGATCTTGGGCAGGCCCGCAAAGCTCATCTTGGTGCCCGCGACATAGGCCTTGGGGTTCTTGAGCCACTCGTTCATCGAGTCCCAATCCCAGTTGCCGCCCTTGGCCTTGAGTTCGGCACTATAGGCGAACCCGGCATGAGCGCCGAGCGGCTTGCCCATCACGCCGTGGAGGTTGGGGCCGATCCCGTTGGCACCGCCGGCGTTGACCGTGTGGCAGCTCTGGCACTTGGCGAAAGCCTTTTCTCCGGCTGCGACCAGTTCGGCGGCCGGCTTCATGCTGAGCGCTTCGGCCATCGACATTTCGGCAGCAGCCCCGCCGCCTTCCTCGACCACGCCCTCGATCACGTAGCCGAGCTTTTCGGGCCGTTCGGGCTTGTCGCCGTGGAAATACTTGCCCGACAGGATCGACAGACCCAGCCAGAGGCCCGCTGCAAACAGCACCCAGCCGGCAGCAGTGTTGAACAGATCGCCGCCACCGTTCTGGCCTGCGGCTTTATCCTGCGAAGAGTTGTCCTGTGTCATCCCGCGCGCTCCATAGTGTCGCCCTCGCCCGCGCGCAAGACCGATCGTGGCACATATTCTTGCACCTTTTGCAAGTCGGCCCGCGCAGGGCTTGTGCGCGCGGCCCGAGGCATCTAGGCGCGTGCCCACCATGCGATCCTTCCCCGGCCCCGCCCTTGACATCGTCGACCGGATGCGCGCTGCTGCCGCCGCCGATCCGGCGCGCGCGATTGCCTTCCAGGGCTCGCCGGGGGCCAATTCGCACCGCGCGGCTTGCCTGGCGCGGCCCGAGCTTGCCCCGCTTCCGTGCTTCAGCTTCGAGGACGCGCTGGAGGCGGTGAAGGACGGACGCGCCGCACAGGCGATCATCCCGATCGAGAATTCGCAGCATGGCCGGGTCGCCGATATCCACTTCCTACTGCCCGAAAGCGGGCTCCACATCGTCGGCGAATATTTCATGGCGATCCACCATGCGCTGATGGCGCTGGGCGAGGCGACGCCGGGGCGCACCTTCGAGGCGGCCTATTCGCACCCGCAGGCCTTGGGCCAGTCGCGCCGTTACCTGCGCGCGCGCGGCATCGTGCCCTTGAGCCACGCCGATACCGCGGGCGCGGCCGCCTATGTGGCCGAGCGCGGTGATCCCACCGTCGCCGCCATCGCTCCGGCGCTTGCCGCCGAGCTCTACGGGCTCACCATCATCGAGCACAATGTCGAGGACAGCGCCGACAACATGACGCGCTTCGTGATCCTCGCCGGGCAAGCGCTCGCGCCGGCGGCACTTGCGGGGCGCCAGCTGATGACGACCTTCATCTTCGAGGTGAAGAACATTCCGGCCGCGCTCTACAAGGCGCTGGGGGGGTTTGCGACCAACGGCGTCAACATGACCAAGCTCGAAAGCTACCAGCAGGGCACGAGCTTTGCCGCGACGACCTTCTATGCCGACATCATCGGTGCCCCGGGCGATCCGGCGGTGGACCGCGCGCTGGAGGAATGCGCGTTTCATTCCAAGGAATTGCGGATCCTCGGCAGCTACGAACAGGGCCGCGCGAGGGGCTGACGGGCGGCCCCGGCACGGGCCCGGCGGTTTCCCGTTGCGCAGGCCCCGCACCCGTGCCACCACAGCGCCCGGGATGACCGCAGCGGCCGCACAAAGCCTTACCGAATCGCCAGCCAATGCGGGCGGATCGCCTCCCGCCGGGTGGGCCGAGCTGCGCGCCGATGGCGATATCCAGTTCGCCCCCGTCACCGTCCCCGAGGCGCCCCCGCCCGAACCGGGCTGGCTGTCCGAACAGCTCGACGCCTTCTTCGAATGGCTCGCCGAGGTGCTCGCCCCGCTGGGTCAGGCGCTGGCGGCATCGTGGTGGTGGCTGCAATATCTGCTGCCCGCGCTGGTCGGGCTGTTCGCGCTGGTGCTGGCGATCCGGCTGATCGATCCCTCGCTGCTGCGCTTCGGGCGCAAGGGCAAGCCCGCTTCCGGCCCTTCGCAGGAAGAACCCTGGCGCCCCGATACCGCCACCAGCCTCGCGCTGCTCGAGGATGCCGACCGGCTGGCCGGGGAGGGCCGCTTCGACGAGGCGACCCACCTGCTGCTCCAGCGCAGCGTCGCCCAGATCAGCGCCGCGCGGCCCGACTGGGTGGAGCCATCGAGCACCGCGCGCGAGCTTGCCGCATTGCCCGCGCTCCCCGCCCCGGCGCGCGCGGCCTTCGGGGTGATCGCGGCGCGGGTGGAAGCCTCGCTGTTCGCGCTGCGCCGCCTTGACGCGGCCGACTGGGAAGCCGCGCGCGCCGCCTATGCACAGTTCGCGCTCGCGAAGTTCGATCGCAAGGCGCTGGCCACATGAGCGCCGCCGCCGCCGCCCGCGCGCCTGCCGCCTTTTCCCGCACCGGCGCCTTCGCGCTGGTTGCGGGCGGCTTTGCGCTGTTCCTCGCGATGCTGTGGCTGATCGGCGCGGGTGCGGATTTCGGCGGCGAGCGGGGACGCGGTCAGGCGCATGCGGCCAGCAACGGCCTCAACGGCTATGCCGGGCTCGTCCGGCTGGTCGAAGCGCAGGGCTACAGCGTCGAACGCTCGCGCAGCACCGAGGACCTGAGAACCCGCGATCTGCTGGTGCTGACCCCCGGCATGTTCGCCGACGCCGAGGAAATCGGGAAAATCCTCGAGGCGCGCCGGTTCCTCGGGCCGACGCTGGTGATCATGGCCAAGTGGTGGGCGAACGAGCCCGGCCCCAACGCGCCGCCCGAGGTGCTCGCCAGGTTCAGGCGCGGGTGGGTGGCGCTCAACGGCGCGAGCCCGAGCGAGTGGCCTGCCGAACTGCCCCAGCCCTATCGCTTCGTGCACAAGGCCTACCCCGAGGCCTCCTCGCCGATGGCAATCGCGATCATGCCCGAGACCGCACCGAGCGCCGCGCCCAAGGCCGACAAGCCCCGCAAGCCGGGCCCTCCGGCGCGCTGGGCGGGGCTGGGGCTGGCGGGCACGTTCCCGCGCGAGGCGTTGCTCCACGCCGGCATCGGCGACGGGCAGAAGGCGCTGGTGATCGACCCGGCCGGCCGCGTGCTGGCCTTCGGCATCGACCTCGACGCGCGCGGCGAGCCCGAGACGCCCGAAGAGGAAGAGGCCGATATCTACACCGGGCGGGCCTATCCGGTGATCCTTCTCGCCGACCCCGATCTTGCCAACAACTACGGCCTTGCCGATGGCACCCGCGCGGCGGCCGCGATTGCGCTGGTGAACCGGCTGGCCGACCCGGAGGATATCGGCCATGTCGTCTTCGACATGACCCTGAACGGCTTCGGCGCGAGCGAGAACCTGCTCACGCTGGCCTTCCGCCCGCCCTTCCTGGCCGCGACGCTGAGCCTGCTCGTCGCGCTCGTCATCATCGGCTGGCGCGCGTTCCGGCGCTTCGGCCCGGCGGCGGCGGATGGCGGCCCCGATATCGCCTTCGGCAAGCGCCAGCTGATCATGAACGGTGCCGGGCTGATCCTGCGCGCGCGGCGCTTCGGGCTGCTCGGCGCGCCCTATGCAGCGCTCGCCGCGCGGCGCCTGGCGGAGCGGCTGGGCCTTGCGCGTCCCGATCCCGAGGCGATCGACGCCGCGCTTGCCCGCCGCCTGCCGGAAGAAGAGCCCTTCACCCGCCGCGCGGCGCGCATGGAGGCGGCGATGAAGCCGGCCGATATCCTCGCTGCCGCGCAAGGCCTCGATGATCTCGCCACCAAACTGCAACAGGGACCGACCCCGAAATGACCATGACCCTAGACGACGTCCGGAACCTCACCGGCGCCATCCGCAGCGAGATCGCCAAGGCGATCGTCGGGCAGGAGGCGATGGTCGACATGCTGCTGGTGGCGCTGCTGAGCGAAGGCCACGTGCTGCTCGAAGGCCCGCCGGGGACCGCCAAGACCTTCCTCGCGCAGAGCTTTGTCACCACGCTGGGCCTCGATTTCGGGCGCATCCAGTTCACGCCCGACCTGCTGCCGGGCGACATCCTCGGCTCCAACCTGTTCAATTTCCAGACCAGCCAGTTCACCCTCACAAGAGGCCCGATCTTCTGCGACCTGCTGCTGGCGGACGAGATCAACCGCACCCCGCCCAAGACGCAGGCCGCGCTCCTCGAAGCGATGCAGGAGCGGCGCGTGACCCTGGACGGCGAGACCCACCGCCTGCCCGACCGCTTCATGGTGGTCGCAACGCAAAACCCGATCGAGAACCAGGGCGTCTATCCGCTCCCCGAAGCGCAGCTCGACCGCTTCCTGTTCAAGCTGCTGGTGCCCTATCCGGCCGAGGAGGAGGAAGCGCGGATCGTGGCCACCTATGGCAAGCGTTCGGGGCCCCAGCGCCCGGCCGATCTTGGCGTCACCGCGGTCACCAACGCCGCAGGGCTTGCCGCCGCCACCGCCGCGGTCGGCGAAGTGACCGTCGCCGAGGACATCACCCGCTATGTCGTGCGCCTGATCCGCGCGACCCGCGAGCATGCCGAACTCACCGTCGGCGCGTCCCCGCGCGCCGCGGTGCTGCTGGCCGGCGCCGCCCGCGCCCGCGCCGCGCTGGAGGGGCGCGCCTATGTGATCCCCGATGACGTCAAGGCGCTTGCCGTCCCCGTGCTGCGCCACCGCCTGACGCTCTCGCCCGCGGCCGAGATCGAAGGCCGCGACATCGAGGCGCTGGTCGCCGAACTGGTCGAGGCCACGGAGGCGCCGCGCTGACGTGATCCGCGTCCTCCGCCTTGTCCTCGATATCCTGCTTCTGCTGCTGCGGCCGCTGCTGATCCTCGCGCCGACCGAGCGCGCCGCGTGGGTCGCTGCGGGGATTGCGCCGGTCGCGGTGGTGATCGCGGCGAGCGCACCGGGCGCATGGATCGCAGCGCCCCTCTTGGGGGCCGCGCTGCTGCTGCTGATCGGGATCGACGCGCTGCTTACCGGCAAGCTCGAAGGCTGGGAGATCCGCACCGCCGATGACATCGAGGTCGGCCAGCCGAGCAAGCTCGCCATCACCGCGCGCTTCAAGGGCCGCCAGCCGCGCCGCGCCGAGGCCGCGCTCGCCTGCGATGCGCGGCTCGCGGGCGAGGGCCGCATTGCCTTCGCCCTCGCCCCCGAACCCTTCGAGGACGGCTGGCGCGGCGAGACCACGCTCACCCCTACCCGCCGCGGCACCGCGCTGGTGGAACGCGCGTGGATGCGCTGGGAAGGGCCATTGGGCCTTGGCGGGCGGCAGGTCGATTATCCGCTCGAAAAGCCGGTGCGCATCTGGCCCGATCTCTCGCCGGTGCGCGCGCCCGATTTGCAGACCTTCCTCAGGAATGCCCAGATCGGGCTCATCAACCGCCGCATCCGGGGCGAGGGCACCCAGTTCGAGGCGCTTAGCGAATACCAGCCCGGCATGGACCGCCGCCGCATCGACTGGAAGGCCAGCGCGCGCCACACCCGCCTCTTCGCCCGCGAGAACGAGAGCGAGCGCAACAACCAGATCGTCTTCGCCTTCGATTGCGGGCAGGCGATGTGCGAGCCGGTCGACGGGCTCCCGCGCATCGACCGCGCGGTTTCCGCCGCGCTGACCTGCGGCTATGTCGCCTTGAAGGGGGGCGACAAGGTCGCGCTGTTCGGCTTTGCCCGCCGCCCGCAGCTGATGACCCCCTTCATCACCGACGCGCGCGCCTTTCACCGCTTGCAGAGCGCTGCGGCCGGCCTCGATTACGCGGCGGTCGAACCCAACTTCACCCTTGCTCTTGCCACCCTCACCTCGCAGCTCAAGCGCCGTTCGCTGGTGATGGTGTTCTCCGACTTCACCGATCCGACAGCGGCCGAACTGATGGTGGAAAGCCTCGGGCGGCTGGTGAACAAGCACCTCGTGCTGTTCGTCACCATGACCGACGCCGAGGTCGAGAACCTGATTGCCGCGCCGCCTGCCGACATGGCCACCCTCGCCCGCTCGGTCACCGCCGACAGCCTTGCGCAGCAAAGGAAGCTGGTGCTGACCCGGCTGCGCCGGCTCGGGATCGAGGTGCTCGAAGCCCCGTGGCAGAACATCGGCCCGCGCCTCATCGACCGCTATCTGGCGATCCGCAGCAGCGAGGCGATCGGCTGATGAAGGCGCCCGTCATCTCCTCGTGGTTCGGGCGCGGACAGGTGGAAGCCTCGCCCGATATCGAAAGCGCCGCGCTGCGCTCCGACCGCTTCCGGCTGGAACGCGAGGGCGAATGGAAGCGCCTGGAGGCGATCCTTGCCCGCATGGAAAAGGGCGGTCTCAGGCGCATTGCCGACGAGGATCTGATCGCGCTGCCCGCGCTCTACCGCACCGCTGCCTCCTCGCTGTCGGTGGCGCGCGAGACTTCGCTGGATGCCGCGACCCTCGCCTATCTCGAGGCGCTGGTGCAGCGCGCGTGGTTCCAGGTCTACGGGCCGCGGCAGGGCTTCGTGCGCTGGCTGCGCGAATTCGTCTTCGGCGGCTGGAGCCGCGCAGTCCGGTCGCTGTGGCTCGACACCTGCATCGCGCTGTTCGTGATGGTCGCGGGCACGGTGGTCGGCTGGCTGCTGGTCGCGCAGGACGAGGCGTGGTTTTACCGCCTGTTCCCGGCCGGGATGATGGACGCGCGCCAGCCCGGGGCGAGCCGCGAACAGCTGCTCGAAACGCTGGGGCATGATGCGGGTGCGGCCGGGCTCGCCGGGTTTGCCGCGCAGCTGTTCAGCAACAATTCGGCCGTCTGCATCCTCGCCTTTGCGCTGGGCTTTGCCTTCGGCATCCCCTCGCTGCTGCTGCTGGTGCACAACATGGCGCTCCTGGGCGTGCTGCTGTGGCTCTACAACGGGCAGGGGCTGGTGGCGGAGCTGGCCGCGTGGCTGAGCGTCCATGGCACGACCGAACTGTTCGGCATCATGCTCTCGGGCGCGGCGGGCCTCCATATCGGGCGGGCGATGGCCTTTCCGGGCAAACTCCCGGTTCTCGATGCCGCCGCTGCCGCCGGGCGCCGTGCGGCGGTGGTGATGGTGGGGGTGGTGATCATGATGATCGTCGCCGCGATCCTCGAAGCCTATCCGCGCCAGCTGGTCGAGGACACCAGCGCCCGCTTCATGATCGGCGGCACGATGCTGGTGTTCTGGCTCGCCTATTTCTACCTTTACCGCCGCGCCGCGCCGGAGAGCGGGGCATGAGCGCGCGCAGAATCGCCGCCCCCTTGCGCGACGATAAGCGCGCGCGCACGCTGGTGACGCCCGAAGGCCTCGCGCTGCCCGTCACCATCGCCCCGCGCACCGCGCGCGCCGGCGCGCTGATCATCGACTTCATGATCCTGCTGTTCGGCCTCATCGTCGTCCAGATCACGATCTACTACATCGCGCGCGGACTGCTCGCCGGGACCGGCTTCGATCCCGACGCGATGTCGAGCGGGGCGCTCGAATTCCTCGGGATCTGCATGGCGATCTTCGTGTTCTGCGCGTGGTACGGCTATTTTCTGGTGCAGGAACTGGGCCCGCGCGGGGCGACGCTGGGCAAGCGCATCGTCGGCATCCGCATCGCCGCGCGCGGCGGCGCGCGCCTGACGCCCGAGGCGGTGATCGCGCGCAACCTCCTGCGCGACATCGAGATTTTCTACCCCCTCATCACCCTCCTCGTGCTCACCGTGCTTGCCCAGAGCGGCCAGCCGATCGGCGTGCTCGGCTGGGTGGTGACCGGCTGGTTCGCGCTGTTCCTGCTGTTCCCGTTCTTCAACCGCGACCATTTGCGCGCAGGCGACATCGTTGCGGGCACCTGGGTGGTCGAGCGCCCGCGCGCCAAGCTCGCCAAAATCCTCTCGACCGAGGGCGCGGCGGCGGCGGCGGGGGAAAGCGGGGTCACCGGCGTGCGCTATGCCTTCGGCGAGGCCGAGCTTTCGGTCTATGGCGAGAAGGAACTCCAGACGCTTGAACGCATGCTGCGCGACAGCCCGCCCGAAGCGCTCGCCGCCGTCCACACAGCGATCTGCCGCAAGATCGGCTGGGATCCGGGCGCGGGCGACGAAAGGGCTTTCCTCGAAGCCTTCTATGCGCAACTGCGCGCAAAGCTCGAAGCCGACCTCCGGTTCGGCAAGCGCAAGGCGGACAAGTTTGCATGAAGGTTGATCGCAGGTTCTTCATCGGCGGCACGCTGGCGCTCGGCGCAGGCGCGTGCATCCCGCCCGACCAGTCGCCGCTCGGGCGGCTCGCAGCGGAACTCAGGATCATCGAGGCGGCGGGCGGAGGCACGCTCGGCGTCGAGATCCTCGACACCGCCACCGGCATGTCGGTCGGCATCAATCAGGACCACCGCTTCGGACATGCGTCATCCTTCAAGCTGAGCCTCGCCGCGCTGCTGCTCCAGCGCCATGCGGCGGGCACGATCGACGCCGACAGGCGCGTGATGTGGACCGAGGCGGAAATGCTCAACCCCGCCCCCTTCACCCGCGCGCGGATTGCCCAGGGCGCATCCTTGCGCGAGCTGGCGCGGGCGACGCAGACCACCTCGGACAATCCCGCCGCCAATATCCTGCTGCGCGAACTGGGCGGCCCGGCGGGGCTGACCGCCTTCTGGCGCAGCCTTGGCGACGCGGTGAGCCGCGCGGATCGCTTCGAGCCGGACAACAACCTCGTCCCCACCGGCGAGTTCCGCGACACCACCACGCCTGCCGCCATGGCGCGGACGGTGGCGAAAATCGTCTACGGCGACGCCTTGCCGGCAAAGGAGCGCGCCGAATTGAAGGGCTGGATGGTGGAGACCCAGACCGGCCTCAAGCGGGTGCGCGCGGGCCTGCCCGAAGGTTGGATCGCGGGCGACAAGACCGGCACCAGCGGGCTGATCGGCGGGACCGAATACAACTACATCGACATCGGGTTCGCCGAAGGGCCCAAGGGTGAAGGCCCGCTGACCTTCGCCTGCTATTTCCGCGCCCGCCAGACCGAGGACGAGATGCTTGCCTCAGGCCAGGAAACCCTCGCCCGCGTCGGCCGCATCATCACAGAATTCGCCGAGCCCGAACGCGGCCTGCCGCTGGTGGGGAAGCTTTATTAGGCTTCTCCCCTCCCGCTTGCGGGAGGGGTCGGGGGTGGGGGCTCGACATCTGCGGGCGTGGAGCACCCATCCCCAACCCCTTCCCTCGAGGGAAGGGGCTTTAATGATCCGGCGTTGCCGACACCTTCTCCTCGCCGCCGAAGATCGCCACTTCGTTGACCCCGGTGCTGGTCGCGCGGCCGCGATACATGCCAGTGGTGTTGAAGCTGAAGATCGCTTGGCCTTCCGGTGTCACGACGATCACTCCGCCATCGCCGCCGAGCTGCGCAACATCGGCCATCACGCTGTCGGCAATTTGCTGCGGGGCCTTGGCCAAGACCTCGGCAGGCACTTCCCCGCCCTCGACCTCGAGCGCGCGGAATTCCTCGAAAGCCCGCAGCCGCGCACAAATCTCGTGCGCCACGCCGACTCGGATGAAATACTCCCCCCACCCGGTGGCCGACACAGCGCAGGCGCGATTATCGGCATAGGTTCCCGCGCCGATCAGCGGCGCATCGCCCACGCGGCCCCAGCGTTTGCCGGTCATCCCGCCGGTCGAGGTGCCCGCTGCAAGGTTGCCCTTGGTGTCGAGCGCCACCGCGCCCACCGTGCCGAACTTGTGGTCGACATCCAATGCCGAAAGCTTCTCCGCCTTGAGCCGCTCCAGCGCCTCGCGCCGCGCAGGCGTGGCGAAATATTCGGGCGGCATCACGGCGAAGCCCTTGGAGACCGCAAACTCCTCCGCGCCCTTGCCGACGAGGAACACGTGCTCGCTCTGGGTGCGCACCGTATCGGCGAGGAGGATCGGGTTCTTGACCGTCTTCACCCCCGCAACCGCGCCCGCCGAGCGGTCGCGCCCGTCCATGATCGAGGCGTCCAATTCGTTGGTCCCGTCCCAGGTGAACACCGCGCCCTTGCCGGCGTTGAACAGCGGCGAATCCTCCATGATGATGATCGCGGCCTTGACCGCGTCCATCGCATCGCCGCCGCCTGCAAGGATCTTCGCCCCCGCATCCAGCGCGGCTTGCAAATCCGCCTCGTAGGCCGCGCGCTTTTCGGGCGTCATCTGCGCAGGGTCAAGCGTGCCGGCCCCGCCATGGATAGCGAGCGACCATTTCGGGGCATCCTCGGCAAAGGCGGGCTGGGACATGAGAGCGAGAGCAACCAGTGCGATCAGTTTCTTCATGGCCGCAAGGTCTAACCCGCCGCCGCCCATTTCGCCAGCTTAACAGCGCGTGCGGCCCGCGCTAGGGCGAGGCATGATCTATCGCCCCGCCACGCTCGCCGATGCGCCCGCCCTCGCCCGCCTCGGCGCGGAAACCTTCATCGCCTCTTTCGGGCATCTCTACACCCCCAAGGACCTCGCCGATTTCCTCGCCGAAGTGCACAACCCCGAGGCGGTCGCAGCCGAGATCGCGGGGGACGAATGCACCCACCGCCTGGTGGAAGACGCCAATGTCAACGGGGGCCAGCTCGTCGCCTTCTGCAAGCTGCGCTATCCCACCAAGTTCGGCGACTATACCGAAGCGACCAACCCCATCGAACTGGGCCAGCTCTATGCCCTCCCGGACTACACCGGCCACGGCATCGGCGCGGCGCTGATGGACTGGGCGCTAGGCCACGCGCGCGCGCGCGGGCACGATGCCATTCTGCTCAGCGTCTATGCCGAAAACTTCGGCGCACAGCGCTTCTACCAGCGCTACGGGTTCGCGCATGTCGCCGACATCACCTTCAAGGTGGGCGATCACTACGATCCGGAGTATCTCTACGAGCTGAAACTATAAAAGGGAGAGGGACATGAGCGAATTGGGCTGGGCGAGCACCACTGACGAGGTGCTGGCGGGCAAGGACCTGTCGGGGCGGACGGTGTTCATCACGGGGGCCAATTCGGGCCTCGGGCAGGAAACCGCGCGGGCGATGGCGGCGCGCGGGGCCGAGGTGATCATGGCCGGCCGCGATCAGGCCAAGCTCGATGAAAGCGTCGCCGCGATCCGCGCCGATCATCCCAAGGCGCAGCTCGAGACGATCACGGTGGACCTCACCAGCCTCGAATCGATCCGCGCCGCCACCTCGCGCGCGCGCCAGCGCTTCGCCAAGATCGACATCCTCATCAACAACGCCGGCGTGATGGCGACCCCGTTCAGCCACACCCATGACGGGTTCGAGATGCAGATCGGCACCAACCATTTCGGCCACTTCGCGCTGACCGGCGAGCTGTTCCCGTTGATCGAGAAGGGGCACGCAAAGCGCATCGTCAACCTCTCGAGCCGCGGGCACCACTTCGCGCCCGTCGATTTCGAGGACCCCTTCTTCGAACGCCGCGCCTATGATCCGTGGACCAGCTATGGCCATTCCAAGACCGCCAACGTGCTGTTCTCGGTGGGGATCGAGGCGCGCTACGCGGTGCTCGGCATCCATGCCTATGCGGTGCACCCGGGCGGGATCCAGACCAACCTCGGCCGCCACATGACGCCCGAGATGATCGAGACGCTGATGGCTCGCGTCACCTCGCGCGATACCGGCTTTGCGTGGAAGACCATCCCCCAAGGGGCGGCGACGAGCTGCTGGGCGGCCACCGCCGAGGAACTCGAAGGCAAGGGCGAGGTCTATTGCGAGGACTGCCACGTCGCCGCAGTGGACGACGAGAGCGCGACGGGCGGCGTGCGCTCCTACGCGCTCAACACCAGCTATGCCGACCGGCTGTGGGCGATGAGCGAGGAGCTGACCGGGGTGCGTTACCCGAGCTAGCTAGCCCGCCACGAATTCCGCCAGCAGGCCGAGCGCGTCCTTCGCCTCGCGGGTGGGGAGGATCGCCATGAAGACGTGCGGCGCGGCCTCGTATTCGTAAAGCTTGGCGTCCACCCCGGCCTCGACCAGGCGGGCAAGGAAGCTGCGCGAATCGATGATGAAGAGGTCGTGCCGCCCGGTCCAGATGCGGGTCGGCGGCAGCTTCGCAAGCGCTTCGGCGGGCGCGTAGAGCGGGCTCACCTCGGGCGAATCCATCGCGCGCCCGGCCGCCACCAGCCCCCCGCAGGCGCGCAAGGTGCCGATCTTGAGCATCACGTCGAAGGGCTCGATGGCGGCGATCGCGGGGTCGGCAAGGCCGAGGTCGAGCCACGGCGCGAACAGCGCGAGCTTGCCCGGCTGCGCGCCGCCGGCCGCCGCCAGCCGCAGCGCCAGCGCCAGCGCCATGTGCCCGCCCGCGCTGTCGCCGTTGAGGATGATCCGCGCCGGATCGTGGGTCGCGGCGAGATCGGCCCAGACCGCATCGGCCAGCGCGTCCTGCGCGGCATAGCCCGCCTCGGGCACGACGGGGTAGAGCGGCACGGTGACGCTCACCCCGCACCGCTTCACCATCTCGGCGACGAGCGGCCAGTGGACCTTGAACATCGGCTTCACGAAGCCGCCGCCGTGGAAATAGAGCATGTGCCATGGCGCCGGGCCGCTCTTGGGGTGCAGCGTCACCACCTTGTGGCCGAGCAATGCGCGCTCTTCGATCAGGAACGTCTTTCGGAACCCTTCGGGCATCGGCGCATCGCGCGGCAGCGTCCTGCCCGCCATCTGTTCGTGAAAGCCCGCCTCGTCGAGCGGGAAGACCGGCGTCTGGCGGCCCACCATCCACTTGATCGCGCGCAGCAGCAGGCTGGGGCTCGGGCTGCGCAGTTCGGTCGATGCATGGGTCAGCACGGTCTCTCTCTCCCCTGAGTTTGCCCGGCAGAGTGCCGCGCGGGGGAGCGAAGTCAAGCGCCCGCGGTGCGCAGCCCCGCCGCAGTCCCCGGCAGCGCGCCGGCGCGCCGCCGCTCGACATCGAAAATGCCGACCGTCAGCGCGAACACCAAGATGATCGCCGCAAACTCGCCCTCGTCCTCGACGAAGGCGAGGACATTGAGCCAGCCGACCGAATGTTCGCCAAGCGAGGTGAGCAGGTCGACGAACACCCCGAACACCGCGATCAGCGCGATTGCCGTGCCGATCAGCAAGCCATGGACCGCCTCGCGGTGCTGCGAGCGGCGATGGGCCGAGATCATGCCGGCCAGCCACAGCACCCCGACCACGCCGAAGAAGATCAGCTCGCCCAGGTGATTGGCATGGAGCGGCAGCCACGCCGGGATCGGCAGGACGGGCGCCAGGGCAAGGCCGAACCGCTCGTGAAGTTCGGCCCAGTTGTCGAGCGTCAGCCACACGAGGAGCAGCGCATTGGCCAGATAGACCGGCGCGCGCAGCCGCTGCCAGCACAGCGCCATGAACAGCGCCGCGCAGCCGGTCATCGTGTATTCGAGAAATTCGCCGAAGGAGCGGTCTTCCGACATGAAGAACTGCACCGGAAGATAGGCGCCGGTCGCATCGCCGTAATGCGCGGCAACATCGAGGCCGACCAGCACGCAGGCATAGGGCACCACGATCATCAGCGCGCGGTGCATCGCGCGCGCGGATGCGATCTCGCGCAAGGCCCTGCCGATGTCGGCGATGGTGACCATCATACCCTCCAGGCGCGGCCAGCCGGGACCGCGCGAGGCCCCGCCATGCTCCTGCAAAGGGTAACAAATCCTTTCATTCGCCCGCCGCCCCCTGCGGCAATCGCGGTACTGGCCCAATATGCGACACTTGCAAGACACGCCGTCAAGCCGCGCCGCCCGTCCCCTGCCGCCCGCCTGCCACCGCTTGTCATTGCCCCGACGCCGATTGCGGCCTATATGAACGGCCATGTCCAGCATCCGTCCGTGGCGCACGATCGAGCGCCGCAAATCGCGCCAGATCATGGTGGGGAATGTCCCCGTTGGTGGGGACGCGCCCATCACCGTGCAGACCATGACCAACACCCCGACCGAGGATGTGACAGCGACGCTCGACCAGATCCGCCGCTGCGAGGAGGTGGGCGCCGACATCATCCGCGTCTCCTGCCCCACGGAAGAATCGACCCGCGATTTCAAGAAGATCACCCGCGCCGCGCGCATCCCGATCGTTGCCGACATCCACTTCCACTACAAGCGCGCGCTTGAGGCCGCCGATGCCGGCGCGGCGTGCCTGCGCATCAACCCGGGCAATATCGGCTCGGCGCAGCGCGTTGCCGAGGTGGTGCGCGCCGCCAAGGCCAATGGCTGCGCGATCCGCATCGGGGTGAACGCCGGCAGCCTCGAGAAGGACCTGCTCGAAAAATATGGCGAGCCCTGCCCCGAAGCGCTGATCGAAAGCGCATTGGATCACATCAAGCTCCTCCAGGACCACGATTTCCACGAATACAAGGTGGCGGTGAAGGCCTCCGACGTGTTCCTTGCGGTCGCGGCCTATCACGGGCTTGCCGAAACGGTCGATTGCCCGCTGCACCTCGGCATCACCGAAGCCGGAGGCCTGATCGGCGGGACCGTCAAGTCGAGCATCGGCATCGGCTCGCTGCTGTGGGCGGGGATCGGAGACACCATCCGCGTCAGCCTTTCCGCCGAACCCGAGCAGGAGATCAAGGTCGGCTTCGAGATGCTCAAGGCCTTGGGCCTGCGCACCCGCGGCGTGCGCATCGTCTCGTGCCCCTCGTGCTCGCGGCAGGGTTTCGACGTGATCCGCACCGTGGAAGCGCTCGAGGCGCGGCTCGAGCACATCAAGACCCCGATGAGCCTCTCGATCCTCGGCTGCGTCGTCAACGGCCCGGGCGAGGCGCGCGAGACCGATGTCGGCCTCACCGGCGGCGGCGCGGGCAAGCACATGGTCTATCTGCGCGGCGTCACCGATCACACCATCCAGGACGAGGACATGCTCGATCACATCGTGCGCCTCGTCGAGGAAAAGGCCGCCGAGATCGAGCGCGGCGAGGCCGCCGCCTTCGATCCCCACGCCGCACCGCAACAGGCGGTTGCTGCGGAATAATCCATGGGCTGGCTTTACCTGATCGCGGCCGGCCTGTTCGAGGTCGGCTTCACCACCGCCATGCGCTACACGCAGGGCTTCCGGCTGGACCTGCCCAATGCCGCCTTCGTCGTCTGCATCATCCTCAGCTTCGGCTTCCTCCAGGAAGCGCAGAAGACCATCCCGCTCGGCACCGCCTATGCCGTGTGGGTCGGGATCGGTGCGGTGGGGACGATCGCGGTGGGCGTGGCGCTGGGTTTCGAGAGCCTGAGCCTCGCGCGCGGCGCGCTGCTGGCCGGGCTGGTCGGTTGCGTGATCGGGCTGAAGGCGCTGCATTGATGATGCGCGTCCTGGCTGCCGTGCTGGCGCCCGTTCTGGCGGTGCTGCCGGCCGCCTGCGCGGGCGTGCCGCAGGTCGCCGCCGCGCCCCACCCCGAAGCGCGCGCCTATGCCGCCAGCGCCGATGCCGGTGCCGATATCGACGCCGCGCTCGCCCGCGCCGCGCTGGGCGGCAAGCGCGTGCTGCTGGTGATGGGCGCGAACTGGTGCCACGATAGCCGCGCGCTCGCCGGATGGCTGGAAACCGAGCGCTTCGCCGCGCTGGTCGCCGCGCATTACGAAGTGGTGTTCGTCGATGTCGGCATGCCCCAGACCGGCGAGGGCCGGAACCTCGACATCGCCGCCCGCTTCGGCCTCGACACGATCAAGGGCACGCCTGCGCTGCTGGTGCTGACCGCCGATGGCCGCGCCGTGAACGCCGCCACCGCGCGCAAGTGGCGCAACGCCGCGAGCCGCAGCGAGGATGCCATTTTCGCCGAGCTGGCAGCGCTGGCGGGCGCGTGATTGCCACTGGTAGCAAAAAGTGCTACCGGCGATATTATGAGCAAGGTCGAGAAAATCTCGGTATCGCTGACCGGCGAATTGCTCGCCGAAGTGCAGCAGGCGGTTGCATCGGGCGACTTTGCCTCGACCAGCGAGGTCGTGCGTGCAGCCTTGCGCGAATGGCGCGAACAGCGTGCGCGGCAGCACATCACCCCCGCACACCTGCGCCGCCTGCTCGCCGAAGCCGAAGCAAGCGGCTACACCGAAGGCGCGCTCGATTTCGCCGCGATCAAGGCCGAAGGACGCAGGCGGCTAACCTCGACCGCTGAATGAGCCGCACGGCCCGCCATGCCCACGCCGCGCGGGCCGATCTGCTGGATATCTGGCTGCATATCGCGCTTGACGATCCGTTAGCCGCCGACCGGCAGATCGACCGTATCGAGAACGCCATCGGGCGACTGATCGACTTTCCTGAGATCGGCCACGCTCGCGAGGATGCGGGGCCCGGCGTGCGGTTGCTGTTGCAGGACAGCTATCTCGTAATCTACCGCTACCGCAAGGAGCAGGCACTTGTCGTGATCGAACGGATCGTCCACGGACGCCGCGACGTGGGCAATTTGGTGCTCTGATACGAACCATACCGGACACCATGATCGCCGCCCTGCTCCTCGCCCTTGCGCTCGCCATGGACGCCTTTGCCGTCGCGCTGACGCAGGGCGCGCGGTTCCGGCCCTCGGCGCGCGGGGGGCTGGCCATCGCGGCGACCTTCGGGGTGTTCCAGGCGGTGATGCCGCTCGCCGGGTGGGCGGTCGGGGCGGCGGCGCTGGCCTATGTCGAAGCGGTCGATCACTGGATCGCCTTCGGGCTGCTCGCCTTTCTCGGGGTCAGGATGCTCGGCGGACATGTGGGGGACGAGGAGGCGGCCCATGCGCTGACGGGGCGCGCGCTGCTGCTCGCGGGCGTTGCGACCAGTATCGATGCGCTGGCGGCGGGGATCACGCTGCCGGCGCTGGGCGTGACGCCGTGGCTGGCGGCGGGGCTGATCGGGATCGTCACCTTTGCCCTCTCCGGCGCGGGCGTGGTGCTGGGCCACCGCGCGGGCGAGCACCTGGGCGAATGGGCCGAGCGCATCGGGGGCGTGATCCTGATCGGGCTGGGCGGCAAGATCCTCGGCCAGCATCTGGGCTGGCTGTGAGAGCGGCGTGCTCCACGTCGTCCACCACGCCGACTACATGGCGCCCCGGCCGGAGCGCGGCACCTTCCGCTTCGACAAGTATTACCTCGTTATGGAGGAACTGCGCGCCAGCGGCGCGCCTGTCACCGAGCACGCGCCCGGGCCCATGCCGCGCGAATGGCTGGAAGCGGTCCACTGCCCCGATTATGTGGACGAGGTCCTGCGCGCCGCAGTCCCGCGCCACAAGGAGCGGCGGATCGGCTTTCCCGTCACCCCCGCGATCGCATCCCGCGTGCGCCACACCAACGGCGGCACCTGGCGCGCCGCACAGCTCGCCCGCCGCCACGGCTATGCCGCCAACTCCGCCGCCGGGAGCCACCATGCGCTGCACGATACGGGCGCGGGCTATTGCGTGTTCAACGACCTTGCGGTGACCGCCAACCGCCTGATCGCGGAAAGGCACGCGGCCCGGGTGCTGATCGTCGACCTCGACGTCCATCAGGGCGACGGCACCGCCAGCCTCACCGCGGGGCGCGCCGACATCTTCACCCTCTCGCTCCATGCCGAGAAGAATTTTCCGGTGAGAAAGGCGCGCTCCAGCCGCGATGTCGCCCTGGAGGACGGGACCGACGACGATGGCTACATGGCCGCCCTCACCCGCCACCTGCCCGAGGTCCTCGCCCTCTTCGCGCCCGACTTCGTGCTCTATCAGGCGGGCGTCGATCCGCACCGTGACGACAAGCTCGGACGGCTCGCGCTCAGCGATGCGGGGCTGGCGATGCGCGACCGCTTCGTCATCGCCGAGGCGCGGCGCCGGGGCCTGCCTATCGCCAGCGCGCTTGGCGGCGGCTATGGCGATGATCCGAGGCAAGTCGCCGCGCGCCATGCCGCCTCGATGCTGGCCATGGCGGACGAGAACCTGCGCTACACAGGGGGGCAGGCATGACAGGCGAGGCAACCGATTACCTGATCATCGGCGCAGGGGCCGTCGGCCTTGCCTTCGCCGATGCGCTGCTTGACGAAGACCCGGACTGCCACATCACCTTCGTCGACAAGCATGCCAAGCCGGGAGGGCACTGGAACGATGCCTACAGCTTCGTCGCGCTGCACCGGCCCTCGGCCTTCTACGGGGTCAATGCGATGGCCTTCGCCAGCGAGCAGATCGACACCCACGGGCCCAACATGGGGCTCTACGCGCTCGCCAGCGGGACCGAGGTGCTCGCCTATTTCGAGAAGGTGATGAACCTGCGCCTCCTGCCGAGCGGGCGGGTGGCCTATCACCGCCTCGCCGAAT
This sequence comes from Porphyrobacter sp. AAP82, assembly GCF_000331285.1. Lineage (GTDB taxonomy): Bacteria > Pseudomonadota > Alphaproteobacteria > Sphingomonadales > Sphingomonadaceae > Erythrobacter. Next base: position 59,031 of record NZ_ANFX01000014.1, on the reverse strand, counting down.
TCAAGGGCCGCGACGACACCGGCACCGCCACGGTTCGCGGCGTGCTGCCGGGCGAGGAGACGCGCATCACCGTGCGCCGTAAGCTGGTGGATGCGACCTTCTACCAGACCACTGCGGCTCGATCCCGATGTTGTCCCTGAGATGTATCACTACGCGGTGATTTCCGAAGGCGAGATCGCGATGCTGCGGCGCATCACGCAGGTGATCCGCAAGGGCCGCGTCACCCGTGTCGCCAACGGCGCGCTGCATTTCGGCGAGACCGCCCACGCCATTCCCCAAGGCGCGCTCCACATCGATTGCACCACGCGCGCCGTGCCCTTCTCGGCGGCCGACAATGCCGGGCCGAAGTTCCGCGGCGATACCATCATGCTCCAGCCGGTGATGGTCCCGCTCGTCACCTTCAGCGCCGCGCTCACCGCCTTTCTCTTAGTGCATTACCTCGATGATGCGACCAGGAACCAGCTCGCCCGCAGCGCGGAGCTGACCGATACGCCGGCGACCTATCCCTACGCCTTGATGATGAACCTGATGAACCGCGGCACCGGGGCGCAGGACCCGCAAATCTCGGCCTGGCTGGCGAAATCGCGGCTCGACCCGGCGGGGCCGACCGTCGCGCGGATGATCGCGGCGGGCGACCCGCGGCTGGCCGCCCTCGGCGGGTTTCGCGAAGCGGTGATGGCGGCGATGCCGGATGTCATCCGGCTCGGCATGGCCGCCAGGGCGCTGCACGAAATGCCGCGCGCATCCGTGACCTGACGCAGGTTTGCGACGAAATGCTGATCTACGTTATTCGGCGGCTTGGGAACCGCCCGCGCGGACGCTACGTTACGGATCAATGAAGCGTCGCGACATCCTCAAGGGCACTCTGGCAGCGGGGGCAGCACTGGCACTGCCGGCGCGCCTGTTCGCCCAGCCGATGGCCGGCACCCCGCGCGACCGTATCCTGATGGGCATCGCCAAGCGCGAGCTGCTGCGCGCCGGCAACGCGATCTGGCGGCAGGACATCGTCGGGATCGCCGATTTCGGCCTGCATTCGGGGCGGCCGCGCTTCCACTTCGTCAACCTCGATCGCGGCGAAGTGCAGTCCTACCACGTCAGCCACGGCATGGGTTCGGACCCGCAGCACGATGGCTGGCTCAAGGATTTCTCGAACACCGAAGGCTCCAACGCCACCAGCCGCGGGGCTTATGTCACGTGGGAATGGTACAAGGGGCGTTATGGCACCTCGGTGCGATTGGGCGGGCTCGACGAGAGCAACGAGGCGGCGCTGCGGCGCTACATCGTCATGCACCATGCAGACTATGCCGAAAACGCGCATCTCGAAAAGTGGGGCCGCCTCGGGCGCTCCAACGGGTGCTTCGCGATGGGGACCGAACAGTTCCGCGAAGCGCTGATGCATCTGTCGGGCGGGCGGCTGCTCTATGCCGACAGCCTCGGGCTGGAGGAGGACGGCTCGGTGCAGCCGGTGCCCGAACTGGCGATGTATCAGCGCGCACCGCTCGACCTCGCCCCGCGCCCTTCCATCGCCGCCTATTGAGGTTTCCTACACGGCAGCGCCGCGGTAGACTTCGCGCGGCTCTTTGGGATCGTCAGGCAGCGCTGCACCCCGCAGCAATCACGCATCGGCGGCGCGATGCACGCGAATATGTGTGAACTTCGCTTTTCGCATGCATCGCACGGAAAAGCAGGCGCAATTCCTGTAGGATTGCGTGTTTTGCAATGTGAACTTCGTGAACTTCGCGAGATACGGCCCCGCGCCCCCGCCCGGAGCCTTGCCCGCCTCAGGTATCCTTGAGGTCGTCCTCGATCACGATCACCTCGCTCGTCGGCTTGGCCGAACGGTTGCGCACCCGCGGCTTGTCGAGGCTGGCGAGCACCGGCCCGTCGCGGCCGTAGATGTCCTTAAAGGTCGCCATCTCGCCGTTGATGTCGGTCGCCATGGTGAAATAGGTGATGTAGGCGCGCCACTGCTTGGCGAGCATGACCTTGGTATATTTGCCCGAATTGGCGATCGCGACGGCTTCTTCCTTGGTCGCGCCCTTGCCGAGGATCGCCATCGTCATCGCCAGTTCCAGCGCCCGCTCGGTGCGCACGCAGCCGTGCGAAAGGGCGCGGAAATCGGCGGCAAAAAGGTGGCGCGAGGGCGTGTCGTGGAAGAAGATCGCATGCTCGTTGGGCATTTCGAGCTTCATCCGTCCGAGCGAATTGCCCGGCCCGGGCTGCTGGACCACGGTGATCGTGCCGTTCGCGGACTTGGTGGCGACATAGCCGTTGGCACGGCCCCAGGCAGGGCTGGCGAGCACCCGCGCGCCCAGCCCCTCGCCCTTGACGATGGATTGCGGCACCGTCCAGGTCGGGTTGAACACGACGCCTTCGACCACCTCGGCCAATTGCGGCGTGGCGGTGCGCCCGGGCTTGCCGACAATCGTGCGATAGGTGCTGACGATCTTGTTCTTGACCGTCAGCCGCAGCTGGAATTCGGGCACGTTGGTGATGAGGTATTGCGGGCCCAAATCACGCGCCAGCCACCGCCAGCGGTCCATATTGGCGCGGATCAGCTTGCGGCGCGCGGCCTGCCCGTCCGAGGTCGCGGCGAGTTCGGCCTTGAGGCGGGCGTAATCGGGATGGGTGGGATTGAGCTTCATCAGCGTGCCCGCGATGTCCCCGCTCTTGAGCGCCTCGGCCAGGACGTTGCCCGAAGGGTTGGCATCGCGGTCCGGGTCGACCACGAACCACTGCTGGCGCGCCTCCATCGGGGTGCGCCCGTCACGCAGGTCCTCGACCAGCCAGATGAAGCTCTGCGAGGCCATCTGGTCGAGCCCGGCCGAAGCGCCCGCGGCAATCGCGGTCTTGAGCGGGGCGAGGTCGTAGTCCCTGGGGTCGAGGCCCTCGGCCCCGATGCCCTCGATCACCGCGACCAGCGCCTGCGCCTGCGCGACGGTCCAGGTCTGGACCAGCGGGGCGGCCTGGGGGACGGCCTGCACCACCGGCTGCGAGACGGTCGGCGGGAAGGCCTGCGAGAACGCCTCGGCGGGCTTGGGCGAAGCGGCAGGGGCAGGGGCGGGCGCCGCGGCGTCCTGCGCCAGCGCCGCCGTTGCCGTCGCCACCAGCGCTGCGGCCGCCCAAGTGACAGTGACGCCGCCAGCCAACTTGCCCGGGAACCTTGTCATCGATGTCTTGCCTTCTCGCCCCGTGCCGCCCGGAGATTGGCGGCATCGCAATTCGCCTGCGTTCATACCCGCTGCGTCATGCCCCTATCAACCATCTTGGCTTTCACCTGCATTAATGTTCACACCCTTGAGAGACCCTGATCCCTCCGCAGATGAGGGGGGCGTGACCTTCGCGCCGGACCGGCTTATGGCCGCGCCCATGAGCCACGCCGCGCCGCAACCCCACCACGCCCTGCTGCCGTTCGCCGCAGCGCTCGCCGGGGTCGGCTTCCTGTCGCTGATGGACGCCTTCATGAAGGAGGCCGCGCTGCTGATCGGCGCCTATACCGCGACCACCCTGCGCGCGGTGATCGGCACCGCGCTGGTCGCACCCCTGTGGCGGCTGCGCGGCGGGCGGATGCCGCAGCGGGCGGTGCTGAAGCTGCATTTGGAACGCGGGGTGGTCTCGGCCTTCATGGCGCTGACCTTCTTCCATTCGATCACCCTCCTGCCGCTCGCCGAGGCGATCGCGCTGTCCTTCATCGCCCCGCTGATCGCGCTCTACCTTGCCCGCGTGCTGCTGGGCGAGACGATCAGCCGGCGGGCGATCGGGGCGAGCGTGCTCGGCTTTGCGGGCACGCTGGTGATCGTCGGCGGGCGGATCGGCAGCGGAGGGATGGGCGAGGAGGCGATGGTGGGGATCGCCTCGGTGTTCGTCTCGGCGCTGCTCTATGCCTACAACTTCATCATCATCCGGCGGCAGGCGCAGGTCGCGAGCGCGCTGGAGATCGCGACCTTCCACAGCGGGGTCAGCGCCATCGTCCTGCTGCTGCTCGCCCCGCTCTTGTGGCAGACCCCGCAGGCGGCGGCGATGCTGCCGCTCGGCATTTCGGCGGTGCTGACGGTGTGCGGTTCCTTCGCGATCGCCTTCGCCTATGCCCGGGCGCCCGCCAGCGTGCTGGTGCCGACCGAGTATTCGGGCTTCGTCTGGGCGGCGATCACCGGCTGGGTGTTCTTCCGGGAGGCGGTCACCTTGCCCACGCTCGCCGGCACCGCGCTGATCGTCACCGGCTGCTGGATCGCCGCCCGCGCAGCCCGGGTGCAGGCAGCAGTCGCGGTCTGAGACGATTGGCCTTGGGCAACCCCCCTTGACCTCGGGCGCGAGGGCGCGCAGGACGCGCGGCGTATTCCTGCCCTTGGTGGATCGGGGGCGGACCAACCTGAAAGGACGGAACCCTCCCATGACCGCAATCGGCCAGGATTCGCTCGGCACGCGCCAGATGCTTGACGTGAACGGCAAGCAGTATGCCTATTACTCGCTCGCCAAGGCGGCCGAGCAGCTGGGCGACATCAGCAAGCTGCCGATCTCGATGAAAGTGCTGCTCGAAAACCTGCTGCGCTTCGAGGACGGCGGCTTCACCGTCGCGCGCGAGCACATCCAGGCGGTGGTCGACTGGCAGGCGAACCCCGTGACCGGCGAGGAAATCCAGTACCGCCCGGCGCGCGTGCTGCTTCAGGATTTCACCGGCGTGCCCTGTGTGGTCGACCTTGCCGCGATGCGCGATGCGATCAAGACACTCGGCGGCGATACCGCCAAGATCAACCCGCTGGTGCCGGTCAACCTCGTCATCGACCACTCGGTGATGGTCGACGAATTCGGCCACCCCAAGGCGATGGAAGCCAACATGGCCTTGGAATACGAGCGCAATGCCGAGCGCTACGACTTCCTCAAGTGGGGCTCCAAGAGCTTCCAGAACTTCACCGCTGTGCCCCCGGGCACCGGTATCTGCCACCAGGTCAACCTTGAACATCTGGCGCGCGCGGTGTGGTCGTCCGAAGGCCCTGACGGCGTGATGGTCGCCTATCCCGACACCTGCGTCGGCACCGACAGCCATACCACCATGATCAATGGTCTGGGCGTGCTGGGCTGGGGCGTGGGCGGGATCGAGGCCGAGGCCGCGATGCTCGGCCAGCCGGTCTCGATGCTGATCCCCGAAGTGGTCGGCTTCTACCTCGAAGGCGCGATGGCCGAAGGCGTGACCGCGACCGACCTCGTGCTGACCTGCGTGCAGATGCTCCGCAATGTCGGCGTCGTCGGGCGGTTCGTGGAGTTCTACGGTCCGGGCGTCGCCAACCTTACCCTCGCCGACCGCGCGACCATCGCCAACATGGCACCCGAATACGGCGCGACCTGCGGCTTCTTCGGGATCGACGACAAGACCCTCGATTACCTGCGTTTGACCGGCCGCAGCGAGGACACCATTGCGCTGGTCGAAGCCTATTCCAAGGCGCAGGGCATGTGGTTCGATCCGGCGGGCGTCCCGGTCTTCACCAAAACCTTGCAGCTGGACATGGGCACCGTCGTCCCCAGCCTCGCCGGCCCCAAGCGCCCGCAGGACAAGGTGATCCTCCCCGAGGTCGACGACCTGTTCAACGCCGATCTCGCCAAGTCCTACGGCAAGAGCGCCCCGGCGCGCGTCGGCGTGGAGGGCAAGGACCACGACATCGGTGACGGCGACGTGGTGATCGCCGCGATCACCTCGTGCACCAACACCTCGAACCCCGATGTGCTGATCGCCGCAGGCCTCGTCGCCAAGAAGGCCAACGAGAAGGGGTTGAAGCCCAAGCCGTGGGTCAAGACCTCGCTTGCTCCCGGCTCGCAGGTGGTGACCGATTATCTGGTGAAGTCGGGCTTGCAGGAGCACCTGGACGCGGTCGGCTTCGACCTTGTCGGCTATGGCTGCACCACCTGCATCGGCAATTCGGGCCCGCTCGCCGCGCCGATCAGCGCCGCGATCAACGGCAACGACATCGTCGCCGCGAGCGTACTGTCGGGCAACCGCAACTTCGAGGGCCGCGTTTCGCCCGACGTGCGCGCCAACTTCCTCGCCTCGCCGCCGCTGGTCGTCGCCTATGCATTGAAGGGCACCGTTACCGAAGACATCACCACCACCCCGATCGGCCACGACCAGAACGGCGATCCGGTGATGCTCGCCGATCTGTGGCCGACCAACGCCGAAGTCGCGCAGCACCGCGCCGCCAACATCGACCGCTCGATGTTCGAAAGCCGCTACGCCAACGTCTATGACGGCGACGAGCACTGGCAGGCGATCACCGTCGAGCCTTCCGACACCTACCAGTGGCGCGCTGGCAGCACCTACGTCGCCAACCCGCCCTATTTCGAGGGCATGACCATGACCCCGGCGCCGGTCACCGACATCCTTGATGCAAAGCCGCTGGCGATCCTCGGGGATTCGGTCACCACCGACCACATCTCGCCCGCAGGCTCGATCAAGGAAGACAGCCCGGGCGGCAAGTTCCTGATGAGCAACCAGGTCGCCAAGAAGGATTTCAACTCCTACGGCTCGCGCCGCGGCCACCACGAAGTCATGATGCGCGGCACCTTCGCCAATATCCGCATCAAGAACGAGATGGTCCCGGGCGTCGAAGGGGGCTTCTCGACCTATGGCGGCGAGACCATGGCGATCTACGATGCGGCCATGAAGCACAAGGACGACGGCACGCCGCTGGTCGTCATCGGCGGCAAGGAATACGGCACCGGCTCCTCGCGTGACTGGGCGGCCAAGGGCACGATCCTTCTGGGTGTCCGCATGGTGATCGTCGAGAGCTTCGAGCGTATCCACCGCTCGAACCTCGTCGGCATGGGCGTGCTGCCGCTGCAATTCAAGGATGGCGACACCCGCCAGACCTTGGGCCTTGCCGCGACCGACACCTTCTCGATCCGCGGCCTTGCCGACCTCGTGCCGGGCCAGGACGTCACGGTCGAAGTCACCCGCGAGGACGGCTCGCAGTTCAGCTTCACCGCGCTGTGCCGCATCGATACCGCAAACGAGATGGAATATTACCGCCACGGCGGGATTCTCCATTACGTTCTGCGCAAGCTTGCGGCATAGGGAGCCGCATGAGACGAGGTCGCGCCACGCTCCTGATCGCTCCCGCCCTGCTGCTGGCGCTGCCGGCCTGCGGGGACGAGGCGGGCGAGTCCAAGGGCAAGCGCGACACGCCCTCGATCCCGCTTGGCTTCGAGCTGGCGTTCGCCGGGACTGCGGGGGACGCGGCGGCAGCAGTGCCGCCCGCGCACGCCCCGCTGGTAGCGCTTTCGCCTGATGAGCTTGCCGCCAAGATCAAGGCCGGCAATGTCCGCCTGATCGACGTGCGCACCGATGCAGAGGTTGCCCAATGCACGATCCCGGGGGCCGAGCACATCGCGCTCGACACCTTCGATCCGGCGAGGCTCGATCTGTCGGACGGGCGCGAGGTGGTGCTCTATTGCCGCTCGGGCCGGCGCTCGGCGATCGCGGGCGAGAATCTGGCGGCGGTGACAGGCGGGCCGGTCGAGCACCTCGCAGGCGGGATCCTCGCCTGGGAAGCCGCAGGGCAGCCGGTCGGCAAGCCTCAGAGCGAGTAGGCATCCGCGCACCAACGAAAAAGTGCGGCCCCGCAAGGCCGCCCTTTTGCGTTATGCGGTGCGCTCGCCTCAGCCGACGAGCTTGCGGCGTCCGAGGATCGCGGCGGCGGCGAGGCCAAACAGGATCGTCATCGGCGGCGCGGGCACGTCGTTGCCGCCCGTGGTCCCGCTGCTGCCGCTGGTGCTGCCCGAGGACGAGGAGGATGACGAGCTGCTGCTGCTGCTCGAGGAAGACGAAGACGAGCTCGACCCCGAAGACCCGCTGCTGCTCGAAGAGGAGGAACTGCTGCCCGACGACGAGCTGCTGCTGGTGCTGCTGGTCATGTCGCCCGAAGACCCGCCGCTGGTCGCCCCGCCCGACGAGGAGGAGGACGACGAAGAGCTCGACGAGGACGACGACGAAGACGAGGAGCTCGATGAACCCGAACTGGTCACCGCGCCGGTCGAGGAGCTGACATTGCCAGAGGAGCTCGACACGTTGCCGGACGAGCTCGAAACATTGCCCGAAGAGCTGACATTGCCCGAAGACGACGACACCTGACCGGTCGAGCTCGACACATTGCCCGACGAGGAGACCTGCCCGGTCGAAGACGAGACATTGCCCGAGGAGCTGGTGCTCGATACCTGCCCCGTGCTGCTCGAAACCGCGCCGGTGCTGCTGGTGCTCGAAACCGCGCCGGTGCTGCTGGAGACCTGCCCGGTGCTGCTCGACACCTGGCCCGTGCTGCTCGAAACCTGACCGGTCGAGGAGGTCACCACGCCCGAGGATGAGGTGGTGGTCGAGGAGATCTGGCCCGAGGACGAGGTTGTCGAGGTCGAATTGTCGATGTCGATATCGATCACGATGCCGCTCGAACCGCTCGACGAGCCGCTGCTCGAACCGCCGCTGCTGCCCGAGGTCGAGGTCGAGGTGGTGGTCGAGACCGAAACGTCGCCCGAAGAGGACCCGCCGCCGCCGAAGAAGCCTCCGAAGAAGCCGCCGCCGAAGCCGCCGCCGCCGCCGAAGCCACCACCCCAGCCGCCGCCCCAGCCGCCGCCCGACCCGCCGCCGCCCGAGATCGGCGGAAGCGGCGGAAGCGGGGCGGGCATGTAGGCGATCTGTGCGATCGGGGGGCACTGGCTGGCGTCATAATAGGCCTGCACCGCGCCCGCCGGCCGGCTCGCCGCGCCTCCGGGGCCTGCGGGGCCCACCGGCTGGCATTCGACCGTGCGCTCGACAATGCGGCGGCGGCGCTGCTCGGGCACCTCGATGATGCGCTCGCGGGTCTTGATGTAGCGCGCGCCGGTGACCGGATCGACCTGGATCAGCTTCCCGTCGATATTGGTCGCGAAGTCGGGCGCGCTGGTGTTCATCGGTTCGGCCATGCGCACCGCACCCCCTTGCAACAATGCGACGCCCGCCGCTGCGGCGGAGAGCTTCGCGATGGCCAGTTTGAGCGACATGGTCGTATACCCTGTTTGCACGGGAGGGGTGCGGGACTGCCGCAATTCCTCCAAATCCAGCCTCCTATTGATGTCAGAAGCGGCACAGGGGCAATCGGGTTAACCAAGCAGAGGCCTCGGATCGCGGGCGAATCGCTGCCGAATCCCGGGATTTCGCCTGCCCTGTCCCGAACTGGCACCGAAACCGGGGGTGTGGTTAGCCGCTTGGTTAACGCTGGCGCCGGATCGGGCTCGGACTCAATCCTCGAACAGCGCGCCCTGGCTGCCGGGTGATTCTCGGGGCGGCTGAATCTCCAGATGCGCCCAGCCGGCATCGTTGAGCACGCGGCCCCTGGCCGTGCGGGCCACCAGACCCAGCTGGATGAGATAGGGCTCGACCACCTCCTCCACCGTGTCGCGCGGCTCGGCAAGGCCTGCCGCAAGTGTCTCGATCCCAACGGGTCCGCCCTTGTAGATGGCGGCAATCATCGTGAGGTAGCGGCGGTCCATGAGGTCGAGCCCGAGCCGGTCGATCTCGAGCCGGGTCAGCGCCTCGTCGGCCACATGGCGGGTGACAGTGGTGCTGCCCGCCACATCGGCGAAGTCGCGCACGCGCCGCAGCAGGCGGCCGGCGACGCGGGGCGTCCCGCGCGAGCGGCGGGCGATCTCGTGCGCACCATCGGGCGCGATCGCGAGGCCCATGAGGCCCGCCGCGCGGGTGACGACCCGCTCCAGCTCCTCGTGGGTGTAGAAGTTGAGCCTGACCGGGATGCCGAAGCGGTCCCGCAGCGGCGTGGTGAGCAGGCCTTGCCGCGTGGTCGCCCCGATCAGCGTGAAGGGCGGCAGGTCGATCCGCACGCTGCGCGCGCTCGGCCCCTCGCCGATGATGAGATCGAGCGCGCGGTCCTCCATCGCGGGATAAAGCACTTCCTCCACCACCGGCGAGAGGCGGTGGATCTCGTCGATGAACAGCACGTCATGCGGTTCGAGATTGGTGAGCAGCGCAGCCAAGTCCCCCGCCTTGGCGATCACGGGGCCGCTGGTGGCGCGGAAGCCCACCCCCAACTCGCCCGCGATGATCTGCGCCAACGTGGTCTTGCCGAGGCCCGGGGGCCCGAAGAACAAGGTGTGATCCATCGCCTCGCCTCTTGCCCGCGCGGCGGCGATGAAGACGGCAAGGTTCCCCTTGGCCGCCTCCTGCCCGACGAACTCGGCGAGCCTGCGCGGGCGCAGCGCGGCGTCAGGGTCGCCGGGCTGGCGGGTGGGGGTGTGGAGGGGGTCAGTCATTTTGCACAATTGCGGCAAACTGCTCTGAGGAAATCCGCTCGGCAGTTATGCCAGTGCTCTTGCTGATAGCGAAGACGACGCGGACCATCATCTTCGTATCTTCGGCGCCTCGGTTGCCATCTATCATGGTGAGGATTCCCACACCTGACCTAAGCAACCAATTTGACCCGTCGACAAACTCTAAAACAAGAAGACCCGTGACATCGGTGCCAGAGGGTATGAAGTTGACCCTCTTCTTAGTGTAGCTCACTACATACTTGATTGCCTTAAGGTCGGAAAGACTGCGCTTTTCTCCCGCAAGGCTCATGAGACCCTCAGTGATTGAGAGGCGTTGCCAAGGTGCAATTTTGCTCGCAACAATTGCATTTCTTGACCAATCGAATGCGATCCAAAAGAGCCCGCACGCAAAGAAGGCGAGCAGCACGTTCGACTGAAGGACAGCGTACACCACCAGACCCAATGCGGCGGTTGCCGCGAGCGCAACTCCGACTGCCGTAACGAAGGCATCTCCGACGAAATGTAGCCGACGTCCCATCACCCAGCCGCCTTCTTCAGCGCAACGCGGATCAGATCGCCCTCGCTCGCTCCTTCGCCCAGTTCCTCCAAAGCCCGCGCCACGGCCTGTGCCGCCACCGCGGGCTTGAAGCCGAGGTTCTCCAAAGCGCTCGCCGCGTCCGCGCCGAGGCCGCCTTGCGGCCGAGGCGCGCCCGCGCCACCGGCCGGGCTGCCATGTCCGGCACCGCCGGGCATGGCTCCAGCTCTATCCTTCAGCTCGTTGACGATCCGCCCCGCCAGCTTCGGCCCCACGCCCTGCGCCCGCGCCACCATCGCGGCGTCGCCCTTGCCGCAGGCGTCGCGCAGTTCTCCGGTCGAGAGCGCGGAGAGGATCGCGAGGCCGACCTTGCTGCCCACCCCCTGCACGCCGGTCAGCAGCCGGAACCAGTCGCGCTCGGCCTGCTCGGCAAACCCGAGGAGCCGCATGTCGTTCTCGCTCACCTGCAATTCGGTGTGGACGGTGCAGGCCTCTCCCACTTCGCCCAGCGCGGCGAGGGTGCGGCTGGAGCAGTGGACGAGGTAGCCCACCCCGCCCACGTCGACCACCGCCCAGTCCTCACCGGTCGCGTCCAGTCTGCCCGATAGCTTCGCAATCATGGAGTGGTCGTGCCCCATCCGCCGCGCCAAGGCCAGAGCCGCCCGCGCCCTGTCCGCAACTGGCTTGGCCGCCGTGTAGGAGACAATGAGACACTGTCCAGAGCGGGAATTCTCTCCTTCCCCGTGCGGGGCCGGAAATCGCGCTCGGAGAAGGGCTGAAGACAGGTCATGGCGCATGTGTACCAGCTTTGTTCCTGGTAGGAAATCGCTTTGCTGCGAGGCACTGGGAGGATTTCACACAAAGTCACAAAGACACAAAGGAGTGAGCGAAAGGGCGTCCGCGTCGAGGAATTTCCCGCCCTCTTTGTGTCTTTGTGCCTTTGTGTGAACCCTTCAGGGCAAAGCGCCCCCGCTCGACATGCGGCACTTTTGCGGTAAGGAGCCCTCCCATGAGCTGGAACACCTTCGGGCGCGTGCTGCGCTTCACCACCTGGGGAGAGAGCCACGGGCCCGCGCTGGGCGCGGTCGTCGACGGGTGCCCGCCGGGGCTCGCCATCAGCGAGGAATTCATTCAGCCCTTCATGGATGCGCGCAAGCCCGGCACCAGCCGCTTCACCACCCAGCGGCGCGAGGATGATCTGGTGCGCATCCTTTCGGGGGCGTTTGAAGGGCGCACGACAGGCACGCCGATCAGCCTGATGATCGAGAACACCGACCAGCGCTCGAAGGACTACTCGCAGATAGCGCAGCAATATCGCCCGGGCCATGCCGATTACGCCTATGACGCCAAATACGGCATCCGCGACTATCGCGGCGGCGGGCGGTCATCCGCGCGCGAGACGGCGGCGCGGGTGGCGGCGGGCGCGGTGGCGCGGCTCGTCATCCCCGAAGTCACCATCACCGCCTATGTCTGCGAATTGGGCGGCGACCGGATCGATCCGGCGGCCATCGACTACGCCGAGATCGGCAACAACCCGTTCTTCTGCCCCGACGCCGCTGCGGCGAAGCGCTGGGAGGAAAAGGTCGATGCGGCGAGGAAGGCCGGATCCTCCTTGGGCGCGATTGTGGAGTGCGTGGCGCAGGGCGTCCCCGCCGGCTGGGGAGCGCCGATCTATGCCAAGCTCGAAAGCGACCTTGCGGCCGCGATGATGAGCATCAATGCCGTGAAGGGCGTCGAGATCGGTGACGGCTTCGAAGCCGCGCGCCTTTCGGGCGAAGAGAACGCCGACCGGATGCGCCCCGGCGCGGGCGGCAAGCCCGAATTCCTCGCCAACCATGCGGGCGGCACGGCGGGCGGCATTTCGACCGGGCAGCCGGTGGTGTGCCGGGTGGCGTTCAAGCCGACCTCCTCGATCCTCACCCCGGTGGAATCGATCAATTCGGCCGGAGAGGCGGTTGAGGTCGTCACCAAGGGCCGTCACGATCCGTGCGTCGGCATCCGCGGCACGCCGGTGGTCGAGGCGATGATGGCGCTGGTGCTGGCGGACCACAAGTTGCTGCACCGCGCTCAGATTGGTTGAGGCAGCAGCCCCTGCGGGCTGCCAGTTCCCCGCTCCTGCTGGCTTCGCCAGCGTCGCGGCGGGCGCCCGTTCGGGCTTGCGGCGCTGCGCGCCGGTTTCAGCGCATCCTGCACCGAGAGCATTTCAGCGCCCCAGCTCCTTGGGCGGGACGTAGCCGGGATCATGGGTGAAGGGCAGCGGGCCGCCGTCTCGCAAGGCCGCCAGCACGGCTGCAAAATCCGCGGCGCAGCGGAACCCAAGGTCGCGTTCTATCGCCGAGGGATCATAGACCCGCCCGATGCTCGTCGGCAGCACCCATCCGCGCGCGGCGTAGAGCGCCGGGGCCTCGGGGAAGCGCTCGGCGATCAGCCCGGCCGCGTCCGTCCTGAGCCGCGCGGCATCGGCACGGGTGAAGGGCGGGGCTGCGCTCACGACATAGACGCCGTGGCCCACGCGCGGCGCTGCATCGAGCGCGGCGAGGTGCGCGGCGGCGCAGTCCTCCACCGTCAGGCGGCGGTTCAGGAATTCATTGGCCTTGAGGTTCTCGCCCGCAGGGACCGCGTGGGTATCGTCATCCTCGGGGAAGAAGCGCGAGACCCGCAAGGCGATCACCGGCAGGCCGTGGAGATCGTGATACAGCCGGCACAGCTCCTCCGCGGCGCGCTTGGTGACGCCGTAGATGTTGCGCGGTTGCAAGGGCCCGCTGGTCTCGTCGAGCCACACGGCTTGCCCGGCCACCTCGTCGCGGATGTCGCGCGTGATCATCAGCGAGGTGGTGGAGGTGAAGACGAAGCGCCCCGCGCCATGCCGCACCGCAGCATCGAGCAGGCCCAGCGTGCCGGTCACGTTGACCTCGACGAAGGCCTGCGCGGGATAGCGGGCGATGTCGGGCTTGTGCAGCGCGCCGGCGTGGACCACGCCCTCGAACCGGTGTTCGGCAAACAGCCGTTCGACCAGCGTACCATCGGCGATGCTGCCGATGATGCCGGTATGTGCGCCCGGCGCGATGTCGAGCCCGGTCACGTCATGGCCCGCGCACGTCAGGGCAGGGGCCAGAAAGCGGCCGAGCCAGCCCGAGGATCCGGTCAGAAGCACACGCATGCCGCCGGCTGCTATCACGCAGGCCGGGCGGTGCAAGTCCCTAGCGGCACCAGGTGCAGCGCACCGCGCCAGCACCGACGATCGCGGTGCGCAGCGCATGGGCGAGCTTGCCCTCGGCAACCTCGGCGAGCACCTCGCGCTTGACCGCGACCAGCCTTTCGGATGCCGGGCCGAATTCGTCGAAGGCCGATTGGACGATGCCGAGCACGTCCTTGCGCGACAGGGTCATATAGGGCTCGGTGCGGTCGAGCCGTGCCTTCTCGAAATCGAACGCAACGGGGAGGATGGCGGGTTTGCCATAGTTTTCGGACATGCGATCGTTGTTCCCTCAAACTGGTTGTGGCCTCTGCAGGATACGGACAATGCCACGCGGACCGGGCCCGCGCAAACCGGGCCATGGTTGATACAAGACGAACGCCGCCAATGAGTTACGGGTTAGGCGTCAAACTTGTAATATTATTAGGATAAAAAGCTTTTCAGGACGAGAACTCTTGCGGCGCCGGGCTGGTTTCTACAGCCTGCGGCATATCGGACACGGTCCGCCGCAGGAACGCGGTGAACTGGCGTTAGCCTTGCCTGCGCCCGTTCCGACACAGCGGCAGCCGCACGGCAGCGAAGGAAAATCCGATCGGTTCCCGCCGCGACGATTGAAAAAACCGATTTTCGCAATCGCACAAATGCGCTTTTGTGCAGCGCGGCAATCGCTATCTGGGCAGCGTCGATTTTCCTCTCAACCACCCGGATAAGGACAAACTCCCATGGGTATCATCGGTTCGACCCTCAAGCCCTTCACCGCCACCGCCTTCCAGAAGGGCAAGGACTTCTTCACCGTCACCGACGCGGATCTCGCCGGCAAGTGGTCGGTGTTCTTCTTCTACCCGGCCGATTTCACCTTCGTGTGCCCGACCGAACTGGAAGACATGGGCGAAAAGTACGCCACGCTCCAGGCGATGGGCGTCGAAGTCTATGCCGTCTCGACCGACACGCATTTCAGCCACAAGGCGTGGAGCGACACCTCGGACAAGATCGGCAAGCTGACCTTCCCGTTCCTGGGCGACCAGAACCACGTGCTGTCGAACAACTTCGGCGTGCTGCGTGAAGGCGCCGGCCTTGCCGACCGCGCGACCTTCGTGGTCGATCCCGATGGCGTGATCCAGATCATGGAAATCACCTGCGAGGGCGTCGGCCGCAACGCCAACGAACTGACCCGCAAGATCAAGGCCGCGCAGTATGTGCGCGCCAACCCCGGCCAGGTTTGCCCGGCGGCGTGGGAAGAAGGCAGCGACACGCTCGCCCCCTCGCTCGACCTCGTCGGCAAGATCTGAGGCCTTCGGGCCACACGAACCGATCGGCGGCAGGGCCTCCCCCCCCTTTGGCCTCGCCGCCGGTCGCAAATCCCGAGAGCCTTTCACAAGAGCCCTCGGGTCGTAGCCGGGGCCGGAAGTCCCTTCGCCCCTCCCCCCCCTTTGCGGGCAAAGGCGGCATCCGGTCCCGTGTTGCCCTTCCCCACGGATCACAGGTTCGGCGCGCTTGCCGCGCCCGGAGGACACCCATGCTCGATGCTGCCATGCAGGCCCAGCTCAAGACCTATCTCGGCAATCTTCGCGAGGGGATCGAACTGATCGCCTCGCTCGACGACAGCGAGAAGTCGCGCCAGACCCGACAGCTGATCGGACAGATCGCCGGGCTCCACGACCTTGTCACCGCGCGTTTCGACGGGACCGATGCGCGAAAGCCCAGTTTCGTCATCCGCCGCGCGAGCGATGCGGAGAAGTGGGTGCGCTTTGCAGGGCTCCCGATGGGTCACGAATTCACGTCGCTGGTGCTCGCGCTGCTGTGGGCCGGCGGGCATCCGCCGAAGGTCGACGCTGATCTGATCGAGCAGGTCCGCGCGCTGGAAGGCGATTACCATTTCGAGATGTTCTTCTCGCTGTCGTGCCACAACTGCCCGGATGTGGTGCAGGCGCTCACCCTGATGGCGCTCGAGAACCCGCGCATCACCGCGACGCTGATCGAGGGCGGCACCTTCCAGGACGAAGTCGAACGCCGCGACATCATGGCGGTCCCTGCGACCTTCTTGAATGGCGAGAGCTTCTACAACGGCAAGATGGAACTGGCCGAGATTCTGGCGAAGCTCGACAAGAACGCCGATGCCAGGCAGGCCGAGAGGCTCGCCGCCAAGGCGCCTTTCGAGGTGCTGGTGGTGGGCGGCGGCCCGGCGGGCGCTGCGGCGGCGGTCTATACCGCGCGCAAGGGTTTTCGGACTGGCATTGCAGCTGAACGCTTCGGCGGCCAGTTGATGGACACGCTCGGGATCGAGAACCTCCCCGGCACCCCCTACACCGAAGGCCCCAAGCTCACCGACAGCCTCAAGCAGCACGTCGGCGAATATGACATCGACCTGATGGACCTTGCGCGCGCGGTGGAGCTGCGCGCGGCGAAGGACGTCGGCGGTTATCACGAGGTGGTGATGGCCAACGGCGCAACCCTCAAGGCGCGCTCGCTGATCCTCTCCACCGGCGCGCGCTGGCGCAACCTCGGCGTGCCGGGCGAGGCGGAGTATCGCAACAAGGGCGTGGCCTATTGCCCGCATTGCGACGGCCCGCTGTTCAAGGGCAAGCGCATCGCGGTGATCGGCGGCGGCAATTCGGGCGTCGAGGCGGCGATCGATCTCGCGGGAATCGTCGGCCACGTGACGCTGATCGAATTCGACGTGAAGCTGCGCGCCGACGAGGTGCTCCAGCGCAAGCTGCGCTCGATGCCGAACGTCGAGATCATCACCAACGGCCAGACCACCGAGGTGCTGGGTGACGGCACCCGCGTGAACGGCCTCGTGGTCAAGAACCGCGCCAATGGCGACGAACGCCGGATCGCGCTCGAAGGCGTGTTCGTCCAGATCGGCCTCGTCCCCAACACCGAATGGCTGCGCGAGACGGGGCTGGAGCTGTCGAAGTTCGGCGAGATCGTGATCGACGATCACGGCGCGACCAGCATCCCGGGCATCTACGCCGCGGGCGACTGCACCACCGTGCCGCACAAGCAGATCGTCGTCGCGATGGGCGAAGGCGCAAAGGCGGGCCTGGGGGCGTTCGACTTCCTGATCCGCAACGAACCGGTGGAAGAGGTGGCGCAGGCGGCGTAATTTGTTAGGGCGCGCCCGCCTCCGCGGACGCGCTTCCTCGCTCATGCGACCTGAAGGTCGCGTCGCTGCGGGCGGCCGTTCGGCCTTGCGGGCTCCCCATGGGGAGCCCGTTCTCGTTCATACCCGCACCCTTTGATTAATCGCCCCGCTCAATCAAACCCTCCGCATTAATCGATTGGACGCAACATCCTGAAAGCGTCATTCTCTCTCCATAGGCTACGCGGCAGCGACGCGAGTCTGCATTTCGCCATGTCAGAGGAGAGACATCATGGACGCAAAAACCGGAGAGATGAGCGGGGGTTGCCCCTTCCACGGCAGCATGGATATGCGGGGTCTGCTGGGCCGCACCAATCGCGACTGGTGGCCGCAGGCATTGCAGGTCGACATCCTGACCGAGCGCGGCCAGAGCGCCAATCCCTATGGCGAGGACTTCGACTATGCCGAGGCCTTCAACGCGCTCGATTACGCGGCATTGAAGGCCGATCTCACCGCGCTGATGACCGACAGCCAGCCCTGGTGGCCGGCGGACTATGGCCACTACGGCCCCTTCTTCATCCGCATGGCCTGGCACGCGGCGGGTACTTACCGTACGGGTGATGGCCGGGGCGGTGCCAACAGCGGGCAGCAGCGGTTTGCCCCGCTCAACTCCTGGCCCGACAACGGCAACCTCGACAAGGCGCGCCGCCTGCTGTGGCCGATCAAGCAGAAATACGGCAAGAACGTCAGCTGGGCGGATCTCTTCATCCTCGCCGGCAATGTCGCGATCGAGAGCATGGGCGGCCCGGTGTTCGGCTTCGGCGGCGGCCGCGCTGACGTGTTCGAGCCCGAAAGCGTCTACTGGGGTACGGAAGAACAGTGGGTCAACGAAGGCGTTGCCACCCGCATCAATCCCAAGGAAGGCCACGCGCTCGAAAACCCGCTCGCCGCGATCCAGATGGGTCTCATCTACGTCAATCCCGAAGGGCCGCAGGGCAACCCGCATGACCCCGAGGGCATGGCCCGCGACATGCGCGAGACCTTCGCCCGCATGGCGATGAACGACGAGGAAACCGTGGCACTGGTCGCGGGCGGCCATGCCTTCGGCAAGGCCCACGGCGCGCACCCGGCCGACACCTTCGGCGGCGCTCCGGAAAGCGAGGACCTGCACCTGATGGGCTTCGGCTGGCTCAACGATGCGGACGAGATCGCCGCGGGCAACATCACCACCTCGGGCATCGAGGGGGCGTGGTCGAACAACCCGACCAGCTGGAGCCACGATTACTTCCGCCTGCTGTTCAAGTACGACTTCGAACTGGTGAAGTCGCCCGCGGGCGCGCACCAGTGGACCCCGATCAATCCCGATCCCGAAGACATGGCCCCCGACGCGCGCGACCCGAACAAGCGCGTGCCGACGATCATGACCACCGCCGACATGGCGCTGAAGAACGATCCCGGCTACCGCGCGATCTCCGAGCGGTTCCTCGCCAATCCGGCCGCGCTTGACGATGCCTTCGCCCGCGCGTGGTTCAAGCTGTGCCACCGCGACATGGGGCCCAGGGTGCGCTACCTCGGGCCGGAAGTGCCCTCGGAAACGCTGATCTGGCAGGATCCTGTGCCCGCCGGAACCGCGCCTTCGGATGCGGAAGTCGCCCGCTTCAAGGACGCCATTCTTGCCTCGGGCCTGTCGGTGCGCGAGCTGGTCAAGGCGGCCTGGGCCTCGGCCTCGACCTACCGCAATTCGGATCACCGCGGCGGGGCCAACGGCGCGCGTATCCGTCTGGAGCCGCAGCGTTCGTGGGCAGTCAATGACCCGGCGGAGCTGGGCAAGGTGCTGGACACCATCGAAGCCCATCGCGGCTCGCTGAGCATGGCCGATGCCATCGTGCTGGCGGGCTCGGCAGCGGTCGAGAAGGCGGCGAAGGACGCGGGCTTCGATGTCACCGTGCCCTTCACCGGCGGTCGCGGCGATGCGACCGAGGAACACACCGATGCGGCGAGCTTCGAACCGCTGGAGCCCTTCGCCGACGGCTTCCGCAACTACCTCAAGACCAAGGCGCAGGTCCGCACCGAGGAGATGCTGATCGACCGGGCGCACCTGCTCGGCCTGTCGGTGCCCGAGATGACCGTGCTGGTCGGCGGGATGCGGGCGCTGGGCGCGGTGAGCGATCACGCCCACCACGGCCACCGCATCGGCGTGTTGACGCAGACCCCGGGCAAGCTCACGCCCGACTTCTTCCGCAACCTGCTCGACATGGGGACCAAGTGGTCGCCGGTCGATGACAGCGGGGACGAGGAATATGTCGGTGTCGACCGTGCGACGGGGGCAGAAAAGTGGCGCGCGACCCGCACCGATCTCGTGTTCGGCTCCAACTCGATCCTGCGCGCGCAGGCCGAGGTCTATGCCGAGAGCGGGAACGAGGGTAAATTCGTGTGCGACTTCATCTCGGCCTGGAACAAGGTGATGAACGCGGACCGCTTCGATGTGGCCTGGGCGAAATATCACGCCTGAGCCGCAATCGCGGACTGACGCTAAAGGAGGGCCTCCGGCGCTGGTGCCGGGGGCCCTTTTGCATCGCGCACGCGCCGCGTGCCAGCACCCGGCTTGCATTGGCAATGCGCCGCCATTAAGCGACGAGGCGTGGCCGCAAGGACGGCTGACGCGACTTTACGAGGGGAAATAGAGCATGCGGGTAGCCCACGCCATTGTGGCAGCGGGACTGATCGGGCTGGCCATGCCAGCGCTGGCGCAGCAGGCGCCTGCCACGCCGCCGGGCGATACCGCGACGACCCCGCCCGAACAGCCCTTGCCCCCCGCCCCGCCCGCTCCTGCCGCGACCGCGCGCACGCTCGAGCTTTCGCGGGTGGTGCTCGATACCGAGACCAACCGCATCAAGGCCCGCGTCAAGGGCGGCACGCTGTGCGTGTTCCCCAGCAATATCGAGCTTCCCGCCGAGAAGAAGACCCAGGAACAGGAGCGCTATGACGGCCTTGTCGCCCGCGCGCTCAAGGACCGCGGGGTCAGTCTCATCACCAAGGCGGCAGACCTGTTTGCCTCCGAATCCGCGGCCAAGGGCGACGTCTTGCTGGGCGCGGTGATGGAGCCGACCGCGATGAACATCTGCTCCTCGGTCGATGGCTACAAGGGCACGATCGAGATCTCGGTGCAGTGGCAGCTGTTCGACCGCGCCAAGGGCGCCGTGGTGCAGACCGCGACCACCAAGGGCACGGGGATGCTGCCCAAGTTCGCGGTCTCGGGTTACGAGGAGATGTGGGATCTCGCCTTCGTCGATGCGCTGGTGAAGCTGCACGACCAGGGCGTGATCCGCACCGCGCTGGACGGGGCGCCGGCAGCGCCTGCCGAAACCGCACCCGCTGCGGCGCCTGCCACGCCCTGACAGGTCTTGCGCACAGCGGCGCGGGGCTTAGGGTCGGCGGCATGAAGACGCTCGCCCCCCTGCTCCTTGCTGCCGCATCCGCCCTTGTGTTCCCCGGCGTCGCAGCGCCGCTCCTCGCCCGGGACACCGCGCCCGCCTCCGCCCATACCGGCACCACGCCAGAGGCGACCAGGGGCATCGGCCCGGGCGCGCGGCCGGTGGGCGCGCACTGAAGCCGCAGCCCCGTGGTCGCGCCCCATGCCATGGCCGCGACCGCGCACCCGTTGGCAACGCAGATCGCGCTCGACATTCTGAAGCAGGGCGGCAGCGCGGTCGATGCCGCCATCGCCGCCAATGCCGCGCTCGGGCTGATGGAGCCGACCGGCAACGGCATCGGCGGGGATCTGTTCGCGATCGTGCTCGACCCCGCGACGGGCGAGCTGGTGGGAATCAACGGCTCGGGCCGCTCGCCTGCCGGCCAGACACTGGATGAGCTCAAGGCCAAGCTCCCCGCAGGCGCGACGAGCCTGCCGCCGGTGGGCGCGCTGCCGGTCACCATCCCCGGCACGGTCGATGCATGGTTCGCGCTGCACGCGCGCTACGGCAAACTGCCGATGGAGCAGGTGCTCGCCCCCGCGATCCGCTATGCGCGCGAAGGCCACCCGGTCGCGCCGGTGATCGCGATGTACTTCGCGCGCAACCTCAAGACATTCGAGCGCGCACGGCAGGCCACACCGGTTGATCTCGCCAATGCCCGCGCGACCTATTTCAAGGAGGGCCGCGCCCCCGCGCCGGGCGAGATGTTCCGCAACCCCGAGCTCGCCAACACGCTCGAGACAATCGCCAGGGGCGGACGCGACGCCTTCTACAAGGGGCCACTCGCGAAGATCATGGTCGACTACCTGCAAAGGCAGGGCAGCGCCTTCACCCTCGCCGATTTCGCCGCGCATACGAGCACGTGGGTGGATGTGTCCTGCGTTGCCTATCGCAAGGGCTACGAGCTGTGCGAGCTGCCGCCGAATTCGCAAGGGTTCGCCGCGCTCCAGATGGTCAACATCCTCAAGAACGTAGACCTTGCCCAGTGGGACCGCGGCAGCCCCGAGGTGCTGCATTACATCACCGAAGCCAAGCGCCTCGCCTTTGAAGACGCCGCGCGCTTCTATGCCGATCCGGCCTTCGCGCGCACCCCGGCAGAGCTGCTGACGGACGACTACGGCAAGCAGCGCTTCGCCCTGATCGATCCCGCGCGCGCGACCCCCGCCTTCACCCCCGGCGCCCTCGTCGCCCCCAAGCTCGAGGGCGAGGGCGATACCACCTACATGACCGTCGCCGACAAGGACGGGATGATGGTGAGCCTCATCCAGTCGAACTACAGGGGGATGGGCTCAGGGCTGGTGCCCGATGGCCTCGGCTTCATGTTCCAGGACCGCGGCGAGCTCTACAGCCTCGATCCCGCGCACCCCAATGCCTATGCGCCCGCCAAGCGCCCGTTCCAGACGATCATCCCCGCCTTCATCAGGAAGGACGGCAAGCCCTGGGCGAGCTTCGGGCTGATGGGCGGCGGGATGCAGCCGCAAGGGCATGTGCAGGTGCTGGTCAATCTCGCCGACTACGGCATGAATCTGGCTGAGGCGGGCGATGCCGCGCGGCTCCACCACGATGGCGGCCGCCAGCCGACCGACGCGCTGGCGGGCAGCCCAGCCGACACCGTGCCCATCGACACGCTCGGCGTGCTTCAGGTCGAGCCGGGCATCCCGGCCGCCACGATCGCGGCGTTGAAGGCGATGGGCCACAAGGTCGAAGTGGAGACCACCGGCATCCCGTTCGGCGGCTATCAGGCCATCGCCCGCGATCCGGCAAGCGGAGTCTACACCGGCGCGACCGAAATGCGCAAGGACGGGCAGGCGAGCGGATATTGACACGCGGCCTGCCTCGCCATGGCCAAGGCACAACGTTAACCGGCCTTTCACCGGCTCTCGCGTAAACCCCTGATTATTCGATCAGGGTTTCTCGCACAGGGCCGCAATCATGTCGCTGATCAACCCCATTTCGGTGCCGGCCGATGCCGTGCGCGATGGGCGCATCGCCGGCGGCGGGCACCCCGATTTCACCTCCCTTGCAGGCGACGCCCGGCTGCGCACCGAGCTGCTGCATGCCGACCGCCTCACCCTGCCCGAGCGCCGCGCCTGGGCGGTGCTGACGCGCGACGCGGCCCCGGGCAACATCTTCGCCGCCGACTGGCTGATGGCCCCTGCCCTCGCCCGCGCAGCCGGCCGCCTGCGGCTGGCGAGGGTTGCCGATCCGGCGGGCGGGTGGCTTGGCGCGTTGCCGCTCGGTCCTGCCATGCTTGGCCCCCGCACACCCGTGCCGGTGCTGCGCAGCTGGCACTGCAAGGTCGGCGGCATCGGCACCCCGCTGCTGCGCCCGGGGGCAGAGCGCGGTTTCTGGACGGCGCTGCTCGGCCGCCTCGATTCGCGCCCTGGGCTTGCCGCCGGGCTGATCGTGCAGGCCCTGCCGCTCGATCATCCCGCCACGCTCGCGCTCGCCGGCCTGTGCGCGGAGCAGGGCCGCTTCCTTCACCGCGGCCCCGGCGTCATCCGCCGCGCGCGGATCGCCGGGCAGCCGGGCGACCGCCGCGCCGCGCAGGTGTCCGAGCGGCGACTCCGGGTGCTCGAAGCGCGGCTTGCCGGACGCCTCGGGCCGGTGCGCCTTTCGCTCCACAGCCGCGCCAGCGATTGCGAGCCGTGGCTGGCCGCCTTCCTCGCGCTCGAACGCGGCGCCGGCACCGCCCGGCCCGCGCCCGAGGCCTTGCGCAGTATCGTGCGCGCAGGCCAGCGTCACGGCGCGGTGCGGCTGGTCAGCCTCAGCGCCGGCGAGACGATCGTCGCCATGTGCGGCTGGCTGGTTGCCAAGGGGCGCGGCTATGGCCTCGCCAGCGCGCAAGACGCCCGCCTTGCCGCCTATGCCCCGCACCGCCTGCTGATGCACCGCGTGACCGAGCTCGCCGCGCTCGAAGGCCTCGCCCGCTTCGATGCGGGTCCAGAATGCACGGCGGGGACCGACAGCCTGTGGCCCGCGCCGCGCGAATTCGCCGACTTTGCGATAGGCATCGGCGGCCCCGCGCGGCGCGCGCTGTTCGCCCGTGCGGTCACGGCGGGGCGGGGCTAGGCTAGGCTAGGCGGGCAGCGCGAGGTGCTTGGCGCCGAACACCGACTGCCAGCTCGCAATCTCCTCGACCACGGCTTCATCGAGCGCGTGGATCAGATCGGCGGCGGCGGCATAGGTGAGCGCCTGCGGCGCGCCTGACAGCAACAGGCCGATGCGCTCCTCGATCTCGCGCAGCTTTTCGGCCGCGACATGCGAGATCGCCCCGAAGCGCTCGAAATCGGCGAAGTAGCGGATCCCCGAAAGGTTCGCGCCGAGCGTCGGGAAGGCGACGCCGAGGAAGGTGAACACCGGCGACAGATCGCCCGCGATGTGCTTGTCGATCACCCCGAGCGCGCCCGCTCCCTTCAGCCCGAGGTAGGATAGCACCGAGAGCACCGCGAACGCGAAGCAGGCTTCGGCAACCTTGTCGATCCGGTGGTGCACGGTCTCCAGCTTGTGCGCCTTGTGCATGTGATAGGCGCGCTGCGAGACGACATGGGGGAGCACGATCCGCTCGAGCCCGGCGCGCAGATAGGCGGGCGTTGCCGCAACCCGCGGCAGGCCGACATCGCGCAGCGCGTGGCGGGCGAAATGTTCGGGCCATTCGGCCCCTGCGCCCGCGGCGCGCCCCGCTCTGGGCCAGCGCCCCGTCGGCCGCGCCACGCCCATCAGGAGCAGCGCGGGCGCGTGACGAAGATATTCGGCAACGCGCCGCATCGCGAACCACCGTCCGTGCCACGCCAGCCGCGATCCCGCCGCCGTCAGCGCGAGGATCCCGCCCAGCAGCAACAATTCGACCGCAGCAAAGCCCCACTTGCTCTCCTTCATCCCGGCCGGGAGATAGAGAATGCCGACCATCACCGCGAGCGTCGCCAGCACGAAGTTGACGCACATCCCCGACCGGTAGGCATCGGCAAGGCGGCTGGCGATCCCGTCGGACCAGGCGAACAGCGGGAGCACGTCTTCGGCAAGCTCGCGCACGACCGCCGGATCGCCGCCCGGCATCGCTGCGGCCGCGGCGACCACTTCGGCCCCGCTGCCGGTGACGATCGCCTCGGGGGCCTCGTAGGTGACGGTCATCGAGCCGAGCGCATGGCCGCCGCCGCCGAACACCCGCTCGATCCGGCGATAGAGCCCGAAGGCGCGGGCGGAATTGGCCCGCCACTGTTCCTTGCCGAGCTGTCCCGGGCTCCAGCCTTCGACCACCACCGCGGCGCGGATGATCGCCTCGAGCCGGGCGAAATCGGGCGTGGCGGCAGGATCGGCGGGCATGCCGAGCTCCTCGGACCGGCCGAGGATGCGCCAGGTATTGGGCTGGGCGGGATCGATCAGCAGCACAGGCGCGCCAAGCTTCAATGCCTCGGCAACCGTGTGGCCGGTGCCGCCGGGAAGGTTGGCGACCTTGCCGTCCCATACCGCAACGACAAGGTCGGTGTGCTCGATCATCACCCGCCCTGCGAGCGCGACATTGTCCGAGACCAGCGCTTCGAAAGCGCGCGCGGCGGCGCGGTCAACGGGGGCGGCGAGATGTGCGCGCCACAGCGCCGCGATCTCGGCATCGCGATCGGCGAGCTCGAACAGGGCGGCACGCGCGGTGATGGTGCGGATCGCGGCGGCCTTGGCCTCGACCGCGGGACTGGCCGCGCTTCCTCCGGCGAGCAGTGCGTCCATGTCGGCAAGGGTGTCGGGATGGGCGTTGATCGCGCAGTTGAGCGCGGCGCCGAAGGGCAGCGGGACGGCAAGATCCCAGCCGCGCGCAAGGGCAAGCGCGCCTGCGACCTGATCGGTGCCGTCGACCAGCAGGCTGTGCAGCCGCACCGGGCCGCGCATCCCCGGCAGGCCCATGCAGATCGCATCGATCCGCGCGAACAGCGCTTCGAGAGCGGCGGCAATCGCGGCGGCATGGGCGGAGTAGGCGGGGTTGGCGGCGCGGTGGCCGGTGATCCCCAGCGCCAGATGCGGCAGCCAGCTGGACCGGATCGGCGCGGGCAGGCTGGCTGTTGTCGGGACGCGCAATGCTCCCCTGTCGAGCGCGCCCGTGCCGCCGGGCAGCGGGCCTTGCCAGCGTGCTTAATCGCAGCCCCCACATGCTTACAAGCGCGAAGCGTGCCAAGGCCCAAGGTTTGACGCGCGCGGGCAAAAAGCGCATGAATCGCACACGGTTGCTGGGGGAGCTGTGGGCGATGTACGGGAAGCTGGCGATGGGCATGGCGGCGCTGTTCGCAGCGTGGCTTTCCGCCGCCCCTGCGCAGGCCGACGGACCGGGCGCGCCGCCCTATGCGTACACCAACCGGCTCGCCTACAGCGCCGGGTATTTCGAAACCCGTCCGGCCGAACAGATCGCCCGCGATGCCGCCGCTGCCGATGCCGCCGAGGCCGGCTGCGCTGCGGCGGACATGGCGGCCTGCACTGCGTTGGGCGAGGCCTTCCTGCAAGGCACGGGCCGCCCGCTCAACCGCCCGGTCGCCGAACTCGTGCTGCGCAGGGCATGCAACGGGGCCGAAGGGGGCGGGTGCTACCTGCTGGCGGAATTGCTGGGCGGCGCCTTCGATACCGACGCCGCGCGCGCCGAAGAACTGGTCTTTACCGCCCGCGCGTGCGTCCTTGGATCGAGCGACGGGTGCCTCAAGCAGGCCGGCCATATCGAATCCGGTTTTTACGAAGGGCTCGGCCGGGCCGACGCGATGGCGCTGCGACGCGATGCCTGTGCGCGCGGGATGTCGCCAGTCTGCGTCGATCTCGGCGGGCGGCTCGCGGAGAGCGACGGCGATCCCGCCAGCCGCGCCGAGGGCCGCGGGCTGCTCGATCGCCTGTGTGAGGCCGGCAACGCCGATGCCTGTGTGGCGCTTGCCTGGTGGCTGGGCCGCTCTACCGACAGCCCGGCAGACACTGCCCGCGCCGCCGCGCTGCTCGACCGGCAGTGCCGCGCGGGAGACGCGCGCTCCTGCAACATTGCGGCGGGCAAGGTCCGCGACAGCGCAGGCCCGGCCGATCCGCGCTTTGCCGAATATCACGGCCTCGGCTGCATCGCCGGGGACACGATGGCCTGCCTGTTCGCAGGCCGCGCCGCGGGCCGTAGCGGCGAGGCGGGGCGGCTGGCGGCGGCCGGGTTCTATGACCGCGCCTGTCCGGATTACCCGAGCGCCTGCGCTACCGCGGCGGACCTGCGCGCGGCGCCCGCCGTCGGCGCCGCCTGCGAGGCGGGCGACCAGCGCGCCTGCGTCACGCTCGGCACGTGGATGGCCGAGGACGAGGGTCCTTTCGAGGACCAGCCCCGCGCCGCCGCGCTGCTCGGGAAGGCCTGCGATGTGGGAGAGATCGCGGGGTGCTTGCCGGCGGGCCGCCTGCTGATCGAAGCGCCCGGATCCGAGACCGACTCCGAGACCGCGATCAGGATCGACGCCTATCTCTCGCGCGCCTGCGCCGCCGGGGTGGGCGAGGCCTGCATCACGCTTGCCACGGCGCTCGGCGAGGGGAAGGTGCTGGCGCAGGATATCCCCCGCGCGCTCGCGCTTACAGCCGAAAGCTGCGATGCCGGTGACCGCGCGGCCTGCGACGAGATCGCCATGCGCGAGGAAGATGACCCCGCCGTGCCGGTGGTGCTAGCCACCAATCTGACACCGCCGGATGCCCTTCCCGAAGCGATCGGGGCGGCGCAGATGATGGCGGTCCAGGCCGAGGTCGACGACTTCCGGCGGCGCACCTGCACCACGTCGGCGGTGGTCTGGGAGGGGGTGGAATATGCCGACGGGGCCTGCCTCGGCATCTCGCAGGCGATCGGCGGCTTCACGGTCAACAGGGTTGAGCTGGCACCCTTCCAGGCGTTGCTGTGGCGGCCCGAGGTGCTCGGGCAGCAGCGGATCGGCTACCGCGCAGCCTGCGGCGGGTCGGTGGTGGCGACCGGATGGATCATCACCGCCGCACATTGCACCTATGACCTCGGCGTCAGGATCGAGGAGCACGATTACCGCATCCGGCTCGGCGTGATCCGGCCCGATGCGCCCGAAGGCAACACCTATCCGATCCTCAAGGTGATCCGGCACCCCGACTTCTCGCCCGCGACCTTCCAGTTCGATATCGCGCTGGTCCAGTACGATCCCGCGCGCGGGACACGGGGCGATTTTGGGTTCGGCGCGCGGCGCATCACTGTCGACCGGCGCTCGCCGCAGGAACGGCCGGTGCGGGCCAAGGCCCCGGTCTACGCCTTCGGGTGGGGACGCCAGGCGCTGGACGATCCCGCTCCGGCGAAGGTCTTGCAGGGCGTCAGGCTCGAGCTCGAAGATGCCGCGACCTGCACGGGCCGCACCGCCTATCGTGACTGGCGCAAGGATTCGGTGCTCTGCGCGATGGGCCCGAAGCGCGAACAGGCCTGCACGGGCGACAGCGGCGGGCCGCTCGTGACCTACGAGGACCGGCAGGGCGTGCCGACCCTGATCGGCGTGGTCAGCAGCGGCGAGCAGTGCAGCACCACCGGCATCCCGAGCCGCTATATCCGCATCGGCCATCCGGCGGTGCAGCAATGGCTGCGGGACAATCTGCCGGGCTTCCGGCAGGGCGCGCCGCAAACGCAGGCGCGCTGAGCGCACAAACCAAGGGCCCTGCGCGGGGGGGGAGCCGTGATCGCATCCCCCCGCGCAGGGCCGGACTGGCGTGGCGGCTTTACTGCGCGCCGGCTTCCGGTGCAGCAGCGCCCGGGCCGATCGGGTTGGCGGTGCCTTCCTGACCTTCGGCAGCAGCGGCCGCTTCGTCGGTCGCGTCGGCGGCCGGGGTGCCGGCATCGACGGGCGCCATCATTTCCTCGGCGGTGGGCTCGGCTGCGGGAGCCTCTTCTTCCTTGGCACCGCACGCCGACAGCGCCAGCGCAGCGCCGGTGGCCACAGCAAAAGTCACGATTGTCTTCATGGTACAAACCCCCTCAAGCACGCCCCTGATCGGGCGTCGCGACAAGGGCTATCATGACCCGAGGCGCGAAAGCAATTCCTTGAACCGCGACTCGGCACGCAAGGGATCGAGCAGCGGATCGTTGCGCAGCCACAAGAGGCCGGGATCGCGCTTGGCATAAGCCTCCTCGAGCTTGGCGAGCGCTACGGGAATATCGCCGCGCTGGGCGTGGACCTCGGCCTGCTGGTAGTCGGAATCGTCGAACACCGCGGCCAGGTTGGCGAGCGCCTCGTCCGATCCCGCCGCATCGCCCAGCCGGTGCTTGGCGATGGCGATGAGGCTGACCGAATAGGCGGCGCCCTGTTCGGCCTTGGCCGCCGCGAGCGCGCCCGCCGCATCGCCCTGCATCAGCCGCGCGACCGCAATCCCGAACTGCGCGCTCGCAAGGCTCGGGTTCAATGCCAGCGCACGTTCCATCCGGCGCACCACCGCCGGATAATCGCGGGCGAACAGCGCGACATAGCCCGCCGACCGGAAGGCCCGGGCGTTCAACGGATCGAGCTCGAGCACGGTGTCGATCATCTTGCCCGCCAGCGCGAGATCGGCGCCATAGGCATGGAAGCTCGCGACCGCGCGCAGCACATCGGCATCGCCGGGCGCAAGCGTTTCGGCAGCGCGGTAATGGGGCGCTGCCCCCGTGCGGTCGAGCCGCCCGTTGTTGAGCGCAAAGCCCAATGCCAGATGGCCACGCGCGAGCCGCTTCTCGATGGCGATCGCCTTTTCGGCGGCGGCGACCGCGGCATCGAACAGCTGGCGGGATTCGCCCTGCGCGCTCGCGACATTATTGGCGATCGCGGCGAGCATGGTCGAGCGCCAGGCGTGGGCGGCAGCATAGCCCGGATCCTCGGCGGCGGCCTTCTCGAACTGGGCAAGCGCGGCGCGGTCGGTCTCCTCGCCCGCCGACACGTCGTAGAGCGCAAGACCGCGCAGGAAGGCCTCGTAGGCGGCGACCGACTGCGTGCCGCCGATATCGCCCTGCGCAGCGGCCGCCTCCTTCGCCTCGGCATCGCCCGCCACCTCGGCGACCAGCGACAGGGCCACGGTTTCGGCGATTTCGGATTGCAGCGCGAAGATGCTTTCGAGCGCGCGGTCGTAGGTTTCCGCCCAGCGCACCAGCCCGCCCTGGATCTCGACCAGCTCGGCCGTGACGCGGACCCGCGCATTGTCGCGCTGGACGCTGCCGCGCAAAATGCTGCCGACGCCCAGTTTGCGGCCGATCTCGAAATCGTCCTCGTCCGCGATCGCGCTGGAGGAGGTGGGCGCGGCGACCTTGAGGCGGGGGTTGCGCGACAGGATGGTGCGCAGCTCGCGCGCGAGGCCATCTGAGAAGAACTTCTTGTCCGGGTCCCCGGTCTCGTTGGCAAACGGCATCACCACCATCGAGGTCGCCGCCGAGGCCGGGCTGCCCAGCAGCCCGAACCGCCATGCGCCCAACAGCCCCGCCGCCGCCCCGCCAAGGCCCCCGATCATCAGCGTGCGGCGCGACAACCCAGGCGTTTCGGGCACCCGGGGCGGCGTGACCGGCGGCGATGCGGCGGTTCCGGGCACCTGCGGCGTTGCCTCCCCGCCCAGCCGCGCGCGCACCGCCACCAGGATACGCGCCGCCTCGGCGCTGTCCGCACGGCCATCCCAGCCGCTGATGTCGAGCAGCTGGAACTGACGGAAGCCCAATGGCGCCATGGTGCCATCAATCGTCAGCGGCACCAGACACCCGCGCTCGCGCCCGCGCTGCGCCTCGTCGCGCACCCAGTGCGAGGCGACCGAAGTTGCCGACCACAGCACCACCACGCAGGCCGCGTTCTCGAGCGCCGTCTCGGTGGTCTGGAGGTAATTCTCGCCCCCTTCGAGGCGCCCGTCCCACCACACCGCGAAGCCCGCCTTTTCGAGCAGCGCGATGACGGGCTCGGCGCGCGGCAGATCGGTGCGCGAATAGCTGACGAACAGCAGCGGGGCAGTGCCCGGAGCCGTGTTCTCGCCGCTGTCCATCGAACCGCCCCCTTCGCGCGTCAATGCCGTGTAACGCGCCAGCTATAACCGAAAGGCCCCGCGCGCCAAGCGGTCATGCACGGGCAGGATGCCGCGGCTTTGTGCAAAATCGGCTTGACGAAACTAATCCACGATATAAAAATAATATCCCGATTATATCGGGAAATGGAGTATCGTCATGTCCTCTACTGAAACCCCTGCCCTGAACCGCAGCCGCGAGTATCCGGCTTCCACCCAGAGCGGCTATGTCATGCTCATGCTCAGCCTCGTGCTGGCGGCGCTGGCCGTGTGGCTGTTCATCGGAGCCGTTGCCGGCGATGGCCCGCCGCACGGGCTGCGGTTGATCGGCGCGCTGGTGACGGGCTTTTTCAGCCTGTTCTGCCTGACCGGCTTCTACATGATCAACCCCAACGAAGCCGCCGCGATCCAGCTGTTCGGCGCCTACAAGGGCACCGACCGCAACGAGGGCCTGCGCTGGGTGCTGCCGTGGCTTGCCCGCAAGAAGATCGCGGTGCGTGCCAACAACGTGATCAGCGAAAAGATCAAGGTCAACGATTCGCGCGGCAACCCGATCGAGATGGCGGCCCAGGTCGTCTGGCGCGTCACCGACACCGCGCAGGCGCTGTTCGATGTCGACGATTACCGCGAATTCGTCACCGCCCAGATGGAAGCGGCGGTCCGCGCGATCGGCTCGCGCTATCCTTATGACGATATCGAGCATCTCGAGGTGACACTGCGCGGCAACCACGAGGAAGTGGGGGCCGAACTGCGCCTTGCGCTGATCGAGCGGCTCTCGGTCGCCGGGATCACGGTCGACGAGTGCGGCCTGACCCACCTTGCCTACGCGCCCGAGATCGCCGGTGCGATGCTGCGCCGCCAGCAGGCCGAAGCGGTGATCGCCGCGCGCGCCAAGCTGGTCGAAGGTGCAGTGACGATGGTCGAACTCGCGCTGACCCAGCTCAGCGAGAAGGACGTGGTCCAGCTCGATGACGAGCGCAAGGCGGCGATGGTCTCGAACCTGATGGTGGTGCTGTGCTCCGAACGCGACACCACGCCGGTGGTCAATGCAGGGTCGCTCTACTGACGGCCATGCCATGAGCGCGAAGAAGGCCTTTCCCCTGCGCCTCGATCCGGCGCTTCACGATGCGGTCCAGCGGCTCGCCGATACCGAGCTGCGCAGCGTGAACGCCGAGATCGAGGTGCTGCTGCGCGAAGCGCTGGCGCGGCGCGGGGTCAAGGTGGCCCGCGCTGCGCCAGCCCGCCGCGGCCGCCCGCCCATCGCGGAGCGCATCGGAGATATCACGTAGCTGATAAGATTGTTGAAATCCCCTTCTCGGCATCGGCTACACGTATGGATATATTGCCTTCTGCAGGCTTATGGTAGAAAGAGAGGATAAGGTCACAGGAGAGATAGTTGCGTGACAGGGGCAGGCCCTTCGTCATGTACCGGCGAGGTCCGCTCGATTTCGTAATCGTGCCGCGCGGATTTGCCGGATGGGTGCAACTCGTCGCATGGTTCGCTCTGCTCGGGGCGTTGATCGTGTGGTTTGCCGGCTATGCCGAAAAGAACGGCGAGAGCGACGATTTCGCTTTTGCGATCATCCTGTTCCTCATCGGCCTGATTGGCTGGGCCATCATCGCCATGTGTTGGGTGCTGGCGCGCGCCAAGGTGGTCGAGATGGCGGAATACCTGCGCGAACGGCAGAAGGCCGAACAGAAGCGGCGGCGCAGCAACCGCGACATGCCGCCGCAATGACCGGCCATCGGTCCGGGGCTCAGCTTCGGGTGATGGCGTAGCTGCGCGCCGTGTCGCACGGAACGTCCGGCTCGATCATCCGGCAGATGCAATCGGGGGCGACGAGCACGCGGTAGAGCCGCGTGAACACCGCCGCATACCAGTGAAACAGGCTTTCGGGCGGCGGTAGCCTGTCCCCGGCGGCGGCCCGGTCGATGGCGAAGTGCCATGCGTCGGCCGGCGTGAAGGCGCCCCCGCCGATGAAGGTCCAGGCATGCTTCCTGATCGCGGCCATCAGCAGCGGCGCGGCCAGACGCGCGGGCAGGCGGCGCAGCAGCCATCCCGCCGCGCGGGGGATGCGGTGGGCGATGATGTAATCCGCCGTGCGCGCGCCCGCTTCCTCGGCGATTCCCCACGCCCCGATCGGATCGTGCAGCGCCAGCCGACGATGGAGCCGCAGGGCCTCGATCTCGGGGATCATGTGCGCGCCGCTCGGCAGGCGCGCGATCTGCGCATCGGCGAGGATCGCGGCGGTTTCGGCATGACCCAGCCGCTCCTCCATCACCTCTAACGCCTTGAGCACCGCGTTGGGCCCGATCATGGCTTCGGCCCGGCGGCGCGGGAGGAGGCGCGCCTCACTCGACATCGATCCGGTCCCGTTTGCGGCTTTCACCGCGCTCTTTCATCTGCGCGCGCACCGCCTCGCGGCGCTCGGCCGCCTGCGCGGCCTTGCCGGCATTGGTTTGCCAGTCCGTCGCAGCATCGGCAGCCGCGAGGCGGCTTTCGTCGAAATGCCAATCGAGCTGTGTCTTGGTCTGCGGGCCCCAATAGCCCGCCTTGCCGAGGTCGTAGAAGGTCCGCTTGAACCCGGCGCGCAGGAAGGCCCACAGGCACCCGAGCAGATAGCGCCGCCGGAACCCCGTTCCGCGCCATGGATAGTGGAACAGCGCCTTTCGCATGTAGAACCGGCGGTAGTTCTTCATCACCCCGTCGAGCAGCTCCCCGCGCTCCATCGCGGCAGGCTTCATGATCGGGGTGACGAAATTGTATTTGCTGAAATCGTGGACCTCGACCTGCTCCTTCAGCGTCTCGAACAGCGGGGTGTAGGGCCAGGGCGTATACATCGCCCAGTTGGCGAGATCGGGCTGCCAGTCCCACGCCATCTGGAAGGTGTCCTCGAGCGTCTCGGGAGTCTCGTTGTCCAGCCCGACGATGAACTGCGCCTCGACGAAAATGTCGGCATCGCGCAGCAGCTTGATCGCCTGCTTGTTCTCCTCGACCTTGGTTTCCTTGTTGAACCGGTCGAGCTTCATCTGCGCGGCAGCTTCGGTGCCCAGGCTGACATGGACGAGGCCGGCCTTGCGGTAGAAGGGCAGCAATTCCTTGTCGCGGTAGATATCGGTGACGCGGGTGATGGCGCGCGCGTCCTGGGGCCAGCGGCCCTCGGATATGGCGGTGAACAGCGCGACCGCAATCTCCTCGCCCTCGCCGCGCACGATGACGTCGATATGCGGAGCCTCGGCGAGCACCTGCGCATACATGAAGGTCGCATGGATCCCCCCCAGCACCCGCACCGCCTGCGGCACGTGGAGCGCGGCGATCTCCAGCACCCGCTCGGCCGCGTAGATCGAGGGGGTGATGGCGGTGGTGCCGACCACATCGGGCTGGAGCGCGGTCATGCGCTGGCGCAGCGCGTCGTCCGACAGCCCCTCGGTCATCGCGTCGATGAAGGTGATGTCGTCGAACCCGGCGCGCTTCAGGGGGCCGGTGAGATAGGCGACCCATGCGGGAGGCCAAGTCCCGGCAATTTCGGCCCCGCCCGAGCGGTAGTTGGGGTGGACGAACAGAATGCGCATGGGCGTAACTCCCCCTTTTGGACGGTGCCAAGGTGGGGGAGACGGCGCTGCTGCGCTTTGCGTCAGATCAAATGTCGAAGCTCACGCCTTCGGCGCGTGTTCCGCTCGGGCAATCTCGTGGAGCCAATCCGCGTGGCGCGGCGCGGTCTTGGTCTGCGACCACTCCTCCAGCATCGCCGGGGCGACGCGGGCGAGTTCTTCGTATTGCTCCGCCGTCCCGATATCGGCGGCAAGTTCCACCCGGTGGCCATTGGGATCGAAGAAGTAGATCGACTTGAAGATGCCGTGATGCGTCGGGCCGAGCACGTCGACCCCCAAACCAACGATATGCGCTTTGGCCGCCAGCAGCGCTTCCTCCGAGGGCACCTTGAGCGCCAGATGCTGCACCCAGGCGGGCGTGTTCGGGTCCTTGCCCATCTCGGGCTGGCCCGGCAGCTCGAAGAAGGCGAGGATGTTGCCGTTCCCCGCATCGAGGAAGATGTGCATGTAGGGATCATATTCGCCGGTCGAGGGCACGTGATCCTCGGCAAAGGCGGTGGTGTAGGTCATGCCCAGCACGCGGGCGTACCACTCCACCGTCTCCTTGGCGTCCTTGCAGCGGTAGGCGGCGTGGTGGATGCCCCCAAGCTGAACGGGGTGGGCTACGGGGTGCGTCATTGGGCCGGCTCCTCGACATTGAGCACGCCGCGGATGATCTGGTCGCGCTCCATGCTTTCGAACAGGGCCTTGAAATTGCCCTCGCCGAAGCCTTCGTCGCCCTTCCTCTGGATGAATTCGAAGAAAACGGGGCCGACCTGCGCCTGCGCGAAGATTTGCAGGAGGAGGCGGGGCTGGCCGCCTTGCGTGGTGCCATCGAGCAGGATGCCGCGCATCTTGAGCGCGTCCACATCCTCGCCGTGGCCGGGGAGGCGCCCTTCGAGCATCTCGTAATAGGTCGCGGGCGGGGCGGTCATGAAGGGGACGCCGAGCTTCTGGAGGCGGTCCCAGCAGGCGGGCAAATCTTCGCAGATCAGCGCGATGTGCTGGATGCCCTCGCCGTTGAAGGCGCGCAGGAACTCCTCGATCTGGCCCTTGCCGCCTTCCCCTTCCTCATTGAGCGGGATGCGGATCTTGCCGTCGGGCGCGGTGAGCGCCTTGCTGGTTAGGCCGGTGTATTCGCCCTTGATGTCGAAGAAGCGGATTTCGCGGAAATTGAACAGGGTCTCGTAGTAGTCGGCCCAGTACTTCATCCGCCCGCCATAGACGTTGTGGGTGAGATGATCGATGGTGTGAAAGCCCGCGCCCTCGGGGTGCTTGTCGACGCCCGGCAGGTACTCGAAGTCGATGTCATAGATGGTGAGGCCGTTGCCTCCCTCGGCGCCCTCGTAGCGGTCGACCAGATAGAGGATCGCGCCGCCGATGCCGCGGATCGCGGGGATGCGCAGCTCCATCACGCCGGTCTGCACCGCGACCGGCTCGGCCCCCTTGGCGATGAGGTGGTCATAGGCCGCCGCCGCATCGCGCACGCGGAAGGCCATGCCGCAGGCCGAGGGGCCGTGCTCGCGGGCGAAATACCACGCGGCGCTTTTGGGCTCGTAATTGGCGATGAGGTTGATGCCGCCCTGCCGCCAGAGGTGCACGTCCTTCGAGCGATGCTGTGCGACACGGGTGAAGCCCATCGCCGCAAACACCGGCTCGAGCACGCCCTTCTGAGGCGCGCAGAACTCGACGAATTCGAACCCGTCGAGGCCGCCGGGGTTGTCGAAGAGGTCGGTAGCAGGTGCGCTCATCGGTCATCCCTTCGGGCCGGCAATATAGTTTCAATTGAAACTACCTACCGCAAAAGGCCGATTCGCGCAAGCGCGAGCGGGGACTAGACCACCTGTCCGAGCGTCCGCCCGCGCTCGTCCTGCGTCAGCCGCAGACGCTTGCCGAAAGGCTCGCCGCTTTCGAAGGCCTCGGCCGTGGCGGGGTCCGACAGATCGGCATTGCCCACCACCCGCTCGCCCGCGTCCGAGCGGCCGATGAAGATCGCCTCGGCCCCCTTGGGGCCGCGGTTGATGGTGTAGGTTTCAACCACCGCGCACTCCACCGGACCCTTCGCCACCGGCACCTTGTCGGTCGCCTTGGGGAGCACCGCAAAGCGGTCAATGCCTGACCAGTCGGCAGGTTCGGTGGAGTAGATGCCGGTCGCATATTTGCTCATCCAGCCGCCGTTTGCGCCGACCAGCGCGAAGCTGCCGCGATCCCGGCGCACGCGCTGCACCGCTTCGGCGATGGCGTGGGCCGAATAGTTGTTCCCCGCCCCGCCGAAGAACGGCAGGCCGCCGGTCAGGGTCAGCCCGCGCGGGTCGTCCGCGCTCAGTCCGAAGTGGTCGCACTGGTTGAAGACGGGGATCGCGAAGCAGGAATAGAAATCGAGATAGGCGATCTCGCCGATCCCTTTCCCTGCCCGCCCCAGCGCCGCGTCGACGCTCGCGAGGCTGG
The DNA here is from genome assembly GCF_000331285.1 of Porphyrobacter sp. AAP82. GTDB lineage: Bacteria > Pseudomonadota > Alphaproteobacteria > Sphingomonadales > Sphingomonadaceae > Erythrobacter. The sequence continues at coordinate 22,426 of NZ_ANFX01000014.1, read as the reverse complement.
CCGGGTTGCCCGCAAGGTCAGGCCGCTGCGAGAGCTTCAGTTCGGTCGCGGCGGTGACGGCATGGATATGCACCCACCTGTCCCGAGGCACCCCCAATTCGCGCGCGAGGCCCGCCGAAGCGACGATGATCGCGGCGGCCTGGTTCACCTGATCGCGCGCCACGGTCATGCGCGGATAGGGCTCCGCCACGATCCGGTTGCGGTCGGTGACGGTGGCGAGTTCCTCGGCACTGCGCTCCACGGGTGCGGCGGAGTGCGGGTTGGCGGCGGCCACTCGGGTGAAGGGCGCGAACAGCTTGCCGATTTCGCGGCGGTACTCCTCCAGCCCCAAACCCAGCCTCGCGCGCCGCGCGTTCTCGGCCAGCGCATAGAGCGGGATCGCCCCGCTCGCGCCGTGCATGAACAGCGTGGGCTCCATCAGTTCCTCGACCCCGAAACCCTGATCCTCGAGGTCGCCCTCGATTTCCTCCGACCAGTCGGGGATCTCACCCTTCGCGCTGAGCGCCAGCACGGTCGAGATCGCCTCGGAACCGACGATCACGGCACAGCGGCTCTCGCCCGCCGCGATGGCGCTCGCGAATTCGCCTACCAGCTGCTGGTTGGTCTGCCCGCCGGTTGTGGTGAGGATCGCGCGTTTCGGATCAGCCCCCACCCGCTTGGCAATCGCGCGCGGGACATTGCTGGCCGCGCCGAACGGCGGCTTCCTGTCGGGCCGCGACATCTCGAAGGCGCGGATCGCGGCGAGGGTGTCGATGGCACCCGCCACACCGCCACCCGCCCCGCTGTCCGCAATCGCCGCCCCCAGCGCCCGCCCGGCGAGGTCCATGTAGGACAGGGCCTCGTAGCCGGGCTGGCCGACGCGTTCTGAATATTGCCCGACCCCGATGATGACGGGCGTGGTGTCAGCGATCATGTGGCCGCGCCCTGCCGGGTCAGTCGACGAAGCCGTCGACACGCTCGACGATGATCGCCGGGGCCATGCCGCCCGCCGCGCACATGGTGACGAGGCCATAGCGACCGCCGCGCCGCTCCAGTTCGTCCACCACGGTGCCGATCAGGATCGAGCCGGTCGCGCCGATGGGGTGGCCGAGCGCGATCGAGCCGCCGTTGACGTTGACCTTGTCCCAATCAAGCTCAAGATCGCGCACGAACTTGGCGGCGACCACGGCGAAGGCCTCGTTGATCTCGTAGAGGTCGATATCGTCCTTGGAGAGGCCGGCCTTGGCCAGCACCTTCTTGGCGGCCGGAACCGGCGCGTTGAGCATCAGCGTCGGATCATCGCCCATGTTCGCCGTGGCGACGATGCGCGCACGGGGCTTCAACCCGTGCTTCTGCGCATAGTCCTTCGAGGTGATCAGCACCGCCGCGGCGCCATCGACCACACCCGAGCTGTTGCCCGCATGGTGGAAGTGCTTGATCTCCAGATCGGGGTACTTGGCGTTGATCAGCTTGCGGAAGGTCGTGCCCTCGGCGTCGAGCGGCACGTCGGCGATCTTGGGGAAGGCCGGTTCCAGCTTCGCCAGATCCTCGCGGGTGGTCTGCGGACGGGCATATTCATCACGGTCGAGCAGCACGGTGCCGTCATCGGCCACCACCGGCACAACCGACCTGGCGAAGCGGCCCTCGGCCATCGCCTCGGCGGCACGGACTTGCGAGCGGTAGCCAACCTCGTCGAGCTCCTCGCGGGTGAACCCTTCCTGCGAGGCGATCGCATCGCCGCAGATGCCCTGATGCGACTGCGGGTGCACCTTCTGGAGCCGCTCGTTGTAGCTGCCCATCATCGGCGGCTTGATCCCGGCGCGCATCTTCTCTTGGGCCATGGCGGCGGTGAGGCTCATCATCTCGGTGCCCCCGGCGATGACGCAGTCTTCCATCCCGCTCATCACCTGCGCCGAGGCGAGCGCGACGCTGGTGATCCCGCCACCGCAGAAGCGGTCGAGCGTGGTGCCGGACGAGGTGATATCGAAGCCCGCATCGAGCGCGGCCATGCGGCCCATGTCGCCCGCCTGCATCCCGTCCTGCGTGCTGACCGACCAGATCACGTCATCGACCGTGGCGGTGTCGAGATTGTTGCGGTCCTTGATCGCCTTCAAGACGGTGGCGGCAAGATGCTGCGGGTGGCACGCGGCCAGCGCGCCCTTGCCCTGCTTGCCGATCCCGCGGGGCGTGCGCACTGCGTCGATGATGTATGCTTCGGCCATGGGGTGATCCTCTCCACTTATAGCGAAATTGCGGTTGACGCGTCCGTAAACCGGCTGCACCAAAGGCACAAGGATTGCGTTTCGAAACGTAACGCCAAATTCGATAGGCCAAAGAGAGAGGACCCCTAGCCGTGAGCGATACCGCCGCACCCGAAGTGCTGACCGAAGTCGAGGATGGCGTCCTCATCGTCACCATCAACCGCCCCGAAGCCAAGAACGCCATGACCAAGGCCGCTTCCGAGGCGATCGCGGCGGCGATGGACCGCCTCGATGCCGAAGATGAACTGCGCGTCGGCATCCTGACGGGTGCGGGGGGCACCTTCTGTTCGGGCATGGACCTGAAGGGCTTCCTGCGCGGCGAATCGCCGAGCGTCCCGGGCCGCGGGTTCGGCGGCGTGGTGCAGGCCCCGCCCGCCAAGCCGCTGATCGCGGCGGTGGAAGGCTATGCACTGGCTGGCGGCCTTGAGCTGATGATCGCGTGCGACCTCGTTGTCGCGCACAAGGATGCCAAGTTCGGTATCCCCGAAGCCAAGCGCGGGCTTGTTGCGGCCGCCGGCGGCGTGATGATGCTGCCCGACCAGATCCCCGAGCGGGTGGCGATGGAACTGGCCCTCACCGGCGATTTCATCGGGACCGAGCGCGCCTACCAGATCGGCCTCATCAACCAGGTGACCGAGGGCTCCGCGCTCGAGGGTGCCAAGGCGCTCGCGGCCCGGATCGCGGCCAATGGCCCGCTTGCCGTGAAGGTCTCCAAGGCGGTGATGAAGCAATCGCGCGGCTGGGCGATGGAAGACCGCTACGCCAAGCAGGGCGAGCTGATCGGCCCGGTGTTCATCAGCCACGATGCCCGCGAGGGCGCCGCCGCCTTCGCCGAAAAGCGCAAGCCCAACTGGACGGGGAAGTAAGGACATATTTTTCGGCGCGTCCCGCGCGCCGTGCCACCCGCTCCCCCGCCCTTCCACCCGGATGCTACCCGATCGGCTCCGGGTGGACGGGCGGAGGAGCGGGCGGCCCGGAACCCAATCAAGGAGAGAGAGAATGTCGGTTCTCAACGTGCCTCAGCCCGCCTTCATGGAAGACGAGGAAATCGCCATTTTCGCCGACGCGGTCGGCAAGTTCTACCAGCAGCACGCGCCCGCCAAGCGCGTCGAGAAGTGGCGCGAAGATGGCCAGGTCGAACGCGAATTCTGGCGCGAAGCCGGGGAAGCGGGCCTGCTCGGCGTGTCTGTGCCGAGCGAATATGGCGGCCACGGCGGCGATTTTCGGCATGACCTTGTCGTCATCGACCAGCAGGCCAAGCACGGGGTCGACGGGTTTGCCGCCTCGCTCCACAACACGGTGATCCTGCCCTACCTGGTGCGCCACGGGACCGAGGAGCAAAAGGCAAAGTACCTCCCCCGCCTCGTCAGCGGCGACCTCGTCAGCGCGATCGCCATGACCGAACCGGGCGTGGGGTCCGACCTCCAGTCGATCACCACCACCGCGGTGAAAGACGGCAACGGCTACCGCATCAGCGGCTCGAAGACCTATATCTCGAGCGGCCAGATCGCCGATTTCATCATCGTCGTCGCCAAGACCGATCCGAACGAGCGCGCCAAGGGCATCTCGCTGATGCTGCTCGAGACCGAGGGCGCGGATGGCTTCCAGCGCGGGCGCAAGCTCGACAAGATCGGGATGGACGCGGCCGACACGTCCGAGCTGTTCTTCGACAATGTCTTCGTGCCGGCCGAAAACGTGCTCGGCGGGGTCGAGGGCAAGGGCTTCTACCAGCTGATGGGCGAGCTGCCGCAGGAACGCCTGATCATCGCCGTGGGCGCGATCAACGGGATCGAGAAGGCGCTCGAGACCACGATGGACTACGTCAAGAACCGCAAGGCTTTCGGCCAGACGATCTGGGATTTCCAGAACACCCAGTTCGTGATGGCCGACTTGAAGGCCCGCAGCACCGCCGCGCGCGTGTTCGTCAATGATTGCATCGCCCGCCATTTGAAGGGTGAGCTCGACGTGGCGACCGCCTGCATGGCGAAGTACTGGGTGACCGAGCTTCAGGGCGAGGTCGTCGACAAGTGCCTGCAATTCCACGGCGGGGCCGGGTTCATCAACGATTACCCGATCGCCCGCATGTACCGCGACAGCCGCATCACCCGCATCTTCGGCGGTTCGAACGAGGTGATGAAGATGGTGATCGCGAGGGGTATGTGAGTTTGTAGGCGGGCCCGCCTGCGCGGATGTTTTTGTAAGTGCAGCCGCCTCCGCGTATGCTTCCTCGGTGCGTTTCTATCCTTAGAGGATCGAGCACCTGCGGGCCGCCGTTCGGCCTTGCGGTCGCTGGCGCGACCGGATCAGCGCGAAGATCGACCTACTGAGAGGCGGCCCCGCAACGGGCCGCCTTTTTCGTGAGCAGCCCCAACCTTCCTGAAAGCGCGGGTTCGGCGCTGATCGGCCCCGCAGGGGCCGCAAGCGCGAACGCGTGCCCGCAGCGACGCGACCTTCAGGTCGCATGAGCGAGGACTTCGCGCGCCGGATGGCGTGCGGAAAACAAAAAAGAAAGGAGCGGCCTGCCGCAAGGCAGGCCGCTCCCCTCTCCCGCTCCTTTGCGGAGCTAACTTGTTCTACGCGCTCAGAACTTCGCGCGCAGCGTGACGCCGTACTGGCGCGGCGGCAGGGTGAAGGCCGAACGCGAGTTGGCCGCACCGCTTCCGCGCAGGGTGGTGTTGAAGGTCACCCCGCGCACCACTTCGTCGGTGAGGTTGTTGACCCAGCCTTCGAGCGCATACTTGCCGCCCGCAAAGCGCAAGCCCGCGCGCGCATTGACGAAAGCCTTGCCGTCCTGGATGTCGGCGATGATCAGCGGCGCGGCGTCGACCGCAGCCTGGACCTGCGCCTGGGTCGAACCGGCGGCCACGGTCGGCGGCACGATCGCCTGGGTCGAGGTGCGCTGGTCGGCTTCCACCCGGACCTGGCCCGAGATGAAGAACTCGACATCGTCGCTGATCGGCCTTTCCCACATCGCGCCCGCCAGCGCGATGATCTGCGGCGCGTTGGTGAGATCGTTGCCGCACAGCGAAACCACCGTCACCGCCGCCGAGGTGCCCGCGCAGTCATCGGGATAGTCGGCCTTGAGGAAGGTCGCCGACAGGTTCAGCGTGAGCCCTTCTGCCGGACGCAGCAGGCTTTCGATTTCCACGCCGCGGGTGTTGGCCTTGGGCACGTTGAAGGTCTGGAACGCGGTGCCGGTGAATTCGAGAACCTGGAAGTTCTTGAACTGCTCGTAGAAGCCCGCGACGTTCAGCGTCAGCGCCCGGTCAGGGGTCTGCGCCTTGACGCCGATTTCATAGGCATCGACCTCTTCCGACAAGAAGCGCGGGTCCGCCCCGCCAACCGCAGCCGTGGTGTCGAGGTTGATCCCGCCCGCCTTGTAGCCGTGGGTGAAGCTGCCGTAGGTGCTCACGAAGGGGCTGATCTCGTAACCGAGCTTGACGGTGTAGATCAGCTCCTCGTCCTTGAAGTCCGACTGGAAGGTGCGCACCAGCGGCAGGACGGCCGATTGCGGCAGGTTGGCGGGCGCGGTGAAGCCGAAGCAGCCGAGCGCAACGAAAGTCGGGCGCAGCGCTGCGGGCACGACCGCCGGATTGCCGCTCGCCCCGATCGCATTGAGCGTTGCCGGACAGATCGTGTTGTTGACCGCGGTCTGGGAAAAGCCGCCCGACTTGTCTTCCCACGAATAGCGCGCGCCCACGGTCAGTTCGAGGCCGTCGGTGATCTCGAGCGAGTTGTGGGTGAAGACGGCGTAGCTCTTGGCGTCCTGCTGGAAGCGGTTGGTGTTGCGCGTGCCCGCAGGATCGCGGCCGGTGAACACGGTCAGCGGGTTGGGCCCGAGCGCACCGCCGGTCGCCGCGAACAGCAGCGCGCCGACGTTCTCGCCATATTCCGAACCGAGCGCGAAGGTGACCGACTGGTCGATCTGCTCCTTGGAGTAGAAGCCGCCAACCATATAGTTGAGCTTGCCGCCGGCCGCTTCGCCCTGCAGACGCAGTTCGGCGGTCCAGGTGTCAAGATCAAGGTTCAGCGCATCGACATTGAAGATGTCGAGCCCGGTGAAGTCCGAATCGTAGTTCTCGAAGCTCTGGTACTTGCGGTAGGAGCCGATGAAGATCAGGTCCGCACTATCGGAGAGCGGGAATTCCAACTCGCCGGTCACGCCGTAGTTGTCGATATCGGCGATGGGCGCGAAGTTGGCCGAGACCACGCGGTTGTCGAGCGCCTGTTCGAAGGCGCTCTGGTTGCGCGGATCGGTGCTGACCGAAGGCTGGCCGTTGCCGCCGTTCGCGCCGAGCCCGACCCCCTGGTAGGCGCCGAGGGTCACCGCCGGCGACTGGTAGAGCTCGATCGCGCCGCAGCAGCTCGAGGTGCTCTTCGAATAGTCGGCGATGATCCGGCCGCGCAGCCCGCTTTCGGTATCCCAGCCGATCTGGCCGCGCACCAGCCACTGGTCGACATCGTTGGTCTCGCCGACCTTCACGCCGTTACGGTTGACGACATCGAGGAAGCCGTCGCGTTCACGCCACGCACCGGTGAGGCGCACCGCGACAGTGTCCTTGACCACCGGCAGGTTGATCGCGCCTTGCAGGCTCTTCTCTTCGAAATTGCCGTATTCAGCGTTCACGAAGCCGCCGAATTCGGTCACGTCCGGCCGGACATTGGTGATGTTGAGCGCGCCGGCCGAGGTGTTGCGGCCGAACAGGGTGCCCTGGGGACCGCGCAGCACTTCGACGCGCTCGACGTCGACGAATTCGCTGAGCGCCACGCCCGGGCGCGACTGGTAGGCGCCATCGATGAAGATGCCGACCGCGCTTTCGAAACCGATATTGTTCGAGGTCGTCCCGACGCCGCGCACCCGCAGCACCACCGAGCCCGAGGCAAGCTGCGCCTGGCTGGCGGTGAAGGACGGAGCAAGAGCGGCGATCTGCTGGATGTTGACCACGCGCTGCGCTTCGAGCTGCTGCGGCGCGATCGCGGTCACGGCGAGAGGAATGTCCTGCACGTCCTGCGCACGGCGCGTCGCGGTCACGATGATGACGTTGTCATCCTTGGCGACGGGCGCCTCGTCGGTGTCCTGGGCAAAAGCGGGGGTGGTCAAAGCGCTGCACGCCATCAGGCCGCAGGCGAACGTAGCGAATTTGCGCGTCATCAGTTTCCCTCTCTCCACATCCCAGCCGGTCTTTGCGCCGGACTTGGGTTAGCGGAGCGAAACCTATCAGTGTCGCGCATCCTAACAAGAGTCACAGGCAAACTTATGCCGGACCGTAGCAAAAATGCCACAATTGCATTTTTTGCGCAGCTTGGCGTCGGATTTTCCGGAAGCGTGGCAAGATTGTTACGCGGACGCCGCCGCCCTGTCAAAAGCCGTAACGCAGCCCCAGCCACAAGGTGCGCGGCACGCCAAGGTCGATCGATCCGCCCTGGTTGCGGGAAACGATCTCCTCGCCCGTCAGGTTCTCGGCGCGGGCGACGAGCGAAAGGCGGCCCTGGAGCGGCGCGGCAAAAAAGGCGTCCAGCGTCGTGGCGGGCGGCAGGCGGTCGGTTTCGCGGTCGTCCTCGAACTGGGCCGCGACATGGCGCAAGGTGCCCGCGATCCGCCAGCCCGGAGCAGGCTGCCAGCCGAGGGTGAGCGTGGCGGCGAATTCCGGTGTCTGGGCAGGCCGCAGCCCGTCGAGATCGGCGGACGGCCCCTCGCCGCGCACTTGCGCATCGGTCCAGGCGAGCGCGCTCTCGAGGCTGACCGCGCCGAACTTCGCGGCCAGGCTCGCCTCGATCCCGCGCGCTTCGACGGCGGGGAGGTTCGCGCGGCGGCGCAGATTGCGGCCGATGGTGACATTGGCGATGGCGTTCTCGACCTCGTTGTCGAAGGCGGTGACCGCGATCACCACTTCGTTGACCGGCTGCCAGTCGAACCCGATCTCGAAGCCCTGGAGACGTTCATTGGCGAGGTTCGCGTTGGCCTCGGTGGTGACGGGGAAGACCACGAAGGGCCGGTAGAGTTCGTTCAAGGTCGGGAGCCTGAGGCCCGTATAGGCTGCTGCGCGCAGACCCAGCCGGCGGGTGGCGTACAGCAGCGCACCCGCGCGCCAGCTCAGCGACCAGTCCGAGCGGTCCGGCGCGATCACCTCGCCCACCACCGCGCCGGTCGTGGCCGAAACCGCGCGGTAGAAGCCGCCGGTGATGCTCGACCGGTCGGCGCGCAGACCGCCGTTCACCGTCAGCGGGCCGATCTGCCAGTCGTCTTCGACGAAGATGCCGAGGTTGCCCGTCGCCCCGCCGGCGCGGCGGCGTTCGGTGACCGCGCCCGACACGGCGTTCAATGCCTCCTCCTGCAATTCGCCATCGGCGCGGCGGTAATCGGCGCCGATGCGGATGTCGTGGCCTTCGAGGATGGGCGGGCGCAGCTCGAACTTGCCGCCGATGCCGGTCGAAGGCGTGCGGCGCTGGTCGAGGGTCGGGGTGAAGCGGGTGGCGGAGATCACCACGTTGGAAAAGTCGCGCGCCTGCACATAGGCGAGCGCATCGAACTGCCAGCGTCCCCGGCGGACGAATCGGATCGAGGCTTCCTCGCCCTCAGAGGTGGAATCCGCGCCCCGGAAGCGCAGCGTGCGCGCGTCGCGGAAGGCGGCGATGCGGGCCTGCACCTCGACCGTGTCGGTGAGCGGGGCGACGGTGCGCAGCGCGGCGTTCCAGCTGTCGAAAGCGGCGCGGGCGGTGGCGGGAACGCGCTGCGCGAGCGGGGTGGTGAAGAACCCCTGCCCGCGGTCCCACCGTCCGCTCGCCACGGCAAAGCCGAGTCCGAGGCTTCGGGCAAGGACGCCCGAGGCTTCGGTCTCCCCCCGGTCATTGACCGCCGCGCTGGCGAGGACACCATCGCCGGGCGCAGCGCTCTCCAGCTCGATGGTGCCGGCGAGCGCCCCAGCCCCGAACGGGCCGGAGCCGCCCCCGCGCGTCACCCGGATCGTGCCCAATGTCTCGGGAGCGATGGCCGAAAGCGGGATATAGCCGAAGAACGGGTCTGCCAGCGGCACCCCGTCGAGGAGCACCAGCGCGCGGCTCGTGGCATTGCCGCCCAGCGCGCGCAGCGTCACCCCTTGCGCGCTCGGGTTCGACGAGCGGCTGTCCGAGCGGCGGAACTGCTGGAACCCCGCCACACCCCGCAGCACATCCTCGATCCGCCCCGAGGGGCTGGCAACGATCGCATCGCGTTCCAACGTGGTGGTCGCATAGATCCCGTTCGAGAGCGCCGGATCGAGACCCTTGCCGGTGACGATAATCTCTTCCGCCGGCTCCTCCTCGCCAACCACATTCTGCTGCGCGGCGATAGGCGCGGCAAACAGGGCAAGGGGCAAGGAAGCGAGCAGGCGGGAGCGCAAGATCATGCCGGAGCCCTTAGGGCCAGCCTCGGCGCAAGTCACCTCCGCGCTTGAACCTAATCGGTTGCAATTTGCCATTCGAGACTCGCTTTTGCGCAAATGCTGTGGTTACATCAGTGTCAACAAGGGAGAGAGAGGCCCGTCATGCTCGCAACACCGCCCGACTTTGATGTGCTGATCGTGGGTGCCGGGATTTCCGGCATCGGCATGGCTGCACACATGGAGATGAAGGCGCCCCGCCACAGCTACGCCATCATCGAACGCCGCGACAATCTGGGCGGCACGTGGGATCTGTTCCGCTACCCCGGCATCCGCTCGGACAGCGACATGCATACCCTGGGCTTCGATTTCGAGCCGTGGCGGCACGAAAAGTCGATCGCCGATGCGCCCGCGATCCTCGAATATCTCGACCGGATCGTCGATGAACGCGGCATCCGCCAGCATATCCGCTTCGGCCACAAGGTCATCTCGGCCGACTTCCGCCACGATGACGCGCGCTGGCATGTCGAGATGGAAAAGGCCGACGGGTCGCGCACCCGCCTGACCGCCAATTTCCTCTACCTTGGCGCAGGCTATTACGATTACGATGAGCCCTATGACCCCGGCTTCGACTTCGGCGAGTTCGAGGGCCAGGTGCTCCACCCGCAGTTCTGGCCCGAGAACCTCGACTACAAGGGCAAGAAGGTGGTCGTGATCGGATCGGGCGCAACTGCGGTCACCATCGTCCCGTCGATGGCGAAGGAGGCCGCGCACGTGACGATGCTCCAGCGCACGCCGACATGGATGTTCACGCGGCCCGCCAAGGATGCGATCGCCAATTTCCTGCGCGCGGTTCTGCCCGAAAAGCTCGCCTACCGGATCACCCGGTTCAAGAACATCAAGATGCAGGACTTCAGCTTCAAACTGGCGCGCGACAAGCCGCAGAAGGTGATCGACGCGCTCTACAAGAAGATCGAAGCCTCGCTCGGCCCGGATTACGACAAGGCAACCTTCACTCCGCCCTACAAGCCGTGGGAACAGCGCCTGTGCCTGGTGCCCGACGAAGACCTGTTCACCGCGATGAAGGCGGGCAAGGCCGATGTCGTCACCGGCCATATCGCCAGGTTCGAAAAGGGCGGCGTGCGCCTCGCCGACGGCACCTTCCTGCCTGCCGACATCGTCGTGACGGCGACGGGCCTCAAGCTCGCGGTCGCCGGCAAGATCGCCGTGGCGGTCGATGGCGAGGCGGTGAAGTTCCACGACCGGTTCTACTACAAGGGCTGCATGTTCTCGAACCTGCCCAATCTTGCGGTGGTGTTCGGCTACCTCAATGCCAGCTGGACCCTGCGCGCCGACATCAATTCGGACTATGTGTGCCGCGTGCTCGAACATATGCGCAAGACCGGCACAAGCATCGCCACCCCGGTGCTGACCCCGGCCGCCGAGGCCGCGATCACCGAGGATGACGTCTTCGATTTCTCGAGCGGCTACATCCAGCGCGGCAAGCACATCATGCCGAGGAACTCGGTGAGCTACCCGTGGCGGCTGAACCAGGAATATGTGGTCGACAGGAAGCGCATGAAGGACGACCCGCTGACCGACGGCATCCTGACTTTCACCAAGCCCGGTGCCAACGCACAGCGCGGCGAGGAGCAGCTGGAAGCGGCGGAATAAGGTCGAAAGGCGGGCGGTAATCTCTTCCGATTGCGCCCGCCTTCGCCTAACCAACCCCCATGACCGTCTCTGACAAAATCTGGACCGCCGGGCTTATCGTCATCGGCGACGAAATCCTCTCCGGCCGCACGCAGGACAAGAATATTGCGCAGGTCGCCTCCTGGCTTCAGGTGCAGGGCATCCGCCTCGCCGAGGTGCGGGTGGTGCCCGATATCGAGGCGCGGATCGTCGAGGCGGTCAATGCGCTGAGCGCCGCCAACGATTACCTCTTCACCACCGGCGGGATCGGGCCGACCCACGATGACATCACCGTCGATGCGGTGGCAGCGGCACTGGGCGTCCCGGTAGTCATCCATCCCGATGCGCGCGCGATGCTGGAGCGCTATTACGCCACCCGCGGCGGCCTCAACGAGGGGCGCCTCAGGATGGCGCGGGTGCCCGAGGGCTCCGAGCTCATCCCCAATCGCATGTCGGGCGCGCCCGGCATCCGGCGCGGCAACATCTTTCTCATGGCAGGTGTCCCGCACATCACCGCCGGAATGCTCGACGCGTTGACCGGCGCGCTCGAAGGCGGCGCGCCGCTTTTGTCGGAAACGCTCGGCGGGTGGATTCCCGAAAGCGAGGTCGCCGACATCCTACGCCAGACCGAGGCGGCTTACGCGACCTGCCAGATCGGCTCCTACCCCTTCTTCCGCGAGGGCCGGGTGGGGGCCAATTTCGTGGTCCGCTCGGTCAGCGCCGATGATCTTGCGGCCTGCTGCACCGCGCTTGCCGAAGGGCTGGCGGCAGCCGGACACCCGGTCACGCGCGGCGGCATCTGACCCCCTCGCCCACGGGCGCCGGAGCGTGTCAGGAGACATCATCACCTCGCCTTAACCCTTGGGTGCTAGGGCCGGTGCATGACGCGTGTGTTCATCACGATCGACACCGAATACTCCTCCGGTCTCTATACCGGCCCGGGGGCAGGCGACCGCGCGGAAAACTACACCCGTTCGATCGCCTGCCTCACGCCGGAAGGTCCCGCCGGGATCACCCACAAGCTCGAGCTGCTGGCGCAATACGGGCAGAAGGCGGTGTTCTTCGTCGACCCCATGCCCGCGCTGGTGTGGGGCGTGGCCGCGATCGAGGACATCGTCGCGCCGATCCTCGCCGCCGGGCAGGACGTCCAGCTTCATTGCCACACCGAATGGCTCGGCCTTGCCGGCGCGGCCTGCCCGCTGGCCTCGGGGATGACCGGCAGGAACCTCGCCGACTTTCCCTTCGAGGAGCAATGCCGGATCCTCGATTACGCGCGCGCCATGCTGATCGCCGCAGGGGCGCCCAAGCCGGTCGCGTTCCGTGCGGGCAATTACGGCGCCAATGACGATACCTTGCGGGCGCTTGCGACGATCGGGCTCGATTACGACACCAGCCATTGCCCGGCGCTCGCCGGCAGCGGGGCCTGTCGCATCGGCCTTGGCCCCGAAGACCGCGAGCCGGTCGGCCGTATGGGCCTGCTCGAAGTCCCCGTCGGCGCGATCGGCACGCTGGGCGGCGGGCTCAGGCATGCGCAGATCACCGCGCTGACGCTGCCCGAGATCCTCGGCGCGATCCGCCATGCGCGCGATACCGGGCGGGACGGCTTCACGCTGGTCAGCCACTCCTTCGAGCTCATCAACCGCCGCCGCCAAGCCGTGAACCCGATCGTGCGCCGCCGCTTCCACGGGCTGGTCAAGGCGCTCGCCCATATACGCGGGGTTGCGACCGGCACCTATGCCGAGACCCCGCCACGGCTCAATCTGACCGGCGCGAACGCCGCGCTCCCGCCCTGCCCGTGGCGCACCGGACGCCGGATCGCCGAGCAGTTCGTCTCCAACGCGCTCTACGGGCATCTGTAGGCAGAGCCCTGCGGTGGCAAGTGCGGGCATCGACTTCACGCTTGGCGCGCGGCGCCTTGCGAGCGTGCCGCGAGACCTCGCGACCTGGGCCTTCAGCCTCGAGGACGTGCTTGCCGGCGCGCTCCCCGAAGCCCCCGCGGGCGGGCGCGACGGGGTGCGCGTGCTCTCCGCCCCCACCGCGCTGCTCCCCGCGATCACCGCCCGCTTCCCGCAGTGCCTCGCCGGCGGGCGGCAGGACTACCGGCGCCACTACATCGCCATGGGCGCCGGCTTCGATGCCTATATGGCGGGCTTCTCGGGCAGGACCCGGTCGACCCTGCGGCGCAAGGCGAGGAAGCTCGCCGAGGTCGCGCCGGGGGGCACCCATGTCACCGCCTACCGCACCCCCGCCGAAGTCGAGGCCTTCCTCGGCATCGCCCTGCCGCTGTCGGCGCGGACCTATCAGGCGCGGCTGCTGGGTGCTGGCCTGCCCGGTGATCCGGCCGCGCGCCGCGCCATGCTGGAGGCGGCAGAAGAGGGCCGGATGCGCGCCTTCCTGCTCCACGCCGGGGCCGAGGCGATCGCCTATCTCGCCCTGCCGGTCAGCGGGCGCACGCTCGTCTATGCCCACCTCGGCTACGACCCCGCCTGGGCGCCGCTGTCACCCGGCACGGTGCTACAGATCGAGGCGCTGGAGCGGCTCTATGCCGAGCAGCGCTTCGCCTTCTTCGACTTCACCGAGGGCGAGGGCGCGCACAAGGCGCTGTTCGGGACGCACAGCGCGGCCTGCTCAAGCCTCGTCCTGCTCACCCCGACGCTTGCCAACCGGACGCTGCTGGGGGCGCGCGCGGTGTTCGATGCGGGCGTTGCGCGAGCCAAGGCGCTGGCTGGCCGGTCAGACGCTCTCGGCCGGCTCCGCGCTGCCCTGCGCGCCTGAGGCACGCGCGGCCCGCTCGCGGTTCGCGGCCTGCTGGCGCGAGCGTTCGACCAGCGCGGCGCGCACCGACGGCGCGCCCGAGAGCGAGCCGTACCGCACCGCGAGATAGACCCACACCAGCGCGACCACGCCAAGCAGCGTGCCCGCCGCCATCCCGAGCCGTACATCATAGCTCGCCAGCAAGGCCGAGGCGGCCACCGCCACCGCGCCCACCAGCCACTTGGGCGAGAGCCATCCGGCGAGACGTTCCGAAGCAACGGGCATGTGCGACCTCTTTCATCAAACGCGGGCGAAAGGGGGGGAGAGGGCCCGCGCGTGCCCTCTTCAGATGGGACAACGCGCCGGCAAGACAAGGGGTCCGAATGACTTATGGAAAACGGCAAGGGGGCCGGAAGCGCGCAGCTTCCGACCCCCGCCTACTCCGTCAAAGGCGCTGTAGGAAAGCGCTGATCGATCCCGCAGGGATCGCAAGGCCGGTTAAGCCTCAAGTAGCGCAGCGATAGGCCGACAAAGACTCACGCCCGCAGCGACGCGGCCTTCAGGCCGTGTGAGCAAGGAAGCGAAGCCGCGCAAGGCCGCTTCGCCCCACAAATTACGCGCCTTCGACTTCCGACAGGTCGACCTTGAGGCCCGGGCCCATCGAGGAGGTCAGCGAGACCTTGCGGACATACTTGCCCTTGGCGCCCGAGGGCTTCGACTTCACCACCGCCTCGGTCAGCGCCTTGAAGTTGGCCTTCAGCGCGTCGTCCGAGAAGCTCAGCTTGCCGATCCCCGAGTGGATGATGCCCTGCTTTTCGACGCGGTATTCGACCTGGCCGCCCTTGGCGTCCTTGACCGCCTGCGCGACGTTCGGGGTCACGGTGCCGAGCTTGGGGTTGGGCATCAGGCCCTTGGGGCCGAGGATCTTGCCCAGACGCCCCACCACGCCCATCATCTCGGGCGAGGCGATCACGCGGCCATAGTCGAGGTTGCCGGCCAGCATGTCTTCCATGAGGTCTTCTGCGCCGACCTTGTCAGCGCCCGCAGCCAGCGCCTTTTCGGCATTGTCGCCGCGCGCGAACACGGCGACCTTCACGTCCTTGCCGGTGCCCGAGGGCAGCGACACCATGCCGCGCACCATCTGGTCGGCGTGACGCGGGTCGATGCCGAGGTTCATGGCGACTTCGACCGTCTCGTCGAACTTGCCGCTGAACTGGCGCAAAACGCCCAGCGCTTCTTCGATGGTGTAGAGCTTCTCGCGATCGAGGCTGGCGAGGATCTTCGCCTTCTTGGTGATCTTTGCCATGTGCTTAGCCCTCCACCACTTCGAGGCCCATCGAACGGGCGCTACCGGCGATGATCTTGATCGCCTGATCGATATCGTTTGCGTTGAGGTCGGCCATCTTGGCTTCGGCGATCTCGCGCAGCTGCGAGGTCTTGATGGTTCCGGCCGAGACCTTGCCCGGCTCCTTCGAGCCGGACTTCAAGTTGGCGGCCTTCTTGATGAAGTAGGTCGCCGGCGCGGTCTTGGTCACGAAGGTGAAGGACCGGTCGCCGTAGACGGTGATGACCGTCGGGATCGGCATGCCCTTTTCCATTTCCTGCGTGGCTGCGTTGAACGCCTTGCAGAACTCCATGATGTTCACGCCGCGCTGACCCAGCGCCGGGCCGATCGGCGGCGAGGGGGTGGCAGAGCCTGCGGGCACCTGCAGCTTGATATAGCCTTCGATTTTCTTGGCCATGAGGCCTAACTCCTGTCGCACTGTTGCCGCGCTGTTGCTGGCGCGGCTCATGGTGAGCGGTCGAACGCTGCGGCCTGTGCATGCCGGCAGCTCCCGCACGGAATCGCCTGCCCCGTGGGCAAGCGAAGGCGCGCGCATAGCGTGTCGGAGCCAGAATGCAAGCGCTTCGGCGTCCCGCCCGCCCGCAGACCTGCCCGTGTAGGAGACAATGAGACACTGTCCAGGGCGGAAAACGCCGCCCTTGCGCAGCCCCGCGAATCCGGCAGGTGCGAGACGGGGCGGAAAGGCGGGCCATGCGCGGCACATTACGCCTCCCGGGCGGTGTAGGAAAATGAAACCCGCCCCGCCCCGCCCGGATTGTCTTTCGGGGCGACTTCAATCATTAACGCGCGGCGTGCTAGGCGGCCGCGCAGGATTGTCCGGTCAGGAGCCCACAATGATCACCATCGCCGTGCGTGTGCGCGAAATCGTCTCGAGCAATGTCGATACCCTCATCAGCAAGGCCGGCGAGCCGCGCAAGATGCTGCGGCTGCTGCAATCGGAAATCGAGGAGACCCTGATCGCGCTGCACGGCGATGCCGCCCGGGCCAGGCGCCAGCAGTCGCGCCTCCAGGACAACGCCGCGCGCCTTGCGGCCGCTGCCGAGGAATGGACCGGCAAGGCCAAGATTGCCGTCGATCACGGGCGCGAGGATCTCGCCCGCGCCGCGCTGCTGACCCGCGAGGCCGAACGCGCCAGGGCCGCCGAGGCCGCCGCGAGCGCCGACGGGCTCGCCGGGCAGCTCGCCGATCTTGCCGCGGTGATCGCCGATCTCGAGGCCAAGCGCGCCGCGATCACCGCGCGGATCGCCGAACTGCTGCAGGCCGAAGCCGCCGCCGCGCGCCCCGATGCCGCCGCCGACAGCGCGACCGACCGCCGCATCGACCGCATCGAAGCGCTCGAACGCCGCGCCGGCTTTGCCGATGCGCCGGCGGGCGCACCCGACCCTGGCTCGCTTGGCGACGAGATCGCAGACTTGCAGAAGGCAAGCGCGATCGAGGCCGAACTCGCCGCATTGAAGGCCGCCGCGCCCGCTGCGGCCAAGAAGGCGGGCAGCAAGAAGCGCGCCTGAGGCCGCGCCGCGATCTGCCGCGTGAGGGCGGGGTTAACCGGCTGCGCGCTATGTTCGCCGCATGATTGCAGAACTCCCCGGCCTGCCTGCCGATGCGCCCGCATCGCTGAACTTTCTCGGCGCCGCGCTGGTGGTGCTGGCGCTTCAGGCCGTTCCGTGGACCGGGATCTTCCTGATGATCCTCGCCGGGCCGCTGTGGGCAGGCGTGCTCGTCACCCTCGCCATGACCGGGATCCTCTGGGAGGTTGCGACCGGGCAGGCCAGCCCCGTCTGGCTGGCGCTGCCGGGGTGCTATTTCGGCGCCTATTATCTTCTCGCCGCCTGGGAGCGGATCGCGGCGTCGCGGATTGCTGCCGGGATCGCCGCGGCCAACGCGGGCCAGGCGCTGGCCTGCGATCCCGCGCGGCAGGATGTGCTGCTCGTCAACGGCAAGGGCAGCTTGCAGATCGACATCGGCCCGCTGCTCGCCGGATACGCCCTGGCGCGGGTGTTCCGGGGCGGCCAGGTCCATTTCCTCGGCACGAGCGAAGCCTGCCTTCTGGCACGCGGCGAGGCGGCGCGGCAGAGCGGGGTATCCTGTTTCGGGCACAGCCCCGGCGCGCGCGCTGCGGTGTCCGGGGCGATGCGCGCGTGCGGCATCATCAGCGCCCCGGGAGAACCCGAAAGGCCGGTGCTGCGCGTGACCAGCGACCGCAGCGCGGAACGGCGGATGCTCGTCCCGGTGCAGTTCGAGGACTTCACCCTGCTTGACGAGGCCAGCGGGGCGACCTGCCGGCTGCGTTCGGGCGAGGCCCGCCTGCTCGCCCGCTTCCCCTTCCCGATCATCGGCTTCGCGCTCAACAGCGGCGCGCCCAAGTGGCAGGGTTTTGCCGGCTGGATGCGCCAGCGCGCTGTGCCGCTGGCTGACGGCGGCACAAGGGCGGGCGGGGCCGCGCTGGTCGCCGGCGCGATGGGGCTTGCGCCCTCGGACGATGTCGCGGCGCGGGCGGTGGGGGCAGAGGCGGTCGCGGCGCTTATCGATGCGTCGGACACTGCGCTTGCCGACAAGGAGCTGGCGATCTTGGGGACGATGCTCGCCGATCCCCTCACCCACGTCAGGGACGGGTGGTTCCGGCATCTCGTCATTCGCCCGCTCGTGGTCGTCCCCTATGCCGACAGGATCCTCGCGGCCCTCCATATCCTTCAGGCGAGCGACCTGCGCGCCAGCGAGAACGGGCGCAATCTGTGGCGGCTGCTGTCGGCGCTCCCGGATGCGGTGCTGGAGCCCCACCGGGCGCGGATCGTGGACTGGCTCGATCCGGCGCAGGCGCGGCCCTGGACCCTCGCCACCGACGAGATCTACACCCGGCTCGATGCCGCCGTGCCGCAGGAGCGCGCGATCCTGCTCCACCGGCTGGAAAGCCAGCACGGCGATCTCAAGACGCGGCTCCTCCCCGGCTTTGCGCGGATGGGCAGCGCCGCGCCGGACGACGCGAAGGCGCGGCTGCTGGCGCTGTGGCAGGCCCGCGCGCCCGATCCGGCGACCAGGGGATCAAAGCGCGACCAGGGCGATGCGGCACTCTACTTCACGCTCGCGCGGATGGGGCTGAAGGCTGCTGCGGGCGAAGTGGTGCAGCGCTATTACGGCCCGACCTTCGCCGCGATCTGGCGCGAGGTCGAGGCCGACAGCCATGCCGAACTGTGCGAGGCTTCGTGGAACGACCTCGCCCAGTATTTTCGCGGGCCCCGCTAGGCGGGCGGTCGCGGCACTCTGAGGCCCTTGGTGCGGCTGGTGAGGTGGAAGGCCTTGCACACGGCGCATTTGTAGGCGCGCAAGGGCACATCGGCGGCCAGCGCTACAGCCTCGGCCGCCTCGCGCGCGGCAAAGCGGCGCTTGCGGTTGCAGATGCCCGGGCGGGTTTGCATCGCGCGCGAGAGTAAGTGATTTCGCGCGGAATGGAACATCTCCCGGCCCGATGCGGAGCGATGCTGCCGGCGAGCGGCAAGCCGTTCCTCGCACTGGCGGTGCAGGCGGACAAGGCCTCGGCCTATCCCGCAGAGCTGCCGCAAGCCGGTGCCCGCGCAGGGGGGGCACCGGCCCGGGAATGCATCACTTCACCAGTTCGACTTCCTCGAAGCCCAGTTCCACCGGGGTCGCGCGGCCGAAGATCGAGACGCTGACCTTGACGCGCTGCTTGTCGAAATCGAGCTCTTCCACGATCCCGTTGAAGCTCGCGAAGGGCCCTGCGTTGACCTTGACCGAATCGCCGATCTCGTAGTCGACGCTGATATCGCGCTTGGGCGCGGCCTGCGCTTCGGCGACGCCGCCGAAATAGCGCGAGGCCTCCTTCTCGGAGATCGGCTGCGGCTTGTTGCCCGAGCCGAGGAAACCGGTCACCTTGGGGGTGTTCTTGACGAGGTGGTAGATGTCGTCGGTCATGTTCAGCTTGGCGAGCACGTAGCCGGGCATGAACTTGCGTTCGACCTGCACCTTCTTGCCGCGCTTGACTTCGGTGACGGTCTCGGTGGGGACCTGCACTTCCTCGACGCCTTCCGACAGGCCGAGGCGTTCGGCTTCGGCGATGATCGCGTCGCGCACCTTGTTCTCGAAACCGGAATAGGCGTGAATGATGTACCAGCGGGCCATGGGACGTCCTTGGGTCAGTATGATCTTGTCGGGGAAAGCGGCAGCGCTTAGGCGCGGCCTACTTGAGCAGGCCGATCAGCGCGTTGACGATCGTGCCGAAGATGGTGTCGATGCCGAGGAAGAACACCGACAGCATCAGCATGAAGATGAACACGAAGATCGCCGTGCGCACGGTTTCCTCGCGGCTCGGCCAGACGATCTTGTTCGTCTCGGCGCGCACCTGGTTGAAGAACTCGGGCACCGAGGTCTTGGGCTTCTTCGGTTCTGCCCCGTCCTTGGGGGCGGTGATCTTGTCGGCCATGCCAGCCTTATCCTTCGCGTAATGGCGCCGTGTCTCGTCCGGCCGGCTTTCAGGTAGGGCTCCGCGCCGTCCGGGACAAGGTCGCCGGAGGGGCTGGGGAATCTGCCGATGTCGGTGAGACGAGAAGGGGCCTTACGCGCAAGGCCGCGCGATTGCAAGATCGTGTCGCGCGGGGGTGCGCTGGCGGCGCGCGCTCAGCCCAGGCCGAGGGTCAGCAGCCGCGAGAGCCCGCGCGGGCGGTCATGCATCGGACGCAGCGGGCCGTGAATGGCCCGCGCCAGCGCCGGATCGCGGGTCGGGCGCGGGCTGACCCAGTGGTCGGGACGCGAGGAACGGAAGGTGTAGGCGCTCATCCTTGGTCTCCTGTAATCGGGTCGGCGCTTCGGTTCGTCGACAGCAATACACGGTTGGGCTTGCGATAGGATGAACGGCGGGTGCGGGAACGCGCAAGGATCGCAGGCCACGGCCCGGAGACGCGCGCCCGGTTATGGCGCGGATTCGGCCCGCAGGGCCGCAAGCGCGACCGCGCGCCCGCAGCGGCCCGGAGTAAAACGGAGGAACAGCCGCGAGGACGAGCCCGCGGAGGCGGGCTCGAAAAACAAGAATGGCAGGGGTGACAGGATTCGAACCCGTGGCCCTCGGTTTTGGAGACCGATGCTCTACCAGCTGAGCTACACCCCTGCACTCGCTGAGGCGGGCCGTGTAGCGTCGCATCGAAAGTTAGGCAATCCTCTTTGCCTCGCCGCGCGCCGCACTGTATGCTGCACCGCGACATGCACGCGCCGCAACGCCCTCCGATCCCGGTCGAGACCCTGCTGCTCGCCTATCGCAGCGGGATCTTCCCGATGGCGGACCGGCGCGACGATCCCGAGGTGTTCTGGGTCGAGCCGCGCGAGCGGGCGATCATTCCGCTGGAAGGGCTGCATCTCAGCAAATCCCTGAAGAAGGTGATCCGCGCGGACAGGTTCGCGGTGACGGTCGATCGCGGGTTCGAACAGGTGATCCGCGCCTGCGCCGAGCCGCGCCCCGATCATCCCGAGACGTGGATTTCGGAACGCATCATCCAGTCCTATCTCGGCCTCCACCGCGCAGGTTACGCCCATTCGGTCGAATGCTGGCAGGTCGGGCGCGAGGGCTGGCCGGAGCTGGTCGGCGGGCTTTACGGGGTGAGCTTCGAGCGGGTGTTCTGCGGCGAATCGATGTTCAGCCGGGTGCCCGATGCGAGCAAGGTCGCGCTGGCCTGGCTGGTGGCGCTGATGCGGCGGGTGGGGCTGGTGCTGCTCGACTGCCAGTTCATGACCGAGCACCTGCGCTCGATGGGCGCGCGCGAACTGGCGCAGGCCGATTATCGCGCTCTGGTGGAGCGCTCGCTCGGCGAGCCGCGGACGGATCTGGCCGAAGCCTGGCGGCAATTCGCCTCGGGCGAAGGCTATGCCGCGGGCGCGGCGGCAGGGGTCGCAGCAGGCGAGGGTGCTGCCGATGGCGCAGCCGGCGGCTTGCCCGAGGGTTCGGCCTTGGGCGATGCCGGCCCTTCCTCGCCCGGGAAGCGCATCGTGCAGTCCTTGACCCACACGTCATAGACCGGGTGCTCGACGACGTTGAGGCTCGGGCTTTCGAGGAACATCCAGCCCGAGAACACGCGGGCGTGCTGGGCAGCCCCGCGCTCGCGGATGTCGACCTGGACGAAGGCACCGGTCTGCTGGGGGAGTTCCCAGGGCGCGGTGCGCTCGCAGGCGGAAACGCGGATGATCACCGGACCGATCTCGCGGCTCTCGCCCGGCTTGAGCTTGATCTCTTCCGAGACATTGTTGCGCTTGTTGAGGAGGCCGAGCACCGCGACGCGCTCGTTCATCGGGGTGGCGCCGTAGTCATTGGCGGGGGCGGCCGGACCGGCAGCGGCGGCCGGAGCGGGGGTGGCGGCATCGTCGAGCGAGACCTTCACCGCCTCGCCCGAGGACGGCGCGAAATAGTCGCATGCGGCAAGCGAAAGCGGCAGCGCCAGCAGCGCGGCAAGGCGAAGCGGCTTCACCCGCGCAGCCCTCAGCTGTCCGCGCTGCCCGGGGTCCAGGCCTCGTAATCGCCGACAGCCCGCGCGCGCACGCCGCCGCGCTCCAACGCGCCTTGCGGGCGATAGGCGGCCGCCGTGCCGGTGGCGTTGGGGGTGTAATCGGCCTCCCATACGCGCGGCGGGGGAAGGTGGCTTTCGGGCACTTCGTCATAGGTGCCGTGGAGCCAGCCGTGCCATTCGGACGGCACGCGGCTCGCATCATTGGCGCCGTTGTAGATCACCCAGCGCTTCTCGCGGCTGGTGTAGGAGCCGTCCGGACGGGCGCTGGCCTTGGGCCCAGTTTTCGGCCTTGCGCGGTAATATTTGTTGCCCGCCGCATCGGTGCCGACATGTTCGCCGCCTGCGCGGCTCGCCCACAGGTGCGTGCCGATGGTGGCACCGTCCCACCAGGTGAAGATTTTCATCAGGATTCCCATAAGGGGGGCGATTAGCGGAATTGGCGGGGAGCGCCAAGGGGAGAGTCTTTGTTTGCGTGCCCGCCTCCGCGGGCACGTCCTCGGTGCGTTTCGATCCCTGCCGGATCGAGCACCTGCG
>NZ_ANFX01000013.1 GCF_000331285.1 Porphyrobacter sp. AAP82 | reverse complement strand
CGGCTGATCCCCGCCCCGGCCGAGCCCGCCGCCTGAGGCGGGGCGCGCGCGCCTAGGTAAACATACGCGGTTCGGGCTTAACCTTTCCTCTATCGCCCCCTTTAAGACTTAATTGGTGAAAATGCCGCTGCGGGCACGCGAGGACGGCATATACCCGATCGCCCTTCACGCGTGGCCGCACCGTTCACTCCGCGACGTCCGCAAGGGTGCGCGCTCCACGGGGAAAGGTGAGGAACGTGATCAAATCGGTGATCTTCGGCGCAATCGTATCGGCGGTGATTGCGGTGGTGATCGGATCGCAGGGCACCAGCGCGGGGCCCTTGGCGATCCATATGGTTTCGCTGGGCGATGTGCGGATGTTCTGGTCGTGGCCGCTGTTTCTGTCGGGCACCGGGCTGTTCTTCGCGCTGTCGCCGTTGCAACGCTAGTTCCCGGGGCGGTGCGCATGAAAAAGGGCGGCTCCCTTGCGGGGGCCGCCCTTCCTGTATTCGGTAAGGCCGAGCCTTAGCGCTTCGAGAACTGCCCCCGGAAGCGCGACTGGCGCTTCGAGAACTGCCCCCGGAAGCGCGATTAGCGCTTCGAGAACTGGAAGCTGCGGCGGGCCTTGGCCTTGCCGTACTTCTTGCGCTCGACCACGCGGCTGTCGCGGGTGAGGAAGCCGGCCGCCTTGACGGTGGTGCGCAGCTCGGGCTCGTACTTGGTGAGCGCCTGGGCGATGCCGTGCTTGACGGCGCCCGCCTGGCCCGACAGCCCGCCGCCGCGCACGGTGGCGATGACATCGTACTGGCCGGTGCGGTCGGTGATGCCGAAGGGCTGGTTGATCACCAGACGCAGGGTCGGACGCGCGAAGTACACTTCCTGGTCGCGGCCGTTGACGATGATCTTGCCGGTGCCGGGCTTGACCCACACGCGGGCGACCGCGTCCTTGCGGCGGCCGGTGGCGTAGGCGCGGCCCTGCGCGTCGATCTCGCGCTCGCGCAGCGGGGCGGCGACGCGGGCGATTTCGGCAGCGTCACCCTGCGGCACGCTCGCGGCGATGTCCTTCAGATCGGCGAGATCCGAGACGGTCGTGGTTTCGTCAGCCATTATGCGGCCACCTTGTTCTTGCGGTTCATGGAAGCAACGTCGAGCACCTGCGGCTTCTGGCCGTCATGGGGATGCTCGGTGCCGGCATAGAGGTGCAGCGCCTTCATCTGCTGGCGGCCCAGCGGCCCGCGCGGAATCATGCGTTCCACCGCCTTTTCGAGCACGCGCTCGGGGAAACGGCCGCCCAGCACCTTGGCGGGGGTGGTTTCCTTGATGCCGCCCGGGTGGCCAGTGTGCTTGTAATAGACCTTGTCGCCCATCTTGTTGCCGGTGAACTTCACCTTCTCGACATTGATGACGATCACGTGATCGCCGCAATCGACGTGCGGGGTGTAGCTCGGCTTGGTCTTGCCGCGCAGGATGTTGGCGATGATCGAGGCAACACGGCCGACGACAAGACCGTCGGCGTCGATGATGTGCCAGTTCTTTTCGACCTCGGCCGGTTTGATCGACCGGGTCTGCTTGCTGAGCGCCTTCATGGCATGTTCCTTGGTTTCGAATTTTTCCCGTGCGGCGCATTCTCGCAGGAATGTTGCCGACAAGAATCGCTCGCCCTGACCTGAGCCGGGGGAGCGAAGTGGCGCGCAGATGTCGTTTGGGGCGCGCGAAGTCAAGCAAAAGCGCCGTTTCTGGATAGGGTATAATAATACCGCTAGTCCGGGACGCTCCCCGCCAGCCATGCGAAAGTGGCCGGATGGACCGCATCGGCGTGCCAGCCGATGATCGCGGGGGTATCATAGGGATGGAGCTCGCCGAGGCGCTCCACCACGTCATCGAGCCGTTCGGCGGTGGTCTTGAACAGCACGCCGACCTCGCTCCCGGTGGCGCGCGCGCCCTCCCACACGAAGCGGCTCTCGATGGGCCCGAGGATGTTGGCGCAGGCGATCAGCCGCTCATCGAGCAGCGTGTCGGCAGCGGCGCGGGCGGCGTCGGTGTCGGGGAAAGGGCACCAGACCAGCGCGGCGCTCATGCAGCGGGCCGCGCCGTGCCGTAGGCGTGCATCGCCCGCGCGGCGGCAACCACGGTCAGCGCGCCGACCAGCTGGTGCGCGGCGGCGACCCACAGCGACACGCCGCTCATCACCGTGGCGATGCCGAGCAGCACCATCGTGCCGAAGGCGGTGTGGACGAGGATGCTCTCCAGCCGCGCGGTGGTCCGCACGGCGCGGGCCAGCCACACCAGCGCGGCGACCGCGACCCACGCCCACCAGCGGTGCATGAAATGGAGCAGGTAGGGATCGTTGAGCAGGGTGAAACCCGCGCCGTTCGACCAATCGGCCTCGGGCACCAGCTGCCCGTTCATCAGCGGCCAGTCGCTCGCCGCGTGGCCGGCATTGAGGCCCGCCACGAAGGCGCCGAGCAGCAGCTGGACGAACAGCACCGCGCCCACCAGCGCCGCGCCAATCGCCAGCGGCGCGGGCCGCGCGGCGGG
This sequence comes from Porphyrobacter sp. AAP82, assembly GCF_000331285.1. Taxonomy (GTDB): domain Bacteria; phylum Pseudomonadota; class Alphaproteobacteria; order Sphingomonadales; family Sphingomonadaceae; genus Erythrobacter. Next base: position 210,063 of record NZ_ANFX01000013.1, on the reverse strand, counting down.
ATCGCGGGCGAGGGCGCGCAGGTCACGCGCGGTCCACACCAGGCCCGCCAGCAGGAACAGCGCGTTCAGGAGGTGCGCGGCGAGGCGGAAATGGCTCACGTCGGTGAGAGTGCTCGCCCCCATCCCCGAGGACACCATATACCACCCCAGCGCCCCCTGCCCGCAGATCAGCGCGAACATCGCGGCGAGCCGCCAGCCGTAGCCCGCCGGGATCATGCGGCGCACCGCGAACACCGCAAGCGGCAACAGGAAGGCGAGCCCGATCAGGCGCCCGAGAAGGCGGTGGAACCATTCCCAGAAGAAGATGGACTTGAAGGCGGCAAGGTCCATGCCCGCCGGCCCCGCTTCCATGCGGAATTCGGCCGTGGCACGGTATTTGGCGAATTCGGCCTGCCACGCCGCTTCGCTCAAGGGCGGAAGGATGCCGCTCACCACGTTCCATTCGGTGATCGACAGCCCGCTCTCGGTCAGCCGCGTGATCCCGCCGACGGCGACGATCATCACCACCAGCAGCGCAACCGCCTCAAGCCAGCGGGCGATGGCGAGCGGGCGGGCGCGGGTCCCGGCGGCGGGGGGGAAGAGGTTTGACACGGATGCGGAGGTGGCCATGACGGTCCGCTCTTTGTCCCCGCGCCGCCGCCCATGCAAGCCCGTTCGCCGCAAAGCGCCGTGCGCCAGGCGCAAGTGCACCTTGCACTATGTAACAACATAACATACATGCGCCCCCAAAGCCCATGACCCCCGATGCCCTGCCCCCTGCGAATCGTACCATCGCGCGCCGCCGACTCGACCAGCTCGGGATCGGGCTCGCGGGCCTGTGCGCGCTGCATTGCCTGCTGACGCTGGTGGTGGTCTCGGCGCTGGGCCTTGGCGGGCATTTCCTGCTCGACGAGAACATCCACCGCGTCGGGCTGCTGCTGGCGCTGGCCGTCGCCGCGCTGGCGATCGGGCGCGGCATGCTGCGCAGCGGGCGGCGGCTGCCGTTCGCGGTGGCGCTCGGCGGGCTTGCACTGATGGGCGTCGCGCTGCTGGTGCCGCACGGGACCGACGAGTTCCTGCTCACCCTTGCGGGCGTCGCCATCGTCTCGGCTGCGCACTGGCTGAACATGCGCGCGGCCCACTGATCAAAACGCGCGGGTTGCCTCGCGGGCGCGAGGGACTATGTCACCCGCCATGACCAAGAGCATCACCCTGAACGGCGCCCCCCATCGCTCGGCGGCCGCTACCATCGCCGATCTGGTGCGCGAGCTGGAACTGGTGCCCGAAAAGGTCGCGGTGGAGCGCAACGGCGCAATCGTGCCGCGCTCGACATTGGGGCAAGCCGCGCTGGCCGAGGGCGACATGCTGGAAATCGTGCACTTCGTCGGCGGGGGGGATCATGCGGGCGCGGACACCTGGACCGTCGCGGGCCGCAGCTTCACCTCGCGGCTGATCGTCGGCACCGGCAAGTACAAGAGCTTCGAGCAGAACGCCGCCGCGGTGGAAGCGAGCGGGGCCCAGATCGTCACGGTCGCGGTGCGGCGGGTGAATGTCTCCGATCCCAAGGCGCCGATGCTGACCGACTTCATCGACCCCAAGACAATCACCTACCTCCCCAATACCGCCGGCTGCTTCACCGGTGACGAGGCGGTGCGCACCCTGAGGCTGGCGCGCGAGGCGGGGGGCTGGGATCTCGTGAAGCTCGAGGTGCTGGGCGAGGCGCGCACGCTCTACCCCGACATGCGCGAGACCCTGAAAGCCACTGAAGTGCTGGCCAAGGAGGGCTTTCTGCCGATGGTCTACTGCGCCGACGATCCGATTGCAGCCAAGCAGTTGGAAGACGCGGGCGCGGTGGCGATCATGCCGCTGGGCGCGCCGATCGGCTCGGGGCTCGGCATCCAGAACCGCGTCACGATCCGGCTCATCGTGGAAGGCGCGAAGGTGCCGGTGCTGGTCGATGCAGGGGTCGGCACGGCGTCCGACGCGGCGGTCGGCATGGAACTGGGCTGCGATGGCATCCTGATGAACACCGCCATCGCCGAGGCGAAAGACCCGATCCGCATGGCCCGCGCGATGAAGCTGGCGGTCGAGGCCGGGCGCGAAGCCTATCTGGCGGGTCGCATGGCGCGGCGGATGTATGCGGACCCGTCCTCGCCATTGGCGGGATTGATCTAACCCACCTCGCGTATGGCGCTGTAACGGCTGCGCCGCAGCCGCAAGGCCGAACGGCCGCCCGCAGCGGAAGCGAAGCTGAACCGCCGCAGGCGGGTCACCCGACCTTCAGGCCGTGTGAGCGAGGATTTCGCAGCCCGGAGGGGCTGCGGACAACAAGAACTCTACCTAACCTTAAATTAACCATGTCCTGCGACGTTCTCCCTGTCCGAAGGAGACGCGCCATGATGATGCCGATTGCCGAGATGCGGGAATTTGCAGGGTTCGCCCCTGCCGAGCAGCGCTACATCAAGCGCAGCCTCGATATCGGTCTCGCCCGGACCGACGCTTTCCGCCGCTGGGGCCGCTCGGAAAGCGAGAACACCGCGATCCGCCGCCAATATGTCGCCTATCAGGATTTGAAGAGCCTGCGCGGGCTGATCCCCGAGGACGGCACGCCCTATGAGGTCGAGCGCTTCCTCGGCAAGTTGGTGCGCCTTGCCGCCTTCGATCTCGAACAGGAGCGGCTGGCGAGCTTTTCCGCCTTCCGCTTCCTCTACGAACGCCTCTTGGGCGCGGCGGTGCGGCCCTATCTCCCGGCCGCCTTCTGCGCCGCGAGCGCGCTGCCGGTGATCCGCCCGGAGCGCCGCAAGCTGCTGCTCCAATCGCTGAGCGAAGCCGCCGCCACCGCGCCCGGCTGGTCCGAGCGCGAGCCGGTGTTCCTCCCCGAATATGTGGACGACTTCGAAGCGGCCTGACCGGAGCATCGCGCAGAAAAGCGGGAACCGGTTTTCTGCAAGTAGCGATGCGACCACAAATAGCTGCTAACAGGGCGCGGATGACGTCGCCCTATCACCCCCCGGTCAAGCGCTCGCTCGCCATCGCGGGTCACCAGACCTCGATCAGCCTCGAACCGCTGTTCTGGGACATGCTCAAAGCCGCCGCCGCGCGCGAAGGGCTGGCGGTCGCCGCGCTGGTCGCCCGCATCGATGCCGAGCGGATCAAATCGCCGACGCCCCCGGGCCTCGCCAGCGCGATCCGGGTGTGGCTGGTGGTCAATCAACCGTAAAGCGCAACGCAGCTTGGGCTTGGGCTTCGCCGAAAATCGTGCCAGCGCAGCACCCGGCGCGCGGCGACCTTCAAGGTCGTGAGCACCGGAAGGTCGTGCTGGGGCGATTTGCAGGCCAGCACAAGGCCAGGCGTCAGTCGTCCACGCGCTCGATGTCCGCCCCCACCAGCTGCAACTTCTCCTCGAGCCGCTCGTAACCGCGGTCGAGGTGGTAGAGGCGCCGCACCGTCGTCTCGCCCTCGGCGGCGAGGCCGGCGATGACGAGGCTCATCGAGGCGCGCAGATCGGTGGCCATGACCTCGGCGCCGGTCAGGTGCTGGGTGCCCTTGACCACGGCCGTGCGGCCCTCGGTGGTGATGTTCGCGCCCATGCGCGCGAGTTCGGGCACGTGCATGAAGCGGTTCTCGAAGATCGTCTCCTTGAGCACGCTCGCCCCGTCCGCCTTGCACAAGAGCGCCATCAACTGCGCCTGCATGTCGGTGGCAAGGCCGGGATAGGGCGCGGTGGTGAGGTCGGTCGCCTTCAATGGGCCGTTCGCCTTGACCGTCACGCTCTTGGCGTCCCACGTCACCTCGACCCCGATCGCCTGGAGCGCGTGGATCGTGGCCATCATGTCTTCGGCCTTGGCACCTTCCAAGCGCACCTCGCCCCCGGTGATCGCGGCGGCGCAGGCGTAGGAGCCGGCCTCGATGCGGTCGGGCATCACGCGGTAGGTTGCGCCGTGGAGGCGCCCCACGCCGTGGATGGTGAGGTTGGAGGTGCCGATCCCTTCGATCTCCGCGCCCATCGCCACCAGCATGTTGCACAGGTCGACGATCTCGGGCTCGCGCGCGGCGTTGAACAGGCGGCTGGTGCCGTTGGCCAGCACGGCGGCCATCAGCGCATTCTCGGTCGCGCCGACCGAGACGACGGGGAAGTCGAAATCGCCCCCCGGCATCCCGCCATCGGGCTGGACCGCCTTCACATAGCCCGCCGCGAGTTCGATATGCGCACCGAAGGCTTCGAGCGCCTTCAGATGCAGGTCGATCGGACGGTTGCCGATCGCGCAGCCGCCCGGCATCGAGACCGTCGCCTCGCCTGCGCGGGCCAGCATCGGGCCGAGCACGAGGATCGACGCGCGCATCTTGCGGACAAGGTCATAGGGCGCGACGGTGGAGGTGATGCGGGTTGCCTCCATGCTCATCACCCGCCCGAAATCCTCGGGCCGCGTGCCCTGGATCACGGTGGTGACGCCGAACTGGTTCATGAGGTGCTGGAACCCGTCGATGTCCGCGAGCCGCGGCAGGTTGCGCAGCGTCAGCGGCTCCTCGGTCAAGAGCGCGCAGGGAATGAGCGTCAGCGCCGCATTCTTCGCGCCGGAGATGGGGATGGTGCCCTGGAGGCGGTTCCCGCCCTTGATGATCAGCTTGTCCATGGGAATCCGCCTTAGCGAAAAGTGCCTTTGGTGCAACTCGCACGCGCGCGAGGGGCCGCATGGGTGACGATTCCGAACAATCATTGACCTGCGTTGTGGCTCAAGGCACGGAGCCACGCGACGGACGCATGCGTTCCACCTGTTGACCAGCCGAAGGTGTCTGATGTCCTCCAAGCCGATCCGTAAAGCCGTCTTCCCCGTCGCCGGTCTCGGCACGCGCTTCCTGCCCGCAACCAAGGTGGTGCCCAAGGAACTGCTGCCGGTGGTGGACCGCCCGCTGATCCAGTACGCGGTCGACGAGGCGCGCGAGGCGGGGATCGAGCAGATGATCTTCGTCACCGGGCGCGGCAAGACGGGGATCGTCGAGCATTTCGACATCGCCTTCGAGCTTGAAAAGACCATGTCCGAGCGCGGCAAGGACCTGTCGGTGCTCGATCCGACCCGTGCGACGCCGGGCGACGTGATCGCGGTGCGCCAGCAGGTGCCCCTGGGCCTCGGCCATGCGATCTGGTGCGCGCGCGCGATCGTGGGCGACGAGCCCTTCGCGATCTTCCTGCCCGACGAGCTGATGGTCGCGAAGGACGGCGGCACCGGCTGCATGAAGCAGATGGTCGAGGCTTACGAGCAGGTCGGCGGCAACCTCATCTCGGTGCTCGAAGTGCCGATGGAGCAGGTGTCGTCCTATGGCGTGATCGATCCGGGCGCGGTGAACGGCGCGCTGACCGAAGTGAAGGGCCTCGTCGAGAAGCCCCCTGTGGCCGAGGCCCCGTCCAACAAGATCGTCTCGGGCCGCTATATCCTCCAGCCCGAAGTGATGCGGGTGCTGGAAAACCAGGGCAAGGGCGCAGGGGGCGAGATCCAGCTGACCGACGCGATGGCGAAGATGATCGGCACGCAAGCCTTCCACGCCGTCACCTTCGACGGCGCGCGCTACGATTGCGGCAGCAAGGTCGGCTTTGTCGAGGCGACGCTGGCCATCGCCCTGTCGCGCCCCGACATGGGCGCCGATGTGCGGGCGATTGCGCTGGATCTGCTGAAATAGGGGTTCAGGCCGGCGTCACCCGCAAAGGCAGGGTCTTCAATCCGCCGACAAAGGTGCTGCTCGCGCGCTTGGCCTCGCCCGCCGGCTCCACCGCCGCCACCTTGTCGAGGATCGCTTCGAACAGGATCCGCATTTCGAGCCGCGCCAGATGCAGGCCGAGGCACTGGTGTGCGCCTGCGCCGAACGCCAGATGCCGGTTGGGCGAGCGGGCGGCGTCGAACCGGCGGGGCTCTGCGAACTGCGCGGGGTCGTGGTTGGCGGCGACGTAGTTGATCATCAGCCAGTCGCCCTTTTTCACCTGCTGGCCGCCCAGTTCGCAATCCTCGGCCGCGGTGCGCATGAAGTGCTGGACGGGGCTGGTCCAGCGGATCGCTTCCTCGACGATGCCGGGGAGCAGCGAGCGATCGGCGCGGACGCGGGCATATTGCGCAGGGTCTCGCGCCAGCGCCTGCATCGCGCCTGCGGTGCTCGCCGAAGTGGTGTCATGCCCGGCGGTGGCGACGATGATGTAATAGCCCGCCATGTCGCGCGGGGGCAGCGGCTCGCCATCGACCAGCGCATTGGCGATAACGCTCGCCACATCCCCGGTGGGGTTGCGGCGGCGCTCTTCGGCCAGCGCCGCGAAGTAATCCTCGAAGGTCTGCACCGCGCCCGCGACGATGTGCACCACCTGTTCGGGGGTCATCTTGTCCATGCCGCTGCCCGACAGATCCTTGTCCTGCCCGCCGAACAGCTGCTGGGTGAGCATCTGCATCCGGAACTCGTCTTCTGGCGGCACCCCGAGAATCTGCATCACCACGCGCAAGGGATAGGGGCCCGAAACCTCCTTCACGAAGTCCACTTCCCCGCCCTGTTCGAGCATCCGGTCGACCGTCCGCGCGGCCAGCGCGCGCAGCTCGTCTTCCAGCCGCGCGAGGTTCCTCGGCATGAACCATTCCTGGGTCAGCTTGCGGTATTTGGGATGGACCGGCGCGTCGAACACCACCAGCGAATCGACCAGCATGTTCGATCCGGTGGCCGCGCGGGAAAATTCGATCGCCTGGTTGAAGCTGAACACCACCGGCCGCGGGTTGTTGAGGAAGGCGGCATTGTCCTTCGAGATGCGCATCACATCGTCATAGCGGGTGACGAGCCAGAACGGGTCGAACAGGCCCGGCGTGTCGGGCTGCACCCGGGCGACCGGCGTGCTCGTGCGGATGGCGTCGAAGGTGTCGAGCAACCCGTCCCACTCGGCATAGGCGTGGGGGTCGATGACCTTGCGGGCGAGGTCACCCGATAGGACTGCCTCCCCGTGTCTGGCCACGCTCACTGCGCGGCTTCCTTCGCCCTGGCTGCGAATTCATCGCGCAATTCGCGCTTGTAGAGCTTGCCATTGGCCTCGCGCGGCAGATCGGGACGGAAATCGAACAGCTTGGGCATCTTGATCTTCGACAACGAGGGCGCGAGGAACGCCCGCAGCTCGGCTTCGAGCGCCGGGCCGGCATCGGCCATGTCCTTGGGCTGCACCACCGCCACCACCTTCTCGCCAAGGTCGGGGCAGGGCGCGCCGATCACGCCTGCGTCCATCACCTTGGGGTGGGTGACGAGCAGGTTCTCGATCTCCTGCGGGTAGATGTTGACGCCCCCGCTGATGATCATGTGGCTCTTGCGGTCGGTGAGATAGAGGAACCCGTCGCCATCCACATGCCCGATATCGCCCAGCGTCATCCAGCCCCTGGGGTGCATCGCCTCGCGGGTCTTGTCGGGGTCGTTGTGATAGGTGGGGAGCAGCGCGTTCTCGAAATAGATGAGCCCGTCCTCGCTCGGGCCCACTTCCTCGCCATCGGGCCCGCAGACGTGGAGCGTGCCGTAGATCGAGCGGCCGACGGAGCCGGGGTGCGCCAGCCAGTCGGCCGCGCCGATCATGGTCATCCCGATCCCTTCGGAGCCCGCGTAATATTCGTTCACGATTGGGCCCCACCATTCGATCATCTCGCGCTTGATCGGCACCGGGCAGGGCGCGGCGGCGTGGAGCGCGCGCTTGTGGCTCGACAGGTCATACTTCGCGCGGATCTCGGGATCGAGCTTCAAGAAGCGCACGAAGTGGGTCGGCACCCACTGGCTGTCGGTGATGCGGTATGTCTCGATCGCGGCGAGCGCGGCCTCGGGCTCGAACTTTTCCATCACCACCAGCGTGCCGCCGAGCCGCTGTGCGGCCGAACACCAGGCCAGAGGGGCCGCGTGATAGAGCGGAGCGGGGGAGAGGTAGATCATCGAACCATCGGTCGGCATGCCGGCGCCCATCGTTGCAAGGCCGATGAAGGGGATGATCGCCTGCGGATCGGGATCGGCGGGCGGGGCCGGGCGGATGCCCTTGGGCCGCCCGGTGGTGCCTGACGAATAGAGCATGGTGAGCCCGGCGCGCTGGTCGGGGATCGGGCTCGCCGGATGCTGGCCGAGCGCGGCGGCGAAATCCTCCGCGTCGCCGCTGCCGGTCACCAGCACATCGAGATCGGGGCAATCGCGGCGGATATCGGCCATCACGCGATCGAAATAGGGCGAGGTGATCAGCAGCTTCGCGTTGCTGTCCCTGAGAATATAGGTGATCTCGGGCGCGGTCAGGCGGCTCGAGATCGGCACCAGCAAGGTGCCTGCGCGCTGCGATCCCCAGATCAGCGTGAAATATTCGATGCGGTTTTCGAGCAGCACTGCAAAGGCATCGTCCGGCCGGAACCCGCGCGCGCGCAGCAGCCGGGCAAAGCGGTTCGCCGCCTCGTCCATTTCGCGGTAGGTCATCCGCTCGCCTGATCCGGCCATGATGACCGCGGGGTGATCGGGACGGTTTGCGGCGTGCGCGATGGGGTGCAGCGACATGTTCTCTCTCCCGTTGGCAGGGCCCGCGCGGGGACTGCCGACACTTCTCTCGGGAGAAAATCTAGCGGGCGCGGGAACGCTCGCAAGGGAAAAGAGTATCTGAAGTGCTACTCAAAAGGCGCGCCGGCCCTCGATCGGATGGCGGCGCAGTGGCCGAGAGACAAAAAAAGGCGGCGGGATAACCCGCCGCCCATGTTCGGACACCCTCTCCAATGTCCGGCCCGTTTCACGGGCAATTCCTTGAGGCCTCGTGCCCGGGCGGTTATTCGCCGCCCTGGCCGGTGAGGCGCGCATCGCGGGCATAGGCCAGCTGTGCTTCGCTCTCCACCGTATACGGAATCGGATTGACTGCAAGACCTTCCACGCGAACCTCGTAATGGAGGTGCGGACCGGTCGAACGGCCGGTCGATCCGACATAGCCGATGAGGTCGCCCTTCTTCACGCTGTCACCTGCGGCAACCGCGAGTCGCGACAGGTGGGCATAGCGGGTCTGCATCGAGGCGCCGTGCTCGACGCTGATGTACAGGCCGTAGCTCGAATACCAGTCGGCGCGGCTCACCACACCATCGGCGGTGGCGTAGACCGGGGTGCCGCTCGGCGCGGCAAGATCGATGCCCTGGTGCTGGCGGCGGCCGCCGAGCACCGGGTGGGTGCGCATCCCGAAGCTGCTGGTCAGCGCCGCGCCTTCGAGCGGCATGCGCGAGGGCACCGAGATGCCGCGGGTCGGGATGGGCGAGGAAAAGGCGGTGAAACCGGGCGCGGCGATCTCGGTGCTGCCGGCGGTCGGCGCGGTCTTCTCGATCGCGGTGATGCTGGCGAACAGCGACTTGAAGCGGGTATCGCCGTTGTCGGCAATCTCGCCCGCACCGCGCAGCGGCTGGACGACATCGGCGCTGGCGGTGGTGGAGCTGGAGGCTGCCGAATTGGTGTTGGCCATCGCCGGCGCAGCGGCAGATACCAGAATGGCGCAGGCGGTTGTCCCAACCAGCTTCAGCGCACCGCGGAAGGCAAAAATCATAAAAAGACCCGGTCCCGATTGAGGCCCGCCTTTTCGGGGTCGGACCCTAGGAGTGTTCCGGCACGTCGATCGCGCGCCTTTCGCTGGGGAGGGGTTATCCGGCCCGATCGCTAATAGGCAATCGTCGCATAGAAACCGCGCGACAAACCGGCAGCAAGACGCGCCGAGTCGTTGAACGGCGCCTTAACCTGTCCTCGGAAATGCCGTTTTACGAGGTCCTGCCAGAAAGATTCGGGCTCCTTGCGCGCCATTTCGGCACATTGCAGAAAGTGCTTGGTGCCCGCCGCGACATGGCGGATTTCGTCGTCAAGTATCCGCCCGAGAATTTTCGCTCCATTCTGGTCCCCGCCTGCCGCGACCCGCTCGCGCGTTGCCGGCGTCACGTCGAGCCCGCGCGCCTCGAGCACCATCGGCACCACCGCAAGCCGTGCGGCGACGTCGTGGCGGGTGGCGAAAGCGGCCTCCCACAGCCCCGCATGCGCCGGGAGCGCGCCATAGTGGCTGCCGAGGCTGTGGAGCTTTCTGTCGAGCAGCGCGAAATGCATCGCCTCGTCGGCGGCGACATCGAGGAAGTCGCTGACGAATTCGCGCCCCATCTGAGCCCCGAATCGCCCCGCCATGTCGAGCGCGAGGTCGATGGCGACGAATTCGATATGCGCGAGGCTGTGCCACAATGCGATCCGCCCGCGCTCGCTCCCGGCCTTGCGGCGCTTGGGCATCTGGCCGGGCGGGAGCAGCACCGGCGTTTCGGGCCAGGCGGGCTGGTCGGGCATGGCGACGTCGCAGGCAAACGCCAGCCCCCCGCGCCGCCATTCCCGCACCAGGGCGCGGGTGGCAAGGCACTTTTCGCGCGGCCTAGGCGTCAGGAGCGCGGCGCGGATGGCGCGGGCGACACTCGTCACGGGACTAGAGAGCTCGGGCTGCGGCCAGCACGTCCTCGGCGTGGCCGGCGACCTTCACCTTGTCCCAGACCTGCGCGATCTTGCCGTCCGGGCCGACCAGATAGGTCGCGCGGACCATGCCCATATAGGTCTTCCCGTACATCTGCTTTTCCGCCCACACGCCGAGCGCGTCGCTGAGGCCGCCCTCCTCGGCGTCGGTCGCGAGCGGGGCGGTAAGACCGTGTTTGGCGATGAACTTGGCGTGCTTCTTTGCCGGGTCCTTGCTGACGCCGAGCAGCCTGGTGCCGGCCGCCTCGAACTGGTCCTTCAGGGCCGAAAAATCCTTGTTCTCGGTGGTGCAGCCCGGGGTGTCGTCCTTGGGATAGAAGAAGATGACGAGCTTGGAGCCGGCGAAGTCGGACGGCTTCACGCTCCCGCCCTCGGGGGTTTCCATGGCGATATCGGGAATGGCGTCGCCGACGCCGGGGAATTTGCTCATGACGGGGTCTCCTGTTCGTCTGCGAGAATGTCTGTGCCCAGAATTTGTTTCCACGCCCTGGCGACCTGGCTGCGCGCGGCGGCGAAGGCGTCCTCGAGGCCTGCGAAGCAATCGAAGCCGCAGGCCCGCGCTAGCGCCCGCGCGCCGCTTGGCGGGGGGATGCTGCCGTCGGGGGCCAGCAGGCGTCCGGCGACCAGCATGCGGCTCATCAGCGCATGCGGCCCGGCAAGCTGCGGCCCGATCAGCCCCGCCGCCGCCAGCCCTGCAAGCGCCTGTTCGAGATCGGGTGACAGCGCCCCGGGCTCGGCCTCGGCGAGCGGGCGGCCGTCCGCCGTCTCGCCCTTGAGCTGGAGGTAGTGCACCAGAAATTCGATATCGACGAGGCCCCCGCGCGCGAGCTTCGCATCGACCGGGCCGGTCGGCGGCTTGTGCTTCGCCATCTCGGCGCGCATCCCCAGCACCGCGCCGCGCAAGGCGTTCCGGTCGCGCCGCGCGTGGAGCACCTCGGCGAGCACCCCCTCCAGTTCGCTGCGCGCTTGCGGCGAGCCATACAGCACCCGCGCGCGGGCCAGCGCCATGTGCTCCCACGTCCACGCCGCCTCGCGCTGGTACTTGCCGAAAGCCTCGCAGCTGACCGCCAGCGGCCCCTGGTTGCCCTGCGGCCTCAGCCTTGTGTCGACCTCGTAAAGCGCGCCCTGCGCGGTCGGCACTGACAGAGCCGCGCTGACCCGGCTGGCGAGGCGGTTGTAGTAGATCGTCCCCCCCAGCGGCCGCTCCCCGTCCGACATGGCGGCAAAATCGCCGGTGAAGAGATAGACGATGTCGAGGTCGCTCGCATGGGTCAGCGCCCCGCCCCCCAGCCGCCCGAGGCCGAGGATCAGCAACTCGCTCCCCGCGATCCGCCCGTGCCGCAGGGCGAATTCGCGCGCGCTCGCCTCCGCCGCCAGTTGCAGCGCCGCCTCTGCCGTGCGCGACAGGGCGCGGGCGATGGCGAGCGGATCGGCCAGCCCCTCGATCAGCTGGATGCCGAGCGCGAAGCGGATTTCGCCGGTAACGATGCGGATCGCGTCGAGCAGCGCCTCGTAATCCTCGCGCACTGCCGCGCCCTGCATGCGCGCCATGATCGCCTGCGTGTCGCCCGGCAGGTCGAGCGCGTGGCGATCGATCAGGGTGTCGAGCAGTTCGGGTTTGCGCGCCAGCTCGTCCGAAAGAACCGGCGCGAGGGTGAGGGCGGCGACCAGTCGGCGGGTCAGGTCGGGGCGCGCATCGAGCAGGCGGAAGGTGGTGATCGCGGATGGCACGCTCTCGATGATCCGCTCCCAGCGGGTGATCGCGCGCATCGGATCATCGCTTGCGGCCATCGCGGTGAGCAGCGCCGGGGCGAGCCGGTCCCACGCCGCGATGGCCTGGGGGCTGCGGATCGCGGCGTGCCGCCCGTCGCGCCAGCTCTCGATGCGCTCGGCGAGGACTTCGGGTTCGGGGAAGTCCCATGCGGCAAGGCTGCCGGCGAGCGCGCTTGCCGGCATGGCGACGGGGGCGGGGGCGGCATCGCGGCGGCCGATCAGCTCTTCGTAGATGCGCGCCGTGCTGGCGGTGAGTTCGGTGAGTTCCGCCACCAGCGCGGCCCCGTCCGCAAGGCCGTCGAGGCGCGCGACATTGTCGAGCGCCTCGCCTTCGGGAAGCGCGTGGGTCTGGCGGTCGTTCACCATCTGCAAACGGTGCTCGATGACGCGCAGCCGGTCATAGGCCTCGCCCAGCACGCGCGCGTTGTCCGCCTCGATCCACCCCGCCCCGGCCAGCGCATCGAGCCCCGCGCGGGTGCCCCTGACCCTGAGCGACAGATCGCGCCCGCCGTGGATCAGCTGGTGGGTCTGGGCGTAGAACTCGATCTCGCGGATCCCGCCGCGCCCGCGCTTGAGATCGAAGCGGGGGCCGGGGGCGGGCGGACCCTTGCCGCTGTCGCGGATGCGGTGGGTGAGCGCGCTGATCTCGGCAATCGCCCCGAAATCGAGCTGGCTGCGCCATACGAAAGGCCGGATCGCATCGAGGAAGGCCTCGCCCGCCGCCACGTCGCCCGCCGCCGCGCGGGCGCGGGTGAAGGCGGCGCGCTCCCAGGCGAGCGCCTGGCCCTGGTAATGGGTGAGCGCCGCGCCCACCGGAACGGCGAGCGGGCTGACCTCGCTCGCGGGCCTGAGGCGCAGGTCGACGCGTAGGGCATAGCCTTCGGCGGTGTTGCCCGCGAGCAGCGCCACCACCCGGCGCGCATAGCGCTGCGCCGCCTCGCCCGGATCGTCCGTTGCCCGGCGTGGCAGCATCGCGCGGTCGAACAGCAGGATCGGGTCGATGTCCGAGGAATAGTTGAGCTCGCCCGCGCCCTGCTTGCCGAGGGCGAGCGCGATGAAGCCCGCAGCGGAATCGGCATCGCAGCGCTCGCGGATTGCGGTGCGGATCGCGCGGTCCAAGGCGCGGTCGGCAAAGGCGGTGAGTTCGCCCACCACAGCCGCGAGCGGGAAGGCGCCCGCCAGATCCCCTACCGCCAGCGCGGCGGCGAGCGCAAGGCGTTCACGGCGCAGGGCGACTTCGGTATCGGGGTGATCCCCTTGCGCCCGTGCCCAGGCCAGCGCCGCCGCGCCCTCGCCCGCCGCGAGCAGCGCGGCCAGCTCCGGCTGGCGATCGAGCGCGCGCGCGAGAAACGGCGCATGGCTGCGGGCGCGGTGCAGCGCGTGCTCCCAGTCGGGCTTGCGGTTCTCTCCCATTGCGCGCCTCTCTGGCCCCGCCAGCCTTTGCCCGCAAGGGAGGAGTCTTTGCTGCCCTACCGCTGCGCCAATCAAGGGCGGGTGTGCTTGCGCGTGCCGCGCCGCTCTGCGAAGGGAGGCGCGCAATTCAGGAGAGCTTGCCATGACCATCCGCCACCCAGCCCTCGGAGCCCTCGCCGCAGCAGCGCTCGCGCTCTCGGCCTGCGAGGGAATGCCTGCTCCCGGCACGGCGAGCGCGGCGCTCGACATTCCCGAGGTCGGGCCCGGCCAGATCGCGCAAGGCACCATCAAGGATGTCACCCGCACCCTCGCCAGCGACGCCTTCGAAGGCCGCGCCCCGGGCTCGGCGGGCGAGGAGAAGACCATCGCCTTCCTCACCGAACGCTTCAAGGCGGCCGGATTGCTGCCGGGCAACAAGGGTTCCTGGGTGCAGGAGGTCCCGCTGGTCGAGATCACCGGCAAGGAATTCGCGCCGCTTGCGATCACGGGCAAGGGCGCAGGCTTCAGCTTCCAGTACGGCAAGGACTGGGTCGGCGCGACCTATCGCGAAGAGGCCGAGACGACCCTCAAGGACAGCGAGCTGGTGTTCGTCGGGTACGGCATCAATGCGCCCGAAAAGGGCTGGAACGACTACGCCGGCCGCGATGTGAAGGGCAAGACGGTGGTGATCCTCGTCAATGACCCGGACTGGCAGACCCAGGGCCTCGAAGGGCCGTTTGGCGGCAAGGCCATGACCTATTACGGGCGCTGGACCTACAAGTACGAAGAGGCGGCGCGTCAGGGCGCGGCGGGGGCGCTGATCGTCCACCAGACCGCGCCTGCCGCCTATGGCTGGAACGTGGTGCAATCCTCGTGGAGCGGCCCGCAGGCCTATGCCCAGCGGGGCAAGGATGCAGGGCCGCTCACACAGATGAACGGCTGGGTGACCGAGGCCGCCGCGCGCGCGATGCTCAAGACCGCGGGGCAGGACTTGGACGCGCTGACCAAGGCGGCACAGGCCAAGGGTTTCAAGCCCGTGCCGCTCGGCATGACGCTATCGACCAGCTTCCGCAACGACGTGCGCAGCTTCCTGTCGCACAATGTGATCGGCATCCTGCCCGGCGCCGAGGCGCCCGGGGAATATGTCCTTCACACCGCGCACTGGGACCATCTCGGGCGCTGCACGCCCGCGCCCGACGGCGACGACATCTGCAACGGCGCGGTCGACAATGCGACCGGCACCGCGGCGCTGGTCGCGCTCGCCGAGGCCCACGCCAAGGCGGGCGCGCCGCGTCGCAGCCTCGTGTTCCTGGCGGTGACGGCCGAGGAATCCGGCCTGCTCGGGGCGACCTATTACGCGCAGAACCCGGTTGTCCCGCTCGCGCAGACCGTGGGGGGCGTCAACATGGACGCGCTCTCGATGGCGGGCCCGGCGAAGGACGTGACCGTGATCGGCGGCGGCAAGTCGCAGCTCGATGCGTTTCTGGACACCGCGCTGAAGGCCGCAGGGCGCGTCGCCACCCCCGATGCGAAGCCCGAAGCGGGCTACTACTACCGCTCGGACCACTTCGCCTTCGCAAAACTGGGCGTGCCGATGATCTATGTCGAGGGCGGCGAGGATCTGGTGACGGGCGGGCGCGAGGCCGGCGCTGCGGCGGCGGCCGACTACACCGAAAACCGCTATCACGGCCCCAAGGACGAGTTCGACGAGGCCTGGGACTGGACCGGGGTGATGGGCGACTTGCAGCTCTACTACCGCCTCGGCCGGATGATGGCGACGAGCACAAGCTGGCCGAACTGGAACGAAGGCGACGAATTCCGCGCCGTCCGCGACGAGAGCTGCAAGGCGTCCGAGGAGGGCTGCTGACCACCTCATGACCATGCTCATGCCCCCCGAATGGGCCCCGCAGGACTGGCTGTGGATCGGCTTCCCGCACCTCGCCGAGGAATGGCCCGGCTGGCTCGAACCTGCGCAGGAGCAGATGGCGGCCTTCGCCAGCGCCGTCGCCGAGAGCGGGCAGGAAGTGCGCCTGCTGGTGCGCGACGCGGCCAACGCGGCCCGCGCCCGCGCGCTGGTGAGCGGCAAGGTGACGCTCGACACCCGCGTCTACGGCGACGTGTGGCTGCGCGACACCGGTCCGCTGGTGGTCTCGGACGGGGCGACCCGCATCGCGCGGCGCTTCGGTTTCAACGGATGGGGCGGCAAATATCTGATGCCGGGCGACATGGAGATCGGCGCGGAACTGGCGCGCGATGCGGGGCTCCCCGTCACCCATACCCCGATGATCCTCGAAGGCGGCGCGGTCGACGGGGACGGCACCGGGCTGGTGGCGACCACCGAGCAGTGCCTGCTCAACCCCAACCGCAACCCGCACATGGGCCGCGCGGAGATCGAAGCGCAGCTTGCAGAACATCTCGGCTTTACCCGCGTGCTGTTGCTGGGCGATGGCCTGATCAACGACCACACCGACGGGCATGTCGACAACCTTGCGCGCTTCGTCGCCCCCAATCGCCTCGTGGTCCCCGAGCCGACCGGCAGGGACGATCCCAATGCCGCGATCTACGCCGATGCCGCCGCGCGCGCAGCTGACGCCGGGGTCGAGGTGGTGCGCATCCCCTCGCCCGGGCGAATCGAGCGCGACGGACGCATCGAGCCTGCCAGCTACGTCAATTTCGCGATCACCTCGCACCTCGTGGTGGTCCCGACCTTCGGCTCGCCCCACGACGCCGACGGTATCGCCGCGATCGCCGCGCTGTTCCCCGACCGCGACACGATCGGCCTGCCGGGCGATGCCGTGCTCGCCGGCGGCGGGGGCTTCCACTGCGCCAGCCAGCAGATGCCGACGAATTAACGCTTCGTTAGGGATTTGCGCCGAGAGTGTGCGCATGTCCCGCGCTCTTGCCCTTCCGTTCGCTGCCGCCAGCCGCCTCGATCCGGTGGAGTTCGCGCGCCAGCTGATCGTGCTCGGCTGCGCCCTGTCGCTGGTTCTTGCGGGGCGCGCGCTTCCGTTCTGATTTGGGCGGTTCTGATTTGGGCCGTTCTGATTTTTGCGGCCGCGTAACCGGACGCCGGTAGAACGCGAAAGCATCCTCGATCGCCTGATTCGAGGATGACCCCATGACTTTCAGCCGCCCCCTGTTCCTTTCGCTCGGTGTCGTCGCCGTGCTCGGCGCTGCCACGCTTGGCCTGCCGCAGGGCGCGCCGTCAGCCGCCCCTGCCAGGGCTCCCGCTGTTGCGGTTGCGGGCGAACCGGTGCTGCTCGAGCTGTTCACCAGCCAGGGCTGTTCTTCCTGCCCGCCCGCCGATGCCCTCGCCGAGAAGCTCAGCCCCAATCCCGGGCTCGTCGTGATCTCGCGTAATGTGACCTATTGGGACCGGCTCGGGTGGAAGGACACGCTCGGCAGAAAGAGCAATACCGCGCTCCAGCAGGATTACGCGCGCCGGGGCCTTGCGGGCCGCAACGGGGTCTATACCCCGCAGCTGGTGGTGAACGGAAGCTACGGGCTGGTCGGCTCGCACGGCTCCGAGGCCGCGCCGGGCGTCGCGCAATATGGAGGCAAGAGCAATGCCGCGATCCGCGTCACCCCGGGCGCGGGCGGGGGCTATGCCGTGGCGCTTTCGGGCACCGGCAAAGGCAAGGCCGAACTTGTGCTGGTCGCCGTCACCCGGCGCGTCGCGGTCGGGATCGGCAGCGGCGAGAACGGCGGGCGCACGGTCACCTATCCCAACGTGCTGCGCGCGGAACGCAAACTCGCCGACTGGGCCGGCGGCAAGGCGAGCGTGACGCTCGCCGCGAGCCAGCTCAAGGTGCCCGGCGCGGATCGCTATGCGCTGGTGCTGCGCCAGCCGGGCGGCGGGCAGGTGCTCGCGGCGCGCTGGGTGTCCTAAATCAACCGGGCGAGGGCGGCCACCGCCGCCCCGCCCAGCACGACGCCGACGGTTCCGCGCCAGACGGGATCGCTTATCGTCCCCGACACCCGCGCCCCCAGCCGGTTGCCCATGATGATCACCGGCAGCATCAGCACCGCAAACAGCAACAGCTCGAGCCTGAGGATGCCGAGCCCTGTCGCCGTCGCGAGGCCCGTCGTGGCGGCGATGGTGAAGATCAGCTGCATCGAGGCCTTGGCGATGCTGCGCGGCAGGTCGCGGCCCGCATAATAGGGCACCACCGGCGGCCCGAGCATCCCGGCATAGCCCGTCATCAGCCCGCTCAACATGCCGACGAAACCCGTCACCGCGCGCCCCGGCTGGGCGCTTCGGCGGCGGGGGAGCAGGATTGCGATGAAGGCCGACAGCGCGATCAGCGCGATGGCGAGCCGCGCCACGTCCCGTCCGGTCAGCGCCAGGGCATAGAGCCCGAGCGGGGTCGTCACCACCACCAGTGCCCCGATCACCCAGGCGCTCGTCTCGGCATCGCGCACGAGGCTGCGGATCTCGGTCGCGCCGATCATCAGCGACAGGGCATTGGTCAGCACCACCGCCTCGACCGGAGGCAGCGCGAGGGCCAGCACCGGCACCAGCAGGATCGCCATGCCGAACCCGGTCAGCCCCCGCACGAAGGCCGAACCGAGCGCTGCCGCCAGCGCGACGCCGACTTGCAGCGCGGTGAAGCCCCCGAAGACCTCCATCTAGGGCGCGGCGCTCTTGAAGATCAGCGTCACCGTCACCGCATGGAAGGCGGCGATGGCGAGGTTGCTCAAGACCACCGGATTGGCGAGCGTGCCGACGGTGAAGGGGGTCAGCAGCTTGTAGAGGATCTGCACCAGCAGCAGCGCGGCGACCATCTGCGGCAGCGGCTTCCACAGCAGCGCCGCCGATCCCGCCAGGATCGCAAGATAGACCGCCAGCAGGATGCCACGCGCGGGGCTGGGCGGGCCATAGGCCGCCTCGACCCACACCGCGTTCGCCATGATGCTCCCCGTCACCGGCACCAGCACCGCGATGTTGAGCAGCAGCGAGAGGGAGATCATGTTCGCCATCGGTCGCGCCGTCAGGCGATGTCGGGCGGGGTGCCCTCGGCCTTGAGCATCGCGATCGCCTCGGCGAGGGGCATCACCTTCTGGTGCTCGGCGCCCAGCGTGCGGACCGCGACGGTGCCTTCCTCGGCCTCGCGCTTGCCCACCACCAAGAGGTGCGGGACCTTGGCAAGCGAGTGTTCGCGGACCTTGTAGTTGATCTTCTCGTTGCGGGTGTCGGTCTCCACGCGGATGCCGGCGGCGCGCAGTTGGTTCGCCATGTCATCGGCGTAGGGATCGGCGTCAGAAACGATGGTCGCCACCACCGCCTGCACCGGCGCGAGCCAGGTCGGCAGCTTGCCGGCGAAGTGCTCGATCAGGATGCCGATGAATCGTTCGTAGGAACCGAAGATCGCGCGGTGGAGCATCACTGGGCGGTGCTTTTCGCCATCCTCGCCGATGTAATGCGCATCGAGCCTTTCGGGCAGCACGCGGTCCGACTGGATGGTGCCGACCTGCCAGGTGCGCCCGATCGCGTCGGTGAGGTGCCATTCGAGCTTGGGGGCATAGAACGCGCCCTCGCCGGGGAGTTCCTCCCATTCGAGGCCATTGGCCGTCAAAGCGTCGCGCAATTCCTGTTCGGCCTTGTCCCAATCCGCCTCGCTGCCGAAGCGCTTTTCGGGGCGCAGGGCGAGCTTGATGTCATAGGTGAAGCCGAAGTCGCGGTAGACCGAATCGGCGAGCGCGATGAAGGCCTGCACCTCGCCGACCACCTGAGCCTCGGTGCAGAAGATATGCGCGTCGTCCTGCGTGAACTGGCGCACCCGCATCAGCCCGTGGAGCGCACCGTGGGGCTCGTTGCGGTGGCAGCAGCCCATTTCGCCGAGGCGGATGGGGAGGTCGCGGTAGGAGGTGATGCCCTGCTTGAAGACCATCACGTGCGCCGGGCAGTTCATCGGCTTGATCGCCATCCACGCGGCGTCATCGGCGACCTTGGGGGAGGCGACGCCCGATTCTTCATCGACGTCCGGCACGATATCGGGGACGGCGAACATGTTCTGCGCATACTTCCCCCAGTGGCCGGATTGCGTCCACTGGCGCACGTCCATGAGCTGCGGGGTCTTGATCTCGCGATAGCCGCCGCCGTCCATCTTGCGGCGCATGTAGCTTTCGAGCTCGCGCCAGATGCGGTAGCCCTTGGGGTGCCAGAAGACGCTCCCGTGCGCCTCTTCCTGCAAATGGAACAGGTCCATCTCGCGCCCCAGCTTGCGGTGATCGCGCTTGGCGGCCTCTTCGAGGCGCGTGAGGTGCGCCTGAAGCTGCTTCTTGTTGAGCCAGCCGGTGCCGTAGATGCGGGTCAGCTGCGCATTGTTCTGATCGCCGCGCCAATAAGCGCCCGCGACGCGCATGAGCTTGAAGGCGTCGGGATCGAGTTTCCCCGTCGAAGGCAGGTGCGGCCCGCGGCACATGTCGAGCCAGGAGTTTTCTTGGCGAGGGGGGCCGCTCCAGTAGACCGTCAGCTCCTCGCCCTCGGGCAGTTCCTTGGCCCATTCGGCCTTGAAGGTCTCGCCCTCGGCCTCCCACTTGTCGATCAGCTGCTGGCGGCTCCACATCTCGCGGGTCAGCGGCTTGTCGGCGCGGATGATGCGGCGCATTTCCTCCTCGATTGTCGGGAGATCGTCCATGCCGAAGGGCTCGCGGCTCTCGGGCGCCTTCACGTCATAGTAGAACCCGTCGTCGGTCGCCGGGCCGAAGGTGATCTGCGTGCCGGGGAAGAGCGCCTGCACCGCTTCTGCGAGCACGTGGGCGTAATCGTGGCGGGCGAGTTCGAGCGCATCGGCTTCGTCGCGCGCAGTGACAAGCGCGAGCTGGGCGTCCCCCTCGAAAGGCCGCGCGAGATCGCGCAACTCGCCATCGACGCGCGCGGCAATCGCCGCCTTGGCGAGGCCGGGGCCGATCGCCGCGGCAATGTCCGCCGGGGTCGAGCCCTGCGGCACTTCGCGCACCGAGCCATCGGGGAGGCTGATCTTGAGCAGTTCGGTCATGTTCGCAGTCCGTCTCGTTTGCGGGTCGCCCTGCCACAAAGGGCCACGCACCGGAAGAGCGGTGTTGAGCGGGTTACCGGATCGGGGAGAGCACCGCGCCGCCCCGACCCGGGCGGCGGGCTGCTTCGCTTAAAGCGCGCGCCGCCGCCCCCGGATGGTAGTCCGGGTGGTGGAGGTGCGGTTGGTGGTCAGCAGCATGGCCATGCGGGAATATATAGGCCAGCGAGGGTTAAAAGTCACCTGCGGCCGAGTGGAAAGCCTCCTTGACAAAATTTGCGACTCAGATGTAAAGCTACCTTGCCATTATGAATAAGGAGCTTTCCATGTCGAACACCCTCTACGCCTTGGTTGTCGCCACGATTGCCATCGCTACCGCATTGCTCGCCGTGTTCGACGTCGTGCCTGCCACCGTCGCGCAGATGGTGCCGCTGTTGGTGGTGCCCTTCGTCATCAGCCGCGGGCGCCGCGGTTGCGCCGGGCGGGCGTGCTGAGCATGGACGATACGGCCAAACCTGCCGGTCGCAGCGCTTGGGTTTATGCGGCGCTCTACCTCGCCTCATCGGCTGTGATCGTCGCTCTGCAACTCACCGAAGCGATCGACACCACCACCGGCCTGATCCTGTTCGTCGGGGCGATGGGCCTGCTGATCCCGATGGTCCGCTCGACCGAGCGCAAATGCCGCGCCAATGCGGCGATCATCCGCTACAATCGCCGGATGCTGGCGGCGTCCTTCGGCTATGTGCTGGGCCTCGGCATTGCCGTCGCGCTGTTCAACAGTACGACACTACCCCCGCCCGCGGTATTCGCCATCGCCCTGCTGCCGACCCTGCCGACCTTCGTGATGATCTGGGCCATGGCGCGCTATGTGATCGAGGAGACGGACGAATACCTGCGGTACCGCAACGTAAAGGCGGCGTTGATAAGCCTTGGCCTGACGCTGGCGGTGGGCATCTTCTGGGGCTTTCTCGAGACCTTCGAGCTGGCGCCGCATGTCCCTGCGTGGTGGGTGCTCCCGGTGTGGGCGGGCGGCCTCGGCGTCGCGCAGCTGTGGATGTGGGCGCGCGAGCGATGAACAATCGCCTCAAGGTGCTGCGGGCAGAGCGCGACTGGTCGCAGCAGGATCTCGCCGACCGGCTCGGCGTGTCGCGCCAGAGCGTCAATGCGATCGAGAAGGGCCGCTATGACCCCTCGCTCCCGCTCGCCTTCACCATTGCCGACGTGTTCGGCCTGCCGATAGAAGCCATTTTCCTGAGAGAGGACACCCCCCGATGAAACGCTTGCCTCTCGCCGCGCTTGCCGCGCTGCTGCTGCCCGCTGCCGTCCACGCCGAAGACGCGCCCTGCCCGCCCTTCGAAGTCACCGGCACCGGCCCCGATCTGGTGCTGGTCCCGGGCCTCGGCTCCTCGCCGGAGACGTGGTCGGTCGTGAAGGAGAGCCTTGCCAAGGATTACCGCCTGCATCTCGTCCATGTCGCAGGCTTCGCGGGTCGGCCCGCGCAGGGCGATCCGGCGCGGGTGCTCGAGAATACCAAGGCCGAGATCATCCGCCACCTCGATTGCCAGAAGATCGCCAGCGCCGCCTATGCCGGCCATTCGCTCGGCGGCTTTCTCGGGCTGATGCTGGGCGCGGATCACCCCGACCGGATCACCCGCGTGGTGGTGGTCGATTCGCTGCCCTTCTTCCCGCTGATCTACAACCCGGGCGCCACCGTCGCGGGCACCCGCCGGATCGCCGAGGACACGCGCATCGGCCTCCTAGCGCAGGACCGTGACAGCTTTGCCGAAGGCCAGCGCCGCGGGGTGATGTCGCTGGTCAGGAACCCCGCCTGGCAGGGCAAGGTCGCCGACTGGAGCATCGCCAGCGACCGCGCGAGCTTTGCCCATGCGATCCATACGCTGATGACGAGTGACATGCGCCCGCGCCTTGCGGAAGTGAAGGTGCCGGTGCGGGTGATCGCGGCGGCGAACATCTATGCGCCGCGCGTGCGGGTCGAGCCGCTGTTCGCCGCCGCCTATGCGGGCACGCCCGATTTCCGGCTGACTGTCATCGAGGACAGCTTCCACTTCGTCATGTTCGATCAGCCCGCAGCCTTCGAGAAGGCGCTGCGCGAAGGGCTGGCCGAAACTGACCCCGCGCCTGCGCCAGCGCCAGCGCCTGCGCCTCAGCCCTAGTTGTCGCCCCACCCGCCGTCGGCGTGGGTGTCCTCGTAATCGGCCGGGCGCTGGGGCTTGGCCGACATCGTCGGCTTGCCGTAGGAGCCCGGCTCGCCATAGGAGCCGGGCTTGCCATATTCGCCAGCGGCATCGACCTCGGAAAAGTCGCGCTCTGCCTCCAGCATTTCCTTGTCGATGTTGTCGCGCAGCGATTTCTGCAAGGTGGCGACCTTGCCCGGGTTGGCGGCGATCATCGCGGCCATCCGGGCCTGCATCCGCCGCTTGTCGAAGGCGCGGCCGTCGAGGGTCGAATCGACCTTCTCCTCCATCGCGATACGGGCGATGTCGTTGACCAGCGGGTCTTCCTCGAGACCCATCATGTTGTCGCCCTCGGCGAACTGGAAGGTGACGCTGACCCGTGTGCCGGTATCGGCCGGAGCAAGGTTGGCGCGCACTTCGCCCGCGCGCTTGCCGTCGACCATCACATCCCAGCGCAACAGGCTCGGCCCGCGGCTGCGCAGCGCAAGGCGGATCGCCTCGTCACTGCCCTCGCCATTGACCTCGGCGCCGAAATTCATGTCCGCAAGGCGCGCTTCGACATCCTTGGGGGCCATGGCGTAATATTCGCCCCGGTCGAACACCCCGCCGACATAGGCGCCGGTGCCGAGCACCCCCGCGCCTGCGACCATTGCCAGAAACCGCATGCCAGACCCCCCAATTATTGGACGGGTCCGATCTAAGGCCTGGCGCTTAACAACTCGTCATCGCACCCGGGCGCGAGGCCGATCTCAGACGGCGAGCTTGGCCGAGCCCTTGTCGGTCGTGATCCGCCGGGTTCCGGCCAGCTTCGTCGAGCGCTGCTTGATCCCCGCGACAAAGCGGTATTCGGTGGTGGCGCGCGCCGGGGTCAGCTCGACCATCATGTAGCCGCGCTGCGCGGTATCGGCCCATTTGAGCTGCTCGTTCTCGGCGACCAGCGCGGCGGCCAGCACGTCGGGCTTGACGAAGGTGAGGTAGCTTTCGAACCCGGGCGAGCTCACCGAATTGCCGCCCAGCTCGACGCCGACGGGGGTGCCTTCATGTGCGAGGTCGAAGGCCCAGGCATTGTGGGTGTCGCCGGCAAGCACCACCAGGTTGGCATTCGCCTCGAGCGCGGCCTTGAACACGCGGGCGCGGGCGGCGGGGTAGCCGTCCCATGCGTCCATGTTGGAAGGCAGGCCCGCCTGGCTCGCCGCCGCTGCCGCAGCAAGGCGCTGCTTCACGAAATCGGGCAGCCCCGCGCCGATCCCCTCGGCAAAATCCTTGGGGGTGCGCAGCTGGCCCATCAGCACCTGCTGGAGCAGCACCTGCCACTGCGTCCCCGCCTTCGTCGAAGCAGCCAGCGCCGCGCCCAGCCATGCTTCCTGCGTCTCGCCGAGCAACTGGCGGTCCTTGGCGGCCCATTCGCCGTCACGGAACTTCTCGAGCGCGGCCATCAGCGCCTGCGGGTCCTTGGCCCCGGCCATGATCTTTTCCAGATCGAGCTGCTCGTCGCGGCCTTCGAGGCGGGTGTCGATCCGGAACAGCGTGGCAAGGCTGCCGACCTGATAGGTCGAATAGGCGGTGTCGGCCACGGGGAGCCATTCGCGGTAGGCCTGCTTCGCCGCCGCCTTGCGCACCGCCCAGGTGCCCTCGGGCCCCTCCTGATGGTTCTCCGCGCCGTTCTCCCACGAATCGTTCGCGCTTTCGTGGTCGTCCCAGACGGTGATCATCGGCAGCACCTGGTGGAGGCGCTGGAGATCGGGGTCGGCGCGGTAGGTGGCGTAGCGCAGGCGGTAATCGGTCAGCGCGACGATCTCGGTGGTCGGCGCGAGCACGCGGCCCTCCACGATCTTGCCCTTGTCCGGATAGTTCCCGGCGGCATATTCGTAGATGTAATCGCCAAGATGGACCGCAAGGTCGCAGTCATTCGCCTCGACTGCGTGACCATAGGCGTTGAACCAGCCGAACCCGAAATTCGAGCACGAGAACACCGCCATCCGGAACTGCGCCGAAGGACCTTCCGGGAGCGTGCGGGTCCGGCCCACGGGCGAGGCGGTGCCATCGGGCGCGAGGAAGCGGTAGAAATACCACTTGTCGGGCGACAGGCCGGTGGCGACGCCCTTGGCGCACCAGTCGCGTTGCGGAGAGGCGGTGACGGCGCCTTCGGCGACGGGTCTGGTGAAATTTTCGGTCTCGCTCACCTGCCAGGTCAGCCTGGTTTCCGCGCCCGCGACATAGCGGGTCCACAGCAGGACCGAGGTTGCCGCCGGCTCGCCGCTCGCCACGCAATGCGTGAAGCCGGTGCCGAAGCCGGTCGCAGCGGCAGGGGCCGATGCCATCGCGGCGCCCGCTCCGGCAAGGGTGAACAGCGAGCGCCGGGTGAGCGCGGTGGCAGCGGGCTGGGCCGCAGGTTCGGTCTTGATCATGGTCCGCTCGCTATCCCCCTCCGGTTGCGCTTGCGTGACAATCGGCCGCGCGCGGGGCATGGAGCGGCGCATGACTGCGCTTCTTCACCACACCCTGTATGACGGGCGCCGCGTCGCCTTCCGCTACACCCATGGGCGGGGCCCGTGTCTCGTGTTCCTGCCGGGCTACATGAGCGATATGAGCGGCAGCAAGGCGAGCGCGCTGTTCGCCGAGGCCGAATTGGCCGGACGCGCCTGCCTGCTGTTCGACTATTCGGGCTGCGGACAATCGGACGGCGACTTTGCCGACGGCATGCTCTCGGGCTGGCGCGACGAGGTGCTGGCGCTGGTCGCCTCCTATGTCGCAGGCCCGGTGCTGCTCGTCGGCTCGTCGATGGGCGGGTGGCTGATGCTGCTGGTCGCCGAGCACCTGAAGCACCGCCTCGCCGGGCTGATCGGCATCGCGCCGGCCCCCGATTTCACCCGCTGGGGCTATTCGGATGAACAGCGCGCGGCGCTCGCAGCGGGCGAGACAATTTTCGAGCCCAACCCCTACGGACCCGAGCCGACCCCCACCCACGCCAAATTCTTCGCCGATGCCGAATGCCACCTCAGGCTCGATTCGCCGATCGACCTCGCCTGCCGCGTGCGGCTCATCCATGGCAAGGCCGATGCGGACGTGCCGTCGGACATATCGCTTCGTCTGAAGGCGGCGCTGCGGTCGGGTGACGTTCAGGTAACGCTGGTAGAGGACGGCGATCACCGCCTGTCGCGGGACAGCGACATTGCCCTCCTCAAGGCCATCGTGGCCGAATTCTACGGATAGCGCGCCCCAAAGTGCCCTTATCGCCCTTCCTCCTCGGACTCGCCCTGCAACTCGGCCCCAACCCGATGGGGGGCGCGATCGCCAACGATGATCTGGTGCGCGACCGCCCGCCGCGCGAACAGGTGCAGGCCGAGCCCGCGCCCGAGGCCGGGCCCGATCCGGTCAGCGCATGGCTCGCCGGGTGCCTCGGCACGCTCGATGAAGACCCGGCGCGCGCCCATGCCATGGCGCAGATCCGCCGCGCCGAGACGACGGGCGCCGACCGCGTGCTCGCCAACCACTGCCTCGGCACGGCGGCGGCGCAGCTGGGGATGTGGCAGGACGCGCGCACCGCCTTCACCGCCGCGCGCGAGGAGACGCCCGCGGCCGAGCCCCGCGCCCGCGCCCGCTTTGCCGCGCTCGCCGGAGCCGCCGCGCTGGGCGGCGGGGATGCCGGGGGCGCGATTGCCCTGCTGGACCAGGCCGAGAGCGATGCGCGCGCCGCGAAAGCACCGCTGCTCGAAGCCATCGCCGCCAGCGACCGCGCCCGCGCGCTCGTCGCCCTCGGCCGCGGCGACGAAGCGCTCGCCGCGCTCGAGAATGCCACCGCGCTCGCGCCGGACCGCGCCGAGGGCTGGCTGCTCAAGGCGACCTTGCTGCGGCGGCTGGAACGCCTGCCCGAGGCCCAGACCGCGATCGAACGGGCTGCCACCCTCGCTCCCACCAACCCCGAAACCGCGCTCGAGGCCGGGGTGATCGCCGTGCTCGCGGGCCGCGACGAGGCTGCGCGCAAGAGCTGGCAATCGGTCATCGCGCTCGCCCCCGATGGCCCGGTCGCCACCACCGCCAAGGACTATCTTGCGCAGATCGGGGATGCGGGCGACACTGTGCCCGCGCCACAGGAGGCTCCCGAGGAGACCGCGAAGCCATGACCCGTTTCTCCGTGCTCGATCTGGTTCCGGTGCGCGAGGGCGGGACTCTGCAAGAGGCCTTTGCCGCCACCACCGACCTTGCCCGCGCCGCCGAAACCTTCGGCTGCGACCGCTTCTGGGTCGCCGAACATCACGCGATGGACGGGATCGCGGGCGGCGCAACCTCGGTGGTGCTCGCGCATATCGGCAATGCCACCAGCCGCATCCGTATCGGATCGGGCGGGATCATGCTCCCCAACCACACCCCGTTCCAGATCGCCGAGCAGTTCGGGACACTGGACGCGCTGTTCCCCGGGCGGATCGACTTGGGGCTGGGCCGCGCGCCGGGGGCGGGGCCGGAATTGCAGCGGGCGCTGCGCAAGAACCTCCACCAGGCCGCCGAATATTTCCCGCAGGACGTGGTCGAACTGCGCGCGCTGCTGACGGGCGACTACGACCTCCCGATCAGCGCCACCCCGGGTCTCGGCGCCAAGGTGGAATTGTGGATGCTGGGATCGAGCCTGTTCGGCGCGCAACTGGCGGCCAAGCTCGGCCTGCCCTACGCCTTCGCCGCGCATTTCGCGCCCGACCACCTCGATGCGGCGCTGGCGGTCTACCGCCGTGACTTCCAGCCCTCCGAGGCGCTTGGCCGCCCGCATGTGATGGTCGCCATGAACGTCTTTGCCGCCGATACCGAAGGCGAGGCGCGCCTCCTCGCCTCCTCGCAGCAGCAGAGCTTCGTGCGGCTGCGCACCGGCAACCCCGGCAAGCTGCCGCCGCCGGTGGAAGGCTACACCGACACGCTGCCGGCCACCGCGCAGGCGATGCTCGCGCATATCGGGCAGGCCGCCGCAGTCGGAACGCCCGCACAGGTGCGCGAGGGGATCGCGGCTTTCGTGGCCCGCACCGGCGCCGACGAGATCATGCTGTGCGGCGCGACCTATGATCCGCAAGCCCGCATCCGCAGCCTCGAACTGACGCTCGACGCCTGCCGCGCGATGGTTGCCGCTTAGGCGCCGGGCGGCTCCGCAATCATCGCGC
This sequence comes from Porphyrobacter sp. AAP82, assembly GCF_000331285.1. Taxonomy (GTDB): domain Bacteria; phylum Pseudomonadota; class Alphaproteobacteria; order Sphingomonadales; family Sphingomonadaceae; genus Erythrobacter. The sequence goes on along the minus strand of NZ_ANFX01000013.1, from coordinate 182,085 downwards.
TTGCACTGGGCGGGGGTAAAGGCGTATCGCGGCCAGACACGATAACAACAATCCGGCATAATAAAATTACAGTCGCTCAAGGCCGGATCCGCAGGAGCAGGAGCCGATCATGGCATCGAAGACCGTCGCCGCCGCGCCAGCAAAAGCGCTCGTCAAGGCCTTGCGGGTCGCGCTCGAAGCCTCGTTGCTGCCTGGCGATGCGGGCGCCGACAAGGCGGTCCTGGACGAGGCGGCCGGCTGGCTGCTCGCCGCCGCCGCGACTCGCCGCGCGGGCGAGCCCATCGTCCAGCTCGAATCCACCAGCGGCGCGCGGCGCCATCTGCGCATCGCGATCATCAACGACGACCAGCCCTTCCTGGTCGATTCGCTCGCGGCGACGATTTCGGCGCAGGGGCTCGGCATCGACCGCCTGCTGCACCCGGTGGTGCCTGTGGAGCGCGACGCGCAAGGCACGATCACGGCTCTCGGCACGTCGGGCACCAAACAACCCGGACAACGCGAATCGCTGATCTATATCGAGACCCCGCGCGTCGATGCCCGCCAGCGGCGCGAGCTGATCGAGGCGCTCGAAGCGACGCTCGGCGATGTCCACGCCGCGGTCGCCGACTGGCCGCACATGCAGGCAGCGATGGCCGCCGATGCCGCAGCGGCCGGAGCGCTCGATGCCGAAGCCGGCGCGCTGCTCGGCTGGCTGGGGGGCGGGATGCTCACCCAACTGGGCCACATGACCCGCCGCCGCGACGGCAGCACCGAAGCGCGCCTCGGCATTTGCCGCGCCTCCTCGCCCGATCTGCTCGCCGACATTTCCTTCGCCCGCGCCTTCGAATGGTTCGATGCGGCAGAAAAGGCCGGCAGCCCCAAGGCGATGCTGGCGATCAAGAGCAACGTTCAGTCGCGCGTCCACCGCACCAGCCCGCTCGACCTGTTCATCGTGCCGGTTCGCGAAAAGGGCAGGATCGCCGCGCTCTCGATCCATGCCGGGCTGTGGACCAGCGCGGCGATGAATGCGCGCCCGGGCGAGGTTCCGGTGCTGCGGGAGATGGTTGCCGATATTGCCGCGCGGCTCGGCTTTGACCCTGCGGGCCACAACGGCAAGGCACTGGTCCACGCCTTCACCTCGCTCCCCAACGATCTCCTCACCGCCTTCGATCCGGAGCGCGTCGCCGATCTTGTCACCGCCAAGATGGCGCTGATCGACCGCCCGCGCCCGCGTGTCATCATGGTCCGCGCGACGCTCGAGCGGCACCTCTTCGCCTTCGTGTGGCTGCCGCGCGACCATATGAACACCGACGTCAGGATGCAGATTCAGGCGATGCTGCTCGCCGCACCGGGTGCAAAGCTGCTCGACTGGAGCCTCGAGATCGAAAGCTCGACCCTCGCCCTGCTGCGCTTCCTGATCGACGTGCGCGCCTCGGCGAACCTCCCTGACGATGCCGCGATCGAGGCCCAGCTTGCCGATCTGCTGCGCGGCTGGAACGAGGCGGTCGCCGCCCACCTTGCCTCGCATGAAGATGACGGCCGCGCCGCCGCGCTCGCCGCGCGCTATGCGCCGGCCTTCCCGACCGGCTACCGCCTCGCCTATGGCCCCGAAGAGGCCGCGCGCGACATCGCCAAGCTGCGGACGCTGACCCTGTCCGAGGCCGACGCCGCCATCGCCCGCGCTTCCGAGCGCGCGGTGCGGCTCTACCGCCTTGCAGGTGACGGGGCCGATACGCTGCGGTTGAAGGTCTACCATACCCGCGGCGCGCTGGCCCTGTCGGACGTGGTCCCCGCCTTCGAGAATTTCGGCTTCCGGGTGCTCGCCGAAGTGCCGACCTATCTGACCGATGCAGGGCTCGGCTCGATCCACGAATTCCTGCTGACCCTCCCGGCCGGGCGCGATGCCGGGGCGCTGCTCGAACGCGCCGCGCTGATCGAGGCGGCGCTGGCGGACGTGCTCAACGGCGCGGCGGAGGATGATCCCTTCAACCGCCTCGTCCCCGCCGCGGGCCTCCTCCCGCGCGAGGCGAACTGGCTGCGCGCGGTCTATCGCTACCTGCGCCAGACGGGCCTTGCCTACACCATCTACACCGTGGTCGATGCCCTCGCCGCCGCGCCGCAGGTGACGGCCGCGATGATCGACCTGTTCGAGGCGCGCCACAATCCCGCCTTTGCGGGCAACCGCGATGAGGCCATGGCCGCGGCGCAGAACGCCTTCACCCGCGGTCTTGCGAAGGTGACGGCGATCAATGACGACCGGCTGCTCAGGCTCTACCGCGCGGTGTTGGGCGCGGTGCTGCGCACCAACGCCTTCGCCCCCGCCGCCGCCGAGGCGCTGGCCTTCAAGCTCGACAGCCATCTGGTCCCGGGCCTCCCCAAGCCGCTGCCGTGGCGCGAGATCTTCGTCTACAGCGCCCGCGTGGAGGGCATCCACCTGCGTTCGGGCGCGGTGGCGCGTGGGGGCCTGAGGTGGTCCGACCGGCGCGACGACTTCCGCACCGAGATCCTCGGGCTGATGAAGGCCCAGCGGGTCAAGAACGCGGTGATCGTGCCGACCGGGGCCAAGGGCGGGTTCTATCCCAAGCAACTTCCCAATCCCGCCATCGACCGCGAGGGCTGGGCGGCGGAGGGCCGCGCGGCCTATGAAATCTTCATCCGCACGCTGCTGTCGGCCACCGACAACATCGCCGCGGGCCGCGTCGTGCATCCCGAATGCGTGCGCGCGCTGGACGCAGAGGACCCCTATTTCGTGGTCGCCGCCGATAAGGGCACCGCGACCTTCTCGGACATCGCCAACGGCATCGCCCAAACCCGCGACTTCTGGCTCGACGATGCCTTCGCGAGCGGCGGCTCGAACGGCTACGACCACAAGGCGATGGGCATCACCGCGCGCGGCGCGTGGGTGAGCGTCCAGCGCCACTTCCGCGAGATGGGCATCGACGTGCAGACGCAGCCGGTGCGCGTTGCGGGCTGCGGCGACATGTCGGGCGACGTGTTCGGCAACGGGATGCTGCTGTCGAAGGCGCTGAAGCTCGTCGCCGCCTTCGATCACCGCCATATCTTCATCGACCCCGCGCCCGATCCGCTCGCCAGCTGGAAGGAGCGTGCCCGGATGTTCGCGCTCCCCCGCTCGAGCTGGGAGGATTACGACAAGGCGTTGATTTCCATGGGCGGCGGCGTGTTCCCGCGCACTGCCAAGGTGATCAAGCTGTCGAAACAGGCGCGCGAGGCCATCGGCATTGACGACGTTCTTGGCAAGAAGGGGGAAATCGAGCCCGAGGCGCTGATCTCCGCGATCCTGCGTGCGCCGGTCGACCTCCTGTGGTTCGGCGGGATCGGCACCTATGTGAAGGCCCCGGCCGAAAGTCACATCCAGGTCGGCGATCCGGCCAATGACGGCCTGCGCGTCGACGCCACCGAAGTGCGCGCCCGCGTGATCGGCGAGGGCGCGAACCTTGGCGTCACCCAGGCCGCGCGCATCGCCTTCTCGCTGGCGGGGGGGCGGATCAACACCGACTTCATCGACAATTCCGCCGGGGTCGACTGCTCGGACAACGAGGTCAACATCAAGATCGCGCTCGCCGCCGCGACCAACAGCGGCAAGCTCTCCGACAAGAAGCGCAACACGCTGCTCGCCGCGATGACCGACGATGTCGCCGCGCTGGTGCTGGAGGACAACCGGTTGCAGGCGCTCGCGCTGTCCATCGCCGAGAGCGGGGGGGCGGGTGCGATCCCTGCCTATGTCCGCCTGATCGAGCGGCTGGAAGAGGTCGGCGATTTCGACCGCCGCACCGAGGGTCTGGCCGAGGGCGAGGCGCTGGTGCGCCGCGCTGCCGATGGCCAGGGGCTGACCCGCCCCGAGCTCGCGGTGCTGCTGTCTTCGGCCAAGCTCGCGCTGCAAGCGGCGATCGAGGCGAGCGATCTGCCCGATGATCCGGTGCTCGAACCCCTGCTGCTCGCGCGCTTCCCGGCGGCGATGCGCAAAACCTTCGCGGCCGAGATCAGGGGCCACCGGCTGCGGCGCGAGATGATCGCGACGAGCCTCTCCAACCGCATCGTCAACCGGCTGGGCATGGTCCATCCGTTCGAACTCGCCGAGGAAGAGGGCGTGGGCCTTGCCGAGGTCGCGGCGGCCTTCGTGGTCACAGAGCGCCTGTTCGGCCTCGAGGCGCTGTGGCGCGATCTCGAAGGTGCCGCCATGCCCGAAACCGCGCGCCTCGCCCTGTTCGACCGGCTTGCGGCCGCGGTCGGCAATCTGATGAGCGACGTGCTGCGCACCGCTGCGGGCAAGGTCGCAGCCGGCGCGATGATCGAGGCCCTCGCGACCGGCGTGACCGCGCTGGTGGGGGCCCGCGAGGAGCTGCTCACCGAGGAACCGCGCGCGCGCTCCAGGGCCTTGCGTGACGGCTTTGTCGGCATCGGCGCGCCCGAGGGGCTGGCGGGGCAGGTCGCCGGGCTGTTCGATTTCGACGGCGCGGTGGGCCTTGCGCAGGCTGCGCGCAGCGGCGGGATCGAGCCGCGGCTCCTGACCCACGCCTTCACCGATATCGGCACCGCCCTGGGCCTCGACTGGGCGCAGGGCACGGCGGCGCACATGAGCCCCTCCGACGTGTGGGAGCGTCTTTTGATCTCGGGATTGGCGCGCGATTTCCAGCAGATGCGGATCGAGTTCCTGCGGCGGCTGATGCGCGGCGATGGCGGGGCCAAGGCAGACGGGGCCGACCCGCGCGGGGCTGTCGCCGAATGGACGGAGCGCAACCACCAGGGCGTCGCCCAGTTCCGCAAGCTCGTCGCCCGTGCCCAGGCCCGCCCCCCGGTGGGCGCGGCGATGCTCGCGCAGATCGCCGCCCAGGCGCGCAATCTGCTGGAGCGGTAAGCGCCGGTATCCAATCCTCCAGCTTGACCCTCCGGCAATTTGCGCCACATCAAGGGCCGCAACCAGCCGGAGGGGCACAAGACAGGTCATGGTATCCAATCACAGCCACGCGCCCGATCACGCCGACGTCGTGATCGTCGGCACCGGCCATGGCGGGGCGCAGGCGGCGATCGCCTTGCGCCAGCACGGGCACGAGGGTTCGATCATGATGATCGGCCGTGACGATGCGCCCCCCTACGAGCGCCCTCCGCTGTCCAAGGAGTATCTCGCCGGGGACAAGGGCTTCGAACGGATCATGATCCGGCCGGAAAAATTCTGGGCGGAAAAGGACATTGCATTGCGCCTCGGCGCTGCGGTGACCGCGATCGATCCGGTGCGGCGCACGCTGAGCCTGTCGGACGGCGGGCGGGTGACCTATCGCAAGCTGATCTGGTCGGGCGGCGGCGATCCGCGCCGGCTGCCGGTGCCCGGCGCGGTGCTTCGGCAAGTGTTCTACGTCCGCGACAAGCGCGATGCCGATGCGATGATGCAGGCGCTGGCGGACGGGGCCAGCCGCGCGGTGGTGATCGGCGGCGGCTATATCGGGCTGGAAGCGGCGGCGGTGCTGCGCAAGTTGGGGTGCGAGGTGGTGCTGGTCGAAATGCTCCCCCGCCTGCTCGCGCGGGTGGCCGGCGAGGCGCTGTCGGACTTCTACGCCCATGAGCACCGCCGCCAGGGCGTCGACATCCGGCTCGGGGCCGGCGTCCATGCGGTGCTGGGCGAGGCCGAGGGCAAGGTCACCGGCGTCCGCCTCGACAGCGGTGAGGAGGTGCCCTGCGACATGGTGATCGTCGGCATCGGCATCGTGCCTGCGGTCGCGCCGCTGATCGCGGCCGGGGCGGCCGGATCGAACGGCGTCGATGTCGATTTCTGCTGTCGCACCACGCTCGACGATATCTACGCGATCGGCGACTGCGCCGCGCACGCCAACCCTTTCGCCGATGGCGCGGTGATCCGCCTCGAATCGGTCCAGAACGCGCACGACATGGCGAATACGGTCGCCCGCGCGATCATGGGCGAGAAGGAGCCCTATCACGCGCTGCCGTGGTTCTGGTCGAACCAGTATGACCTCAAGCTCCAGACCGCAGGGCTCAGTCTCGGCTTCGACCAGACTCTGGTGCGCGGCGATCCCGACAGCCGCAAGTTCACCGTGGTCTATCTGAAAGGCGGAAAGCCGATCGCGTTCGACTGCGTGGGGACGATGAAGGACTATGTCCAGGCAAGGAAGCTGCTGGAAAGCGGCTGCGGCCGGATCGACCCGGCGCTGCTGGCCGATCCCGAGGTGGCGCTCAAGGATCTGATCTGAGCCGCGCGAGCGCCCAAGCGGCCGCATCGGCCACCACCGGATCGGGGTCGAGGGTGAGCGCCTCGACCTGGGCCGCCAGCGCCCGGTTCCCGCTATTGCCCGCCGCATAGAGGCAGTTGCGCACAAACCGGTCGCGCCCGATGCGCTTGATCGGCGAGCCCGCAAACAGCGCGCGGAAGCCCGCATCGTCCAGCGCCAGCAACTCGCCCGGCCGCGGGGCGACCAGTTCGGCGCGGGGGAGGAATTCGCGGCAAGCCTGCGCTTGCGAAGCAAACTTGTTCCACGGGCACACCGCAAGGCAATCGTCGCAGCCATAGATGCGGTTGCCGATCCCGGCGCGCAGGTCCTCGTCCACCGGCCCCTTGTGCTCGATGGTGAGGTAGGAAATGCAGCGCCGTGCATCGAGGCGGTAGGGCGCGGGGAAGGCGCCCGTCGGGCAGGCGTCGAGACAGGCGCGGCAGCTCCCGCATTGGTCGCGGTGCGGCTCGGCCGGGGCCAGATCGAGGGTGGTGTAGATCGCGCCCAGGAACAGCCAGCTGCCGTGGGTGGGGCTGACGAGGTTGGTGTGCTTGCCCTGCCAGCCGATCCCTGCCGCCTCGCCGAGCGGCTTTTCCATCACCGGCGCGGTATCGACAAAGACTTTCACACCGGCGCCCGGAACCTCTTCCACCAGCCAGCGGGCGAGCGCCTTCAGGCGCTTCTTTACCACATCGTGGTAGTCCCTGCCTTGCGCATAGACCGAGATGCGCGCGTGGGCTTGCGAGCCCTCCAGCGCCAGCGGATCATGCGCCGGGGCGTAACTCATGCCCAATGCGATGACGCTCTTCGCCTCGGGCCACAGCCCCTGCGGCGAGCGGCGGTGATCGCGGCGCGCCTGCATCCACTCCATCGACCCGTGGTGCCCTTCGCCCAGCCACTGCTCGAGGCGCTCCGAGCGCAGCGGGTCTTCGGCGGCCGAAGCGAACCCGCACACCGCGAAGCCCTGACCAAGCGCCTGCGCGTGCACCCTGGCGGCAAGAGTTGCGGGGGCATTAACCATGTCTGGAGAGGCTCCCGTTTAATCCTGTCCGCTAACCGCGTATGCCATGGACATGGCGGTAAGCGATCATATGGCGGCGGGCAATGACAGGCCGGACATTCAGGGGGCGCGCTTCAGCGCCGTTCCGGCCGATGGCCGTCCGCTCGCAATCGAGGCGCGCGGGCTGGTCAAGAGCTTTGACGGCACACGCGCGGTGGACGGGGTCGACATCTCGGTGCCCGAGGGCGCGATCTACGGGATTCTCGGCCCCAATGGCGCGGGCAAGACCACGACCTTGCGGATGCTGCTCGGCATCATCGACCCCGACGCGGGCGTGCGCCGTGTGTTCGGACATGACCGCCCGCACGACATCGGCCGGCTGATCGGCTACCTGCCCGAAGAGCGCGGGCTCTACCCCTCGATGAAGTGCATCGAGGCGATCGCCTTCATGGGCGCATTGCGGGGCCTGCCCTTGAAGGAGGGCCGCAAGCGCGCCGTGGCGCTGCTTGAACGTCACGGCCTCGCCCACGCGGCAGATCGCCAGATCCGCCAGCTTTCCAAGGGCATGGCCCAGACCGTCCAGCTGCTCGGCACGCTGGTCCACGAACCCCGGCTGGTGGTGCTCGACGAGCCCTTCTCGGGCCTCGATGCGATCAACCAGGGCAAGCTCGAGATGATGATCCGCGCGCTCGCCGACGACGGCGTCACGGTGATCTTCTCCACCCACGTCATCCACCATGCCGAGCGCCTGTGCGAGGGCGTGGCGATCATCGCCGGGGGCAAGGTGCCATACGCCGGCAGCGTCGAGGCGGCGCGCGACCGCATCCCGGCGCAGGTCCGGCTCGAGACCCGCGCGCGCGAGGGCGCGTGGCTTGCCGCTCTCCCGCCCGAGACCCGCCGCAATGGCGACTTCTTCCACTTCCCGCTGCCCGAGAGCGGCATCGAGCCGCTCCTCAAGGGGCTGATCGAAGGCGAGGCGGGGATCCTCTCGCTCTCGATCGAGCGCGCTGGCTTGCACGACGCCTTCGTCGCCATCGCGGGCGAGGCCGCCGCGCGCCAGCTTGCCGCCGACAGCGAGGAGACGGGCGCATGATCGACACCGTGATCCGCCCCCGCCTTTCGGCCATGGAGGCCGCCTGGGTCATCGCCCGCCGCGACTTCGTGGCGGTGCTGTTCTCCCGTGCCTTCCTGTTCTTCCTGCTCGGCCCGCTGTTCCCCGTCATCGTCGGCGGGCTGGCCGGCTCGATCGGCGGCGAGGTCCAGCGCGAGGCCGTCTCCTACGAAGTCGGCGTCGCGATGAGCGCCGAGGACACCGCGAGGATGGTCGCCGCGGGTGAGCGCCTTGCCCCGCAGCTGCCCTTTGCGCTCCCGCGGCTCACTCCCGTCCCCCAGGCCGCCGCCGATCCCGTCTTCGACGCGCGGGCCTTCATGGAGGCGCGCCAGGGCAACTACGCCGCGATCCTCACCGGCACGCCGCAGTTTCCCAAGCTGGTCGGCACCGAGGGGCAGATCGCCCGCTGGCAGGGCCCGGTCGGCCTGATCGCCGGCCACACCCTCGCCGCCGAGCCTGCCGCCTTCCCCGCGGTCAGCGCCGACCTCGTCGCGACCAGTGCCGCCGACGAGCGCACCACCCGCATCCAGACCGCCCAGATCGCGCAGATGCTGCTGTTCCTGCTGACCATGCTGCTCGCCGGCATGGTGCTCTCCAACCTCGTCGAGGAGAAGGCCAACAAGATCATCGAGATCCTTGCTGCCGCCATCCCCATGGACGCGGTGTTCTTGGGCAAGCTGTTCGCGATGCTGGCGGTCTCCTTCGTGGGCATTGCGGTGTGGGGCACCGCGGGCTTCGTCCTGTTCGGCGGAGCGGGCGAGGTCATCACCCGCGTCACCGGCTTCGACATCGCGAACCTGCCCGCACCCGCGGTCGGCTGGCCGCTGTTCGTCCTGCTCGGCATCCTCTACTTTGCGATGGCCTATCTCCTGCTCGGCGCGCTGTTCCTGACGATCGGGTCGATGGCGAGCTCGGTGCGCGAGGTGCAGACGCTCTCGATGCCGGTCACCATGCTCCAGCTGATGGTGTTCTTCCTGGCTGCATACACCATCAACCAGCCCGGATCGGGGATGGAGATGGCCGCGATCGCCTTCCCGCTGTCCTCGCCCTTCGCGATGCTCGCCCGCGCGGCGATGGAGCCGCAGCTGTGGACCCACGCCCTCGCGCTCGGCTGGCAGGCGCTGGCGGTGGTGGGGATCGTCAAGGCGGGCTCGCTGCTGTTCCGCAAACGGGTCATGAAGTCCGGCGGGGCGGGGCGCGAGAAGCGCGCCAAGGGCCTGCGCACCCCCGCCTGAGCCGCTGGGCGAAACGCGCACCCCCGCAGGCCGCGTGTAGGAGACACATGAGACACTGTCCTGGGAGCGAAAACCGGCTCCGGGATGCACCCCCCCGCGCTGCGCCTCGGGCGGCTCGGGGGGAAGGGGACAGGGCGCCTCATCCCCGCGATCATGTCAGGCCGGCGCCTTGTAGGAAAGCGCCGAAAAGGTCCCGTATCGCAACCCATATTGACATCCGTGTCAGTTGCGTCAGACTGCGACTCATCACGGAGCGGCGCACCTTGAAGATGCCGCCCGACGGGAGACAGACATGGCCACCATCGCCCCCACCCCGCCCGGAATTCAGCGCCCGCAAGTGCGCCGCGAGCCTTCCTCCTACGATGCGCTGAAGGCCCACTTCGCCGAGCATCCCGAGGAACGCCTCAAGCATTCCCACCCCTGGGATGTCAGCCGTTCGGACATCTATTTCGAGGACAGGTGGCAGCCGGTCTTCGCCGAGATGCGCAAGGCAGGCCAGCTCCACTGGATCCCCGAAAGCCCCTTCGGCCCCTATTGGGCGATTGTAGGCCACAAGGCGATCCAGCATATCGAGGCCCTGCCCGAAACCTTCTCGTCGAGCTGGGAGCACGGCGGGATCACGATCCTCAACCGCCTTTCGGAAGAGGAGCTGGCGGCCAGCAACATCGAGCGCCGCGAGCTGCCGATGTTCATCGCCATGGACCGCCCGCAGCACACCGGCCAGCGCCGCACCGTCGCGCCCAAGTTCACGCCCTCGGCGATGACCGACATGGAGGCCGAGATCCGCCAGCGGACCGGCGAGGTGCTCGACCGCCTGCCGCGCGGCGAAGTCTTCGACTGGGTCGATACCGTCTCGATCGAGCTGACCACCGGCATGCTCGCGATCCTTTTCGGTTTCCCCTGGGAAGACCGCCGCTTGCTGACCTTCTGGTCCGACTGGGCGGGCGATACTGAACTCGGCTCGATCCGCGCGCTCGATGAAGTGCGCTGGGGCATCCTCCAGGAAATGGCGGCCTATTTCCAGACCCTGTGGATCGATCGCACCATGGACAAGGAGCCGGGCAGCGATCTCATCTCGATGATGATCCACTCGCCCGCGATGAACCAGATGAGCCCGGAGGAATTCATGGGCAATCTGGTGCTGCTGATCGTCGGCGGGAACGACACCACCCGCAACACCATGAGCGGGATCATCCACGCGCTCGACAAGTTCCCCGACCAGCGCAAGGCCTACGAGGAAAATCCCGAGCTGATCCCCAATGCGGTGCAGGAAATCCTGCGCATGCAGGTGCCGCTCGCCCACATGCGCCGCACCTGCACGCAAGATACCGAGGTGTTCGGCCAGACCATCAAGGCGGGCGACAAGGTGGTGCTGTGGTATATCAGCGCCAACCGCGACGAGGAGGTTTTCGCAAACCCCGACAAGCTCGACATCACCCGCGAGAACGCGCGCCGCCACCTCGCCTTCGGCTACGGCATCCACCGCTGCGTCGGCGCGCGGCTTGCCGAACTCCAGCTGCGCGTGCTGCTCGAAGAGTTGCACAAGCGCCGGATGCGGGTGCATGTCGCGGGCGATGTCGAGCGGGTGCGCGCCAACTTCGTCCACGGCTTCCGCAAGCTCGAGGTCGAGATCACCACTTTCTGAGCGTGCTGAAACCTGCGGGGCGTTTTCGACGTAACAGGGGGGAGCGGGCGGCGTGCCCGCCACCTTGGGAGACTGCCATGCGCCTCATCGTCCTCAGCCGCCGCCGCCTGCTGACCGCCAGCGCCGCGATCGGCGCGATGCTGCCCTTCGTCAGCGCCTGCGGCGCCTCGCCCGCTGCGGCCAAGAGCTATCCCAAGGGCCGCCCCGATGCCGAGTGGAAGAAGCTGCTGACCCGCGACCAGTATTACGTGCTGCGCGAGGCCGGGACCGAACGTGCCTTCACCTCGGCCCTCAACAAGGAAAAGCGGAAAGGAACCTTCGTGTGCGCCGCGTGCAGCAATGCGCTCTATTCCTCGGCGACCAAGTATGACAGCGGCACCGGCTGGCCGAGCTTCTGGCAGGCGATCGACAAGGGGGCGGTCGGCACCAGCACCGACTACCTGATCGGCTACCCGCGCACCGAGGTGCACTGCGCCGATTGCGGCGGGCATCTCGGCCATATCTTCGGGGATGGGCCAAAGCCGACCGGCAAGCGCCACTGCATCAATGGCGCGGCGCTCAAATTCGTGCCGGCCTAGGCGGCAGAGGCGGGCGCGGCGGTCTCTTCGAGCAGCGCCGGGGCCTGGAGCAGCGCGGCAAGCCGTGCGAAATCGCCGAGCGTGAAGGTGTCGTCGAACACCACGCCGTAATGCTGGTCGCGCCGCCAGCGCACTTTCGCGCGCACCTCGCGCGGTTTGCCGCCGCCCGGCGAAGGGATGCCGATGCGCACGTTCTGGTCGATCGCCAGCAGCCGGTCGCAGCTCAGCCGCGCGCCCTGCTGGGAGAAATTCTCGACCATCGCCTCGAATTGCCCGGCGAGCATCCTCACCGTCACCGGGAAGCACAGCCCGAGCCGGAGGCCGCGCTTGGGATACTCTGTCGATTCGTTGACGAGCTTTTCGACCTCGACATTGTCGGCGAAGGTGAAGCCTGCCTCGTTGCCCTTGTTCCAGACCCGCGCGATTTCGTAGACCGCGCCCGCCGGCATGTGCAGCGCGAACTCCTTGCACGAGGGCAGGGCGTGGAACAGGCGCACGCTGACGCCGGTCTCCGACACGTCGCGGATCACGCACACGAACTCGCCCTGGGCCGAGACCAGCTTGGCCGCCCGGATCAGCAGCGTGAAGCGCGGCGCGACCCGCTGTTCGGCGCAGGGCTGTTCCGGTAGAGGTTCGAGGCGCGCTTGCTCGCTCGCTGGTTCCATGCCTGTTGTCCCAACCCGACAGCCCCTGGTCCTGGCACTGGCGAGACATGCGCAAGACGGTCCGGCCCCACGCTTCGCACAAGGATTACGCAGGAAGGCGTTAAGGGCGAGATAATGGCGAACGGGGGTGTCTGACGGAAGGCGCCTGTGGTGCGGGCGGCGGGACTCGAACCCGCACGATCGAGGATCGGGGGATTTTAAGTCCCCGGCGTCTACCATTCCGCCACGCCCGCATGGCTTGCGCCTTGCCACAAACCCCCATGCCATGGCCAGAGCCCGCCGCGCGCGCTTGCCAGCGCCGCTGCAAAGCCCCATTTCGGCAGTCAGGACCACTCTTCTCGAAGCGGGGCGCGTGATGGCGGGCGAAGTGACAGACGCGCATTCGGTGGTCGCAACGATCCAGCCGGCGATCACGCTGCTCGGGCTCGGCATTGCCGCGGCGCTGGGCAGCCGGGCGCTGCGGCTCAATCCGATCGTCGGCTATCTCGGCATGGGCCTCGGTCTGTCGGCGCTGGGGATGGCGGGGGATTTCAGCGGATCGGTGGTCGCCGCGATGGCCGAGGCGGGGGTGATGCTCCTGCTGTTCAACCTCGGCCTGCACTTCTCGTTGGGCCGCATCCGCGCCGAGGCGGGCAACATCTTCGGCTTCGGCAGCTTGCAGATGGTGGTCGCAGGCGGCGCCTTCGCCGCGCTGTTCTGGGCGCTGGGCCTGCCGCCGATGTTCGCGGTGATCGCGGGCTTCGGGATGGGGCTGTCCTCCACCGCCGTGGTCATCGGCCTGATCCGCGAGCGGGGGCAGGAGGACTGCCCGGTGGGCCGCGCCGCGCAATCGATCCTGATCTTCCAGGATATCGCCGCGATCCTGCTGCTGGTCACCGCCGGCGCGCTGGCGAGCGGGGGCGCTCTGGCTCCCGCACTGGGGATCGCCGGGGCCAAGGCGCTCGCCGCTTTCGCCATCGCGGTGCTCTTCGCGCGGTTCCTGACCGAGCCGCTGTTCGGCCTCATCGCCCGCGCGGGCACCACCGAGGTCTATACCGCCACGGCGCTGTTCATCGCGCTTGCCGCCGGGTGGGCGACGGGGATGGCGGGGCTCTCGCTGACGCTGGGTGCGTTCCTTGGCGGCATGGCGGTCGCGGATTCGCGCTACCGCATCCTCGTGCAGACCGAGATCGACGCCTTCCGCGGGCTGTTCATGAGCTTCTTCTTCATCTCGGTCGGCCTCGGCATCGACCCCGCGCAGCTCGCCCGCGACTGGCAGCTGGTGGTGGCGATGACGGTGGGGGTGATCGCGCTCAAATGCGCCTTCAACGTCGCGGCGGCGATGCTCAACCGCTGGTCGGTGCCGGGCTCGATCCAGCTGGGCTTCCTGCTCGGGCAGGGGAGCGAATTCACGCTGGTGCTGCTGGCGCTGCCCGCCGTCGCCGGGCTGGCCGAACCGCGGCTGGTTTCCGCCATGGTCACCGCGATCGCGATCAGCCTTGCCGCGACGCCCTTTGTCTCCAACCTCGGGCGCAGGCTCGCCGGCCGCCTGCGGCAGGGCCCGCCCGACACCAAGATGGCAGGTCACGATGCGCAGGTCGTCATCATCGGCATGACCGCGGCGGGCCGCGCGCTCGCCGATGCGCTCGCCTTCAACACGGTGGAATACCTCGCCTTGGAGCCCGATCACGACCGCTTCCAGATGGCGCTCGCCGACGGCTACCACGTCCACCGCGCCAACCCCGCCGATCCGCGCAGCTGGGACGCGATCGGGATGGACCGCCGCCAGGTGCTGGTGATCGCGACCGGGGCGACCGATGTCTCGCGCGAGCTCACCCCGCTGGTCGAGACCCGCGCGCCGACGATGACGCGGATCATCGCCGTGCCGGGGGGCGCCCAGGCGGGCGCGATGGCGGCACTCGGCATGCTGCCGGTCGACATGAGCCTGAGCGGCGGGGCCGAGCGTCTCACCGACCTCGTCTTCACCGCGCTCGGCATCGAGCGCGAATTGCCGGTGCCGGGGCTGGCGGCGTAATTTGCTTTGCGCTCGCCCCTCCGGGCGAGCGTCCTCGGCGCTGTTCCCTTCGCTGCGCTACGGGGCACCTGCGGCTCGCGCGCGTGCGCTCGCGGTTGCTACGCAACCGAAATCAGTGCCTTACCGTAAGAGTCGCGCTGACTCGGCCCGCCAACGGACGGGCCGCAAGGCCGCCCGCAGGCGCCCCGGACCCCGGCCTTGAGCCGGGGGGAGGGAACGGCGCCGAGGACGTGCCCGCGGAGGCGGGCACGCAGAACAGCAACTCTCCCCCTACTTGTTCAACCGCTCGCGGATTTCCTTGCCGGCCTTGAAATAGGGCACACGCTTTTCCGGGACGTCCACCGTCTCGCCGGTGCGCGGGTTGCGGCCGCTTCTCGCCTCGCGCTCGCGGGTCGAGAACGCGCCGAAGCCGCGCAGTTCCACCCGGCCGCCCTCGGCGAGCCGCTGCGCTATCTCGTCGAAGAAGATGTCCACCACCTGCTCGATCTCGTCAGCGCGCAGGTCTGGGTTGTCCTTGTGCAATTCCTGCAACAATTCGGATCTGATCATACCGATCTCCCGACGCCACGCACGGCCCGACCATGCTGACGCCGCTATGCGGGTTACCCCGTCGTTTCTCTTACTCGCCTCCGACCCGTGAGGCTGCCCCTTTAATCCCAGGCATGCGAGTTATGCAATCCCGCCGCCTGAAATTGCATGCAAAGTGTCACATTGCGGGATGAAGCGCAACCTACAGGGATGTAAGTTAGGAATTTGTCAGGAGACGATCACAAGATCCGCCGGATCGAGCCCCAGCCGCGCCATCCGGCTGCGGATTTCGGGCCATTCCTCGCGCAGGAAAGCCTCGCGCTCGGCGGCGCGCAGGCGTTCGGCCGCGCCGCGCACGACATACATGCCGACCCCGCGCTGCACTTCGACAAGCCCGTCGTTCTGGAACTGCTGGTAGGCCTTGGCGACGGTCAGCGGATTGGCCCCCTGTTCGGCCGCGAGCGCCCGCACCGAAGGCAGCATCGCGCCTTCCGGATAGGCCCCGTCGATGATCGCCGCGGCAATCTGGTCGCGCAGCTTCAGATAGACGGGACGATTGGGGTGCGCGCTCATGGGGTGCATCAGTGCCATAATACAGCCATGCGGTCAAGGCGCGGGAGCGCCTTGCGGGGTCCGTGTCTGTGTGCCCGCCTTGCGCGCCCCCGTCCTCGGTGCGGTTCCCTTCGCTGCGCTGCGGGGCACCTGCGGCTCGCGCGCGTGCGCTCGCGGCCCGTCTGTTGGCGGGCCGGGGTCGACCGCACGGCAGCGCGGCGCATTCAGCCGCGGTCAATTGCACCCTTCACACAAGTGAAACACGCGCTAGGGTGCGCGCCCATGGGACCGCGCCTGCGAGAGGGGCGCACTTCAGGGATTCAAACAAGCATGGCTTCACTAGAGCTTCCGCACGGGGACAGCGCCGGGACGATCCTCGGCCACCCCAAGGGTCTGTTCGTCCTGTTCTTCGCCGAGATGTGGGAGCGTTTCTCCTACTACGGCATGCGGGCGCTGTTGATCTTCTACCTCACCAAGCACTGGCTGTTCGACGATGCGCAGGCGGGCGTGATCTACGGCGCCTATACCGCGCTGGTCTACATCACCCCGGTGCTCGGCGGCTATCTCGCCGACAAGTATCTCGGCCAGAGGAAGGCCGTGACCTATGGCGCGGTGCTCTTGACCTTCGGCCATTTCCTGATGGGCTTCGAGGGCAATGGCGGGCAGGACGCGGCGAGCCTCAACATCTTCTGGCTGGCGCTCGCCTTCATCATCGTCGGCTCGGGCTTTTTGAAGGCGAACATCTCGGTGATCGTCGGCCAGCTTTACCCGCGCACCGATGTGCGGCGCGACGGGGCCTACACGATCTTCTACATGGGCATCAATCTGGGCGCGTTCCTCGGCTCGCTGCTGTGCGGCTATCTGGGCGAGACCTACGGCTGGTCCTACGGTTTCGGCGCGGCGGGCTTCGGGATGCTGCTCGGCCTTGTCGTCTTCACCGTGTTCAAGCCGCTGCTGCTGGGCCGCGGCGAGGCGCCGATCGCGCTGTCCAAGGGCCTTGAATGGGGCATCTACGCCATCGGCATCCTGGCGGTCGGCGTGTGCTGGTGGATGGTGCAGAACCAGTCGGTGGTGGGCACGCTGCTTGGCCTCGCAGGTGCGGCGCTGGTGGCTTACGTCCTGTTCACCGCGGTGGTGAAGCTTCCGGCCGAAGACCGTGACCGGATCTTTGCCGCGATGTTCCTGATTGTCGGCTCGATCCTGTTCTGGGCGCTGTTCGAACAGGCGGGCTCCAGCCTCAACCTTTACACCGATCGCTATGTCGACCGCGCGGGCGTGCCCGCTTCGACCTTCCAGTCGATCAACGCCTTCTACATCGTCGCGCTCGCGCCGGTCTTCGCCACCTTGTGGACATGGCTCGGCAAGAAGGGTCTGGAACCCAGCGCGCCGGCCAAGTTCGGCCTTGCGCTGATGCAGCTGGGCGGGGGCTTCCTCGTGCTGGTGGCAGGCGCGGCGACCGGCGAGATGACCCCGGTCGTCTTCATCTTCCTCATCTACCTGCTCCACACCACCGGCGAGCTGTGTTTGAGCCCTGTGGGCCTTTCGGCGATGAACCGTCTGGCGCCTGCGCACATGGCCTCGCTCATCATGGGCACCTGGTTCTTCGCTTCGGCCACCGGCAACTTTGCCGCCGGGCTGATCGCGGCGGCGACGGGTTCGGAAGCGGCCTCGGGCGAGGGTGCGGGCAAGGAGGTGGTGCTCGGCGTCTACAGCCAGATCGGCTGGATCGCGATCGCGGTCGGCATCGGCGTGCTGGTGATCAGCCCGCTGATCCGCAAGCTGATGCACCTCGATACGCTGCGCGATGACAGCATGCAGGCGCAGATCGACGACGTTTTCGGCGACGCCCCGGCGACTGCGCGCCCGGCCGAGTAACCCTCGGCGGACGCTAAATTCGTCCAGCAGGATAGACAAACCTCGCGTTTTCCGTTCCAAAGCAAGTGGAGCGGAATAACGCGAGGTTTGCATGTATCGAGAAACAAAGTGGCGCGCCCGGGCAAGCGCGCTGGTTACCCTGGCGAGCGCGCTGGCGCTGATCGCGGGGGCCACGGTGGCCGAAGCGAAGGACCGCAAGAAGAAGGACGAGGAGGCTGCCGAAGCCCCCGCCTTCGCCGCGATCAAGGCGGGCGATCCGGTCTTCCCCTCGACCTACAAGCCCTATCCCGGCGTCGCCACCGCGATCCGGGGCGCGACGGTCTATGACGGGCGCGGAAAGCGAATCGAGAACGGCGTCGTGTTCATGTCGGGCGGCAAGATCGTCGCGGTCGGCGGCCCCGACACGCCGATCCCCGCCGACATCGCGGTGTTCGACGGCGCGGGCAAGTTCGTCACGCCCGGCATCATCGACATCCACTCGCACCTCGGCAATTATCCCTCGCCCGGTGTGGACGCTCACGGTGACGGCAACGAGGCGACCGCGCCGACCACGCCCGAGGTCTGGGCCGAACACTCGGTCTGGCCGCAGGACCCCGGTTTCAGCCGCGCGCTGGCCAATGGCGGGATCACGAGCCTCCAGATCCTCCCCGGCTCGGCGAACCTCATGGGCGGGCGCTCGGTGACATTGAAGAACGTGCCCGCGCGCACCATGCAGGGGATGAAGTTCCCCGGCGCGCCCTATTCGATGAAGATGGCCTGCGGGGAGAACCCCAAGCGCGTCTATGGCGATCGCGGGCGGATGCCCTCGACCCGCATGGGCAACCTTGCGGTCAACCGCGAGACGTGGCTCGCCGCGATCGACTATGCCAATGACAAGAAGGCCAAGCGCGACCTTGCCAAGGAGACGCTGGTGGGCGTTCTGAAGGGCGAGATCCTGATCCAGAACCACTGCTACCGCGCCGACGAGATGGCGCTGGTGCTCGATATGGCCAAGGAGATGGGCTACAAGGTCGCCGCCTTCCACCACGCGGTCGAAGCCTACAAGATCGGCGATCTGCTGCGCGAAAACGACGTGTGCGCCGCGATCTGGGCCGACTGGTACGGCTTCAAGATGGAAAGCTATGACGGGATCCTCGAGAACGCCGCCTTCCTCCAGCGCGAGGGCGCCTGCGTGGTGATCCATTCGGACGACGCGAACGATATCCAGCGTTTGAACCAGGAGGCCGCCAAGGCGCAGGCCGCCGGGCAGCGGCTGGGGATCGACATTCCCGATGCGACGGTGATCGGCTGGCTGACCTACAACCCCGCCAAGGCGATGGGCCTCGAGACGATGACCGGCAGCCTCGAGACCGGCAAGATGGCCGATGTGGTGCTGTGGAACGGCGATCCGCTGTCGGTCTATTCGCGGCCCGAAAAGGTGTGGATCGACGGTGCGCTGATGTTCGATGCATTGAACCCCAAGACGCGTCCGGTGAGCGATTTCGAGCTCGGCCAGCCCGGTGAAGGAGATGTGAAGTGAAGCGGCTTCTGACCCTCGCGGCCAGCGCTCTGGCCCTCTCCGCCGCCGCGCCTGCCATGGCGCAGGACGTGACCATCACCAACGCCCGCGTCGTGATCGGCGATGGCAGCGACCCGGTCGAGGGCGGCACGGTGGTCGTGACCGGCGGCAAGGTGGTCTATGCGGGCCCGGCAAGCGGCGCCCCTGCGGGCGGCGGCACGCCGGTGGATGCCAAGGGCGCCTATGTCACCCCCGGCATCTTCGCGACGGTGACGACGCTCGGCCTTTCGGATGTCTCGGCGGTGAGCGAGACCGAGGATTCGCGCGCCGCCGCCTCGCCGTTCAGCGCCAGCCTCGATGCCGCCGCCGCGATCAATCCGGTCTCGCAGCACATCCTCGTCCACCGCGCCGCCGGGATCACCCGCGCGGGCACCACCACCGCGCCGACCGGATCGATCTTTGCCGGCCAGGGCGCGATCATCGACCTTGATGGCGATGCGAGGCCGGTGGTGCAGCCGCGCGCGTTCCAGATGGTCGACCTCGGCGAGAATGGCGCGCGGCTTGCCGGCGGCAGCCGCTCGGCCGCCCACGCGCTGCTGCGCGCAGGCTTGCGCGAGGCGCAGGCGCTCGCCGGCAAGACCGGCACGCCCCAGACCACCGAGATCGTCAAGGACGACGAGGTCCTCCTCAGCCGCTTCGATGCCGAGGCGCTGGTGCCGGTGGTGACGGGCAAGCAGAAGCTCTACGTCGCCGCCGAGCGCGCCTCCGACATCCGCGCCGCACTGGCGCTGAAGGGGGAATTCGCGAGCCTCGATCTGGTGCTGGTGGGCGCCGCCGAGGGCTGGCTGGTGGCCGGCGAGATCGCCGCCGCCAGGGTGCTGGTGATCGCCCACGGCCTCAACGATCTGCCCGAGACCTTCGAGCAATTGGGCGCGACCCAGTCCAATGCCGGGCGCATGATGCGCGCAGGCGTGAAGGTCGCGATCAACGCCGATTCGCTCCAGAACCCGCGCCGCTTGCAGCAGGTGGCGGGCAATCTCGTCGCGCTCAACCGGATCCCGGGTGCGGCGGGGATGAGCTGGGGGCAGGCCTTCGCCGCGATCAGTTCGGTCCCGGCCGAGATCAGCGGGATGGGCGGCAAGGCGGGGGTGCTGAAGCCCGGCGCTTTCGGCGATGTGGTGATCTGGAGCGAGGACCCGCTCGAAGCGGGCGCGGTGCCCACCCAGGTCTTCATCGGCGGGATCAGGCAGGACCTCACCAGCCACCAGAGCCGCCTGCGTGACCGTTACCGGACGCTCGACGAGAGCCAGCGGCCCGAGGCCTACGACTGGTGATGCGGGGAGCAGCCCTGTTGACGGCAGCCGCGCTCCTCGCTGCTGCCGCACCAGCCGCCGCGCAGGATCGCCCCGCCGGTCCCGACGCCCAGAACCCCGCGTGGCATGCGCAGCAGCAGCTCTACCTGCTCGCCCTCAAGGCCGAGGACGGCTGGTATGCCGCCGAGGACGGCCTGCGCTGGCGGTGGGTGAAATATCTCGCCGCCGAGGCAAGGCCCAAGGTCTCGGACGTGGTGAGCGTGCATTACGAGGGCAAGCTCATCGACGGGACGGTGTTCGACAGCTCCTATGCGCGCGGGGCTCCTGCCACCTTCCCGCTCGCCCGGCTGGTGCCGGGCTGGCAGATCGCCATTCCGAATATGGGCGTGGGCGAGATCATCGAGATCGCGATCCCCGCCGATCTTGCCTACGGGCCGATCGGGCGCGGGCCGATCCCGGGCAATGCGACGCTTCTGTTCAAGGTGGAATTGGTGCGCATCGGCGGCTAGTCTCCCCTTCCATCGGGGGAGACAGCATGGACGCCAAACTCATCACGCTCGCTGCGGCCAATGCCGCTTTCGTCGGCTCGCACTTCGCCATGTCGCACCCCTTGCGGGCGCCGATGGTCAAGGCCCTGGGGGCAGGCGGCTTCACGCTCGCTTACACGGCGGTGAGCTTTGCGACGCTCGGCTGGGTCGCCCATGCCTTCGCGCTCGCCCCGGGGGCTGACCTGCCGGGCTCGGGCGAGGCGGGCTGGATTGCGGCGAGCGTGCTCACATGGCTTGCCATGGTGCTGCTGGCGGGATCGCTGATCGGCAACCCCGCGCTCCCCACGCCGATGGCGGAAACGCAGGCGCGGGCCGAGCCCAAGGGTGTCTTCCGGGTTACCCGCCACCCGATGATGTGGGGGATCGGGCTGTGGGCGGCCTCGCACCTGATCCTGTTCTGGAGCACCCGGACGATGATCACCGCGCTTGCGATGGGCACGCTGGCGCTGGTCGGCGCGCGGTTGCAGGATGGCAAGAAGGCCGCGCTGATGGGCGAGGCGTGGGGCGAGTGGTCGGGCAAGACGGCCTATTGGCCGCGCCTTGGCGCCCTGCCGCGTGTCGGCGCGGTGCCGCTCGCGCTCAGCACGGCGCTGTGGCTTGCGGGAACCTGGCTCCACCTGTGGCAGGCCGGCATCCCGGCGGGCGTGTGGCGGTGGCTGGGCTGAGCGCCGATTGCGCGTTCAGCCCGATGAAGCGTCTCACCTTGCTGCGCGACATCGCCGGGGGGTAGCCGGGTCCGGCCTCCACCGCATCGCGCAGTGCGATCTTGCGGCCCCGCCGATCGGCGGGCACCTGCGCGGTGAGGGTGTCGAGCGCCTTGTCCGGATTGGCCGGGACGTGCTCTGAGGCCCGATCACTCTCCGGTAAACACCGCGCCCCGCTTTTCGATCAGCGCGGCGACGCCTTCGGCGTGGTCGGCGGTGGTGTGCATCATCGCCTGCGTGTTCGCGGCAAGCTCGAGCGCGGTGTCGTAGGAGGTCTGCTGGCCCTGGCGCAGCAGGTTCTTGGTGTGGCGCAGCGAATGCGGGGGGAGCGCCGCGATCCTGTTCGCCAGCGCGCGCGCCTCGTCCATCAGCGCATCGGCGGGCACGACGCGGCTGACGAGGCCCCAGTCCTTCGCGGTCGCGGCGTCGATCACGTCGCCGGTGTAGAACAATTCGGCCGCGCGGCTCATCCCGATCACGCGCGGCAGGATCCAGGTGCCGCCATCGCCCGGAATGATCCCGAGCTTCAGGAAGGTCACCCCGAACTTGGCGGCTTCCGACGCGATGCGGATGTCGGCGAGGCAGGCGACATCGCACCCCAGGCCGATCGCCGGGCCGTTGACCGCCGCGATCACCGGCACGCGGATGCCATACAAGGCGCGCAGCATCAGGTGGATATTGTCGCGATACCCGTCCGAGATCGCCGGCGTGGTGCCGCCGAAGGTGCCGGTCTTGTCGCGCATCGCCTTGATGTCGCCCCCGGCGCTGAAGGCACGGCCCGCGCCGGTCAGGATCACCACGCGGCACTCCATATCGCGGTTGATCGCATTGGCGACACTGACGAACGCGTCGCCATCGCCGGGCGCGCCGAGGGGGTTCATGCTCTCGGCACGGTCGAGCGTGAGGATCGTGACAGGGCCTTCGCGGGTGATCTGGATCAGGGACATGAGGGTCTTTCGCGGCTATCGTTGGCTGTTCAAGCTGGCGTAAAGGTCGAAGGGGTAAAGGGCAAGAAACGTGGAAGACGCGCGCCCGGGCGGGGAGGCAAAGGCGCAGGAGAAAGGAATGCCATGCCCGGGTTTGTGCTGCTTGCGACCTCGCCCGCGCTGATGAGCGCCGCGATCGGCTACCCCTTGCCCGATGCCGATCCGGCCACGCCGCCGCATATCGCGCTCGATCCCGGGGTGTGGAGCCTTGCCGGCGAAGCCGAGACGCCCGAGCGGCGCGCCGTGCTCCCGCTGGGCTGGAGCCTTGCCGCCGCACAGGATGCAGCGCGAGACCAGCCCCCGCCCCCCGATGGCGCGCCGCCGGTCGGCGAGATCGTCGTCGAGGGCGAGGTCGGTCCGCCCAAGAGCGATCCGGCCGAGGCGATCAACGAGGAAAGCTACCGCGTGACGCAGGCGGTCGATGCGGCGGTGGTCGAGCCGGTCGCCAATGCCTACCGCGATGCCCTGCCCGATCCGGTGCGCGATGGCCTCGGCAATGTGGTGCGCAACCTCGGCGAGCCGAGCGTCGCCCTCAACTTCCTGTTGCAGGGCAAGGTCGGCAAGGCAGCCGAGACCCTCGGGCGGCTGGCGATCAATTCGACGCTGGGTGTGGGCGGGCTGTTCGATGTCGCGGAAAAGCGCGCAGGCCTGCCCTATCGCCGCAACGGGTTTGCCAACACCATGGGTTTCTACGGCATCGGATCGGGACCCTACCTTTACCTCCCCGTGACCGGCGCGACGAGCCTGCGCGATCTGGTCGGCAGCACGCTCGATCAGGCGCTGTTGCCGGTGGCGGTGGGCGATCCCTTCAACCGGATCGAATATGCCGCGACCTATTTCCTCATCAACGGCCTCGACCAGCGCCTCGCCTTCGACGAGGAGATCGCCAGCATCCGCGCCTCGGACGATCCCTACCGTCTGCGCCGCGAGACCTACCTCGCCCAGCGCCGCCGCGACATCGCGCAGCTGAAGGGCGCGCCGATTTCGGAACGCGACCGGATGTGGCTGGAGGAGCTGGAGGCGCTGAAGGCCGAAACCGGAACCGCACCCCCGCCCGAAACTGCGCCCCCGGTCGAACCGCCTGCCAATCCGGACAGCCTCGCCGTCACCCGAACGCGCTAGGGTCTAGGGCGCGCCTTCGCCCATGGCCAGCGCCGCATCCTCGAGCGCCCACATCCGTCGGTCGAATTCGGTCGCGGGGCGGTGCGCCCAGATCGCCCGGATCACGGCGTCCACCGGCTGGTCGAGGTGGGTCGTCCAGATCCATACATCGCCGAAGAATTCGCGCGCGCCGCCGCCGTTCAGCTTCCAGATAAAGCGGCGGTGGCGGGTCTCGATCGGGTATTTGGCGGGCTTGAACAGGAAGATCGCAAGCTTGATCATGTCCGGCGAGAGCTGGTCGGTGCGCATCGTCTCGATCGAGCGCAGGGCGATGCGTTTCTCGCCATGCGAGCGCACGTAGAGGCCCTTGCCGTCGATGATCACCTGCGGCCGCCGGTCGGACAGGCGCAAGGCGAGGATGGCGGCGATCCCGCCGAAGAACACCGCGCCAGCGCCCCCCACCAGCAGGGTGAAGGTGCTGCCGCCGGTCGCCGCCATGAACAGGCCTGCCGCGCCCATCCCGGCTGACAGGGCGACCCAGACCAGCAGCCTGGGAACCGAGTAGCGCGCCACGAAAGCCTCGGGCGCGCTCTCCGGCGGCGCGTCAGGCACGCGCCTCTTCGCCCGTCTCGATTCCGGCAGAGTTGTGCTTCAGGGCCTTCAGCACGGTGTCGAGGATCTGCGGCGCGTTCAGCCCTGCCTCGTCATACTGCTTCACCGGATCGTCGTGATCGATGAAGGTATCGGGCAGGCGCAGCGTCCGCACCTTCAACCCGTTGTCGGTCAGGCCCTCGTCGCTCGCGAAGGTCAGGACATGCGCGCCGAGGCCGCCAATGGCGCCTTCCTCGACCGTGACGATCACCTCGTGAGTGCGCATCAGCCTGGCGATCAGCTCTTCATCGAGCGGCTTGGCAAAGCGCAGGTCGGCAACCGTGGTCGAAAGCCCCTTGGCCTCGAGCGTGTCGGCCGCCTTCAGCGCCTCGGCAAGGCGCGCGCCCAGCGAGAGGATCGCGACCTTGTTGCCCCCATTCTTGTTGGCGCGCACCAGCCGGCCCTTGCCGATTTCGAGCTTCACCGGAACCTCGGGCATCGGCACGCCGGTGCCGTTGCCGCGCGGGTAGCGGAAGGCGATGGGGCCCGCGTCATACTCGGCGGCGGTGTAGGTCATGTGGACCAGTTCGGCCTCGTCGGCGGCGGCCATCACCACCATGTTGGGGAGCGTGGCGAGATAGGTGATATCGAAGGAGCCGGCGTGGGTCGCGCCGTCCGCGCCGACCAGCCCCGCGCGGTCGATGGCGAAGCGCACGGGCAGGTTCTGGATGCACACATCGTGCACCACCTGGTCGTAAGCGCGCTGGAGGAAGGTCGAATAGATCGCCGCGAAGGGCCGCATGCCTTCCGCCGCGAGGCCCGCCGCGAAGGTCACCGCGTGCTGTTCGGCAATGCCGACATCGAAGGTGCGGGCAGGGTGCGCCTTGGCGAACTTGTCGACCCCGGTGCCGCTCGGCATGGCGGCGGTGATCGCGCAGATGCGATCATCGCTCTCGGCGAGCTTGGCCAGCGTCAGGCCGAACACGTCCTGATAGGCGGGCGCGGAAGGCGCGCTCTTGGCCTTCTCGCCGGTGACGACGTTGAACTTCGGGACCCCGTGATACTTGTCGGCCGAGTTTTCCGCCGGGGCATAGCCCTTGCCCTTTTCGGTCACGACATGGATCAGCACCGGGCCTTCGGAGGTGTCCCGCACGTTCTCCAGCACGGGCAGGAGGTGGTCGAGATTGTGCCCGTCGATCGGGCCGACATAGTAGAAGCCCAATTCCTCGAACAGGGTGCCGCCGGTCACCATGCCGCGGGTGAATTCCTCGGCCTTGCCGATGGTGTCATGCAGGCGGCGGCTCATCTTCTTCACGGCGCGCGAGGCGAGGCTGCGGATGCCGAGATATTCGGAGGACGACACCATGCGCGCCAGATAGGCCGATAGCCCCCCTACCGGCGGGGCGATCGACATGTCGTTGTCGTTGAGGATCACGATCAGCCGGTTGCCCGCCTGGGCCGCGTTGTTCATCGCCTCGTAGGCCATGCCGGCGCTCATCGAGCCGTCACCGATCACCGCGATCCCGCGGCCCGGCTTGTTCTGCAGCTTGTTGGCGATGGCAAAGCCCAGCGCCGCCGAGATCGAGGTCGAGGAGTGCGCCGCGCCGAAGGGGTCGTATTCGCTCTCGGACCGCTTGGTGAAGCCGCTGAGGCCCCCGCCCTGGCGCAGGGTACGGATGCGGTCGCGGCGGCCGGTGATGATCTTGTGCGGATAGCACTGGTGCCCCACGTCCCACACCAGCTTGTCGTCGGGTGTGTTGAAGACATAGTGGATCGCAACAGTCAGCTCGACCACGCCGAGGCCCGAGCCGAGGTGCCCGCCCGAGGTGCTGACCGCATCGATCATCTCGGTGCGCAATTCGTCGGCGAGCTGGCGGAGCTGTTCGGGCTTGAGGCGGCGCAGGTCGTCGGGAGTGTCAACCTGATCGAGCAGGGGAGTGTAAGGCGATTGTGTCATAACCGCTGGCCTTACACCTGTAAGTCTGGCCTGTCGATGTGAGGTTGAGCGAGATCAAACGCGGTTTGTCGTGGTCTTGCCGAGGACCGTGGCGCTCGGAAATCGCCTTGGTCCGCCCGATCAAGTGCAGCGTGGACGGGGCGCGTCTGCCACCGGCAAGGGCGCGTCAGCGATTTGCCGCAAGTGGCCTCAGGCGCAGGCTTTGCACAGCCCGCGGATTTCCAGCACCGGGCGGGTGGCGCGGAAATCGCGCGCGGCGGCGATGGTGCGCACGGCGCGGCTGACCTCCTCGTCGTCGACATGGGCGGCCTCGCCGCATTCGTCGCAGACCAGGAAGATGCAGTCATGCGCGCAGCCCGGGTGGGTATTGGCGAGGTAGGCATTGGCGCTCTCGACCCGCATCGCGAGGTTGCCCGCCACGAACAGATCGAGGATGCGGTAGACCGAGTTGGGCGCAACCCGCTTGCCGCGCGCGGCGGAAAGGTTGTCGGCGATGTCATAGGCCGAGACCGGGCGCTCGTGCCGGGCCAGCTCGGCGAAGACCGCCTCGCGCATCGCGGTCCACTGCTCGCCGGATGCGACCAGCGCACCCGCGGCTCCGGCGACGAGATCCTCCCCGGCGAGTTCCTTGTGCCGATGATCCCCATGATCGTGCGCGTGCTGTCCCATGCCTGCGAATATAATGAGACTTGCCGTGGAGCGCCAGTGGGGGGCGCTTTTGCTTGGCGGCCACCTTCCGTTTGGGGAGGTCCGCATCGCGCGCCAGCGCTATCGGAAACTAGGACGCGTCCTTGAGGAAGCCCGCCCGGTAGAAGGTCGGATACATGCGCTTCAACGCCGCCACCTTGGGCGCATCCCAGCGCAGGATGTAGCCGTGCTTCGGGTTGTTGAGCATGAAGTCCTGGTGATAGGCCTCGGCTGCATAGAAGGCCTTGTAGGGCTCGATCTTCGTCACGATCGGCTTTGCCCACACGCCCGATTTGCCCATTTGCGCAAGATAGGCCTTGGCGACCGCGCTCTGTTCGGCGTTCATCGGCACGATCGCGGCGCGGTACTGGGTGCCCACATCCGGACCCTGGCGATTCTTCAATGTCGGGTCGGCGACCACCGAGAAGAAGATCCGCAGCAACTGGTCATAGCGCACCACCGCCGGGTCATAGGTGATGCGCACGGCTTCGGCGTGATCGGTGACGCCGCTCGAGACGAGGTCGTAGGACGCGCTCGCCCTGGTGCCGCCGTGGTAGCCGGACACCGCGCTCTTGACGCCCTTCACATGGCTGAACACGCCCTCGACCCCCCAGAAGCAGCCGCCGGCGAAGACCGCCGTCTTGAGACCGGCCGGTTCCTTGGCGACACGGGCGGCGGCGGGGGCGGCGACGGGTTCCTCGGCCAGTGCGGGGCCCGCGCAGGCGCTCAGCGCCAGCGAACCGGCGGCGAGGAGAGCGGCAATCTTGTGCATGGGATCAGCCTTCGACAGGCGCGATCACGAACTCGCCGGAAGGAGCCGGATTGGTGCCGGAGGGGGCGGGCATCTCGGCGGCCTGCGCGGGCGAGGCCACCGCGGCGTTCCAGCCTTCTGCGTGTCCGCCGACGATCAGCACCGCCCCAAGGACGAAACCGATGCCGAAATTGCGGAACAGCTCGGAGGAAAAGAGGCGCATCGGGGGCTCGTGAATCGCGGTGTTTCTCGCCGGTTCCTTGCCCGCTGCCGGATTGCGGCGGGATGAACTGGCGACAGGCCGTATTAGGGACGCAGCCCTATACTGGTTACGGGACGGCTGAAAAATAGTTGCGCTTAAGGGCCATGCGGGCCGAGCCGTGCGGCGGATGCGACGAATGCGGGGGATTGCTTAGCGGGCCCTGTCGCTCGCCCCTCCACCACCTGCGGTGGTCCCCCTCCCCTGAAGGGGAGGACTGGAACGGGCCACAGGCCCGCGAGCGCACGGCGCGGGCCGCAGGTGCTCGCTAGCGAAGCGAAGGAAACAGCACCGAGGATGTGCCCGCGCAAGGCGGGCACACAAACATCAGTGCCTGAAATGCCGCATTCCGGTGAACACCATCGCAAGGCCCGCGGCGTCGGCGGCGGCGATCACTTCGTCGTCGCGGATCGAGCCGCCCGGCTGGATGACCGCGGTAGCGCCCGCGTCGGCGGCGGAGATCAGCCCGTCGGCGAAGGGGAAGAAGGCGTCCGAGGCGACTGCGCTGCCGACGGTGCGGGGGGCGGCCCAGCCGTGGGTTTCGGCAGCTTCCTTTGCCTTGATCGCGGCGATGCGCGCCGAATCGCGGCGGTTCATCTGCCCTGCGCCGATCCCGGCGGTCGCGCCGTCCTTGGCGTAGACGATGGCGTTGGACTTGACGTGGCGCGCGACGGTCCAGGCGAACAGGCAGTCCTTCAGTTCCTGCTCCGTGGGCGCGCGCCTTGTCACCACCTTCAGGTCGTCCGCGCTGATCGCCCCGTTGTCGCGCGACTGGATCAGCACACCCCCGGCGATGGTCTTGAGGGCAAGGCCCCCCCGCCGCGGGTTGGGAAGCTGGCCGCATTCGAGCAGACGCAGGTTCTTCTTCCGGGCGAAGATCGCCTTGGCCTCTTCCGAGACCGACGGGGCGATCACGACTTCGGTGAAGATCGCGCTGATCGCCTCGGCGGTCGCGGCATCGAGTTCGGTGTTGACCGCGACGATGCCCCCGAAGGCCGAGACGGAATCGCACGCCAGCGCCGCTTCCCAAGCGCTCAGCAGCGAAGGCCCTTGCGCCACGCCGCAGGGGTTGGCGTGCTTGACGATCACCACCGCCGGCTCTTGGCCCGCAAATTCCGCTGCCAGTTCGAGCGCAGCATCGGCATCGTTCAAGTTGTTGTAGGACAGCTCCTTGCCCTGCAACTGCGCCGCCTGCGGCACGCCGGCGGTGCCCGCGACCTGCGGCACATAGATCGCCGCCGACTGGTGCGGGTTCTCGCCGTAGCGCAGGGTATCGGCGCGCTTCAGCGCCATCGGCAGCGTCTCGGGGAACAGCGTCGGCTCATCCGAGGCGGCAGGGGAAAAGGCGAACCAGCTCGCGATCGCCGAATCGTAAGCGGCGGTGCGGGCATAGGCCTTGCCGGCCATCCGCGTGCGGAAGGCTTGCGTGGTCGCGCCGCCATTGGCGTCCATTTCCGCGACCAGCGCGGCGTAATCGGCCGGGTCGGTGAGGATCGTCACGAAGCCGTGGTTCTTCGCCGCCGAGCGCACCATCGAGGGCCCGCCGATGTCGATGTTCTCGATCACTTCCTCGCGCGACGCCCCCTTCCCGACCGCAGCCTCGAAGGGATAGAGGTTGACCACGACGAGATCGATCGCGCCGATCCCGTGGGCTTCCATCGCCGCGACGTGCTCGGGATTGTCGCGCAGGGCGAGCAGCCCGCCGTGAACCGCGGGGTGGAGGGTCTTGACCCGTCCGTCCATCATCTCGGGGAAACCGGTGAGGTCGGAGACGTCCTTCACCACGAGGCCTGCATCCCGCAAGGCCTTGGCGGTGCCGCCGGTGCTCACCAGTTCGACCCCGCGCGCCGCGAGGTCACGGCCGAGGTCCGCCAAACCGCTCTTGTCGGACACTGACAGCAGCGCCCGCAAAATCGCACCATCGGCCATGATCGAAACTACCCCGTTTTCTTGAAGCGCCAGGAGAATTGTCCCCCGCTGCGCTGTGCCAGTCCCTCGATCACCAGCTGCTCGGTCGCGTGCGGGCGGCCCTCGCCGTCGACCCACAGGCTGTCCTCGGCATGCAAGGTGATCTCGCCGGCCTCGCCCCTATCGCCGCCCAGGCGGAATTGCCAGAGCCGACCGTCGGGCAGCAGCAGGCTCGCCCCGCGCTTGTCGGGGGAAAGCTGCACCTCGACCCCGCGCCCGAGGTGAAAGCGGATCGCAAAGCCGATCTTGCCGCGCTTGCCGTTCTTGCTCGCGGGGACGAGGATATCCTCGCCCGCAAGTTCGGTGCCGTCGCCCGAAAGGGTCAGGATGCGCTGGTGGGTGAGGCCGAAGCGCCCCGCATAGCCGTTGTGCGCGGCCTCGATCCGGGTCGCCTCACGCCTATTTGAGCTGGGCCCGGGGCGGGCGATCTGGCGGCGGTCGAATTCCACCGTCTCGACCCCCTTGCCGAGCTGGCCGTGGAGCAGCACCGCGGTCGAATTGGCGTTGTCGAGCACCAGGCTCGAAAAGGCGGCTGTCGCCCGCAGGCCCTGCCCGATGCGTGCGGGCACCTGACCGCCGGCAAGCGCCGCGCCGCCGCAATTGACGATGATCCGCTGCGGCCCGTCGGAAAGCTCGAAGGCGAGGGTCGAGGCGCAGCCGGTGCGCGCGTGTTTGGCGCGCGGAGGCGGGGCGGTGTCGAATTGCAGCAGCGTCTCGCCCGCCTTGATGCGGCTGTAGCCCCAGCCGGCAGCGCTGGCGAGCGGGCGGGTGCGCACGCCCGAGGCCTCGATCACGGCATTGACGCGGTCGGCGGGGATCGCGCCCTGCCCCTGCCAGCTGCCAAGCGCCCCGTCGCCATGCCGGAGCGCCAGCAGCGGCGGCACCAGCAGCTCGCGCATCACGCCGAGCGCGGGGGGAGGGGTGACTTCGGCGGCATCGTAGCACGCCAGCAGATCGGTCAGCAGGCGGATCGCGTCGAGTTGCGCGGCAGGGCAGCGCGACAGCACGCCGCCATCCTCGCCCACCATGTCGCCCAGTGCCGTGACCAGCCCGGCCTCGCCGAACAGCCGTCGCGGCTTGCCGTGGGGGAGCAGCAGCCCTGCCGCGACCACGCCCGCCCAAGCGGCGACCTGCCCGAGCCCCGCAGGCTCCTTGGGGGCGCGCTTGTCGAGCCAGCCGGCAGTCGCGGCGATGGCGGCAAGCAGGCGCGACTTCAGCGTCTTGTCATTGCCCCCGAGCATCAGCGGGGCGTGGACCAGCCATGCGACGAGCCGCAGGCCCGCCAGCTCCGGCTCCCACGCCGGGCCTTTGCCGGGTGCGCCATGGCCGTGGAGCCACAGGCCGGCGATCCGTTCGGCCACCGCGGCGCCATCGGCGCGCGGGGCGCTGGCGGCAAGATCGGCGAGCCAGGCGAAGGAATGCACCACCCGCTCGACCCCCGGGGCGTGGTGCGCGCTCACCGAGAAATCGAAGCTCGCGATCGGCAGGCGCACGCCGTGGATCAGGAAGTGCCCGGCGCGCAGTGCAGTGCCCGCCATGCGGTCGCCGCGGTTCGGGCTCTCCACGGTTGCCGTCACCCGCACCGCCTGCGGGCGGCGGAACGGGGCGGCGATGGCGTGGCCGGGGATGCCGATGCGGTAGGCGAGCCGGATCAGCGCTTCGCCCGGGCCCGATCGGACCGCGATGACATCGCTGAGCGCCAGCGCGCGCGAGGGTTCCTTCACGGGCGGCGGTGCGGCCTCGGCGCCCGGTTCGGCCCCCTGCCCGAGCGGCAGCACCGGCGCATCCGCGACCCGTTCGACCAGCGCCTCGGCGCGGCTGGCAGCGGGGGAGCGCAGCAGCGTATCCATCACCCCGCCGCCTTCAGCACAGCGATGTTGGCGGCATAGGCATCAGGCCCGCCCCTGAAGGTGGCCGAGCCCGCGACCAGCACATCGGCCCCCGCCTCCACGCACAGCCTTGCGGTCTCGGCATTGACGCCGCCATCGACCTCGAGATGGATATTGCGGCCCGAACGGGTGATCATCGCGCGGATGCGTGCGATCTTGTCCAGTTGCGAGGGGATGAAGCTCTGCCCGCCGAAGCCGGGGTTGACGCTCATCACCAGGACGAGGTCGGCCATGTCCATGAGGTTGTCGAGCACCTCCACCGGCGTGCCGGGGTTGATGACCACGCCCGCTTTCTTGCCCAGCGCCTTGATCGCTTGCAGCGTGCGGTGGATGTGGGGGCCGGCCTCGGGGTGGACGGTGATGATGTCCGCGCCCGCCTCGGCGAAGGCGGCGAGGTAGGGATCGACCGGCGCGATCATCAGGTGGACGTCGAAGGGCTTGGCCGTATGCGGACGCAGCGCCTTCACCACGTCGGGGCCGATGGTGATGTTGGGCACGAAATGCCCGTCCATCACATCGATATGGATCCAGTCCGCCCCCGCCGCGTCGACAGCGCGCACCTCTTCGCCGAGCCGGGCGAAATCGGCGGACAGGATCGAGGGGGAGATGAGGGGTGCGGGCATGGCGCGGGCGATGAGCCTTTCTGGGACGCTTTACCGGACATAGGAGCGGGGCGATTCGCGCCACAAGGCGATTTGTCTGCTTTTCCACCGCGCCGCGCCCTGAACGGGACAAAAGCGGCCAATTAAGCCGCAATTCAGGCAGATGACCCCATAGGCCCGCTGCCATCCCGTCGGCGCGCGGCTGCCTCCCCCCTCTCTGCCGGCTTGCGCGCCGCTTGTGCCAGACCTAGCTTTGCGAGCCTGCCCATGACTGCGCTTTCGCCCTTCTCCGCCCCTCTCGCGCGCCGCGCCGCCGGGGCTGCCGTGCTGGCCGCGGCGCTGGCGCTGCCGGTCGCGGCGCAGGGCTATGCCTACGGGCGGAGCATGAACAACGACCTGTCGCAATGCGCTGCGGGCAAGGGCCCGGCGGTGCACGTCACGGTGACCGGCCTCAAGTCTTCGGCCGGCAACCTGTTCGTGCGCGCCTATCCCGCCACCAAGGCCGACTGGCTGGTGAGCAAGCGCTACGTCATGCGCGTCGACGCGCGCCCGCAGGCGGGCAGCATGACGGTGTGCGTGCCGCTGCCTGCGGCGGGCGACTTTGCCATCGCGGTCCAGCACGACACCAACGGCAACCGCAAGACCGACGTTTCGACCGACGGGGCGGGCATGTCGAACAATCCCGGGATCAGGAAGATCCTCGGCCTCGTCCCGCAGGCCCCTCCGGTCGACAAGGTGCGCTTCACCGCGGGCCCGGGGGTCACGCGGATGACGATCCGGATGCAATATCTCTAGGGAACCCGCTGGCGCCGGCGGTGCTGGCTGAGCTCCCCCGGCACCTTCACTGCCGCTCCGCCTCAAGTCGTTTCGGTGCCGCATGAGATCGTCGCCCGGATCAGGTGCGACGTTTGTAGTGCCATAAATCAAAGAGCACTTGCGGCGCTGCAAGCAGCGGGAAGCGCTCGCGGAACGGCGTGACCTTGACCGGCATGCCGGTGTGCCGCTCGATCTTCCATGCGGCATAGCGCGCCGCGCCCTCGAAGGTGGTGCTCGCCTTCACCAGCCGCAGCAGGTTGAGCGGCTTGCCCAGCCGGCGCCGGCGTTTCCACCAGCCGGTGATGCGCGCGCGCTGTGCCGACGGCAGGCGCGGTGCGAGGGTGGCGCCCTCCACCCCCGGATCGATCCCCGCTGCTTCGAGCGCGAGCGGGAGGAGCCCGGCGAAGTGATCGGCGTTGACGCTGAGGATATCGTTTTCGCGCCCCTGCTTCTCGACCCGGAATTCGGCGCTGTAGGTGGCGCGGAACAGCGCGCGCCAGTAATCCTCCGCCGTCCCGCTGGCAGGCCCGAGCGCGGCGGCCAGGCGCGCGGCGGTGGCGGCGGCGGCGGCGATCGCGGCGATGACCTCGCCGCGTGCGGCATCATCTTCGGCCCAGATCAGCGCCGATGGCTGGACGAAACGCGCCCAGATGGTGGTATCGGCGAGCGCGCCGCTGGCGGCCTTGGCAAAGGTCGCAAGGCGCATCGTTGCAACCTTGGCGCGCAGGGTTGCCGTGCCATGCGCCCGCTCGTGATAGGACACGCGCGGCCAGATCGCGCTTTCCTTCGCGCCCGGCAGCAGCAGGTAGAAATCGAGCACGCCCTCAAGCGCGCCCGTCCTCAGGTTCGATCCGTAGAACAGCACCGCCCGCGCCCCCGCAGCCTCGGCCAGCGCGCGCGCGAAGGTGGCGACGGCGGGATCGACGGGGACAGCAAGGCGCGCGGCAATGCGCTCGGCCAGCGCGCCCGTCATGGTGCCACGAAAGCGAGCTCCGGCCCCTGCTCGATGCGATAGTCGCCCGCCGGGAAGGCCTCGCCGTCGAGAATGAACTGGTCGTCGATCGCCAGGCTGAACTGGCTCGCGGCGAGCTGGTGGATGCCGCGGCTGCGCAGGTTGCCCTTGAGCTTGCCGGTCAGCACCAGCGGGATCAGCGCGGTGGTGCGGCGCGGGATCTGGTCGACCGCGACGAGCTTGAGCCCGCTGCGCAGCGCGCCGAAGGGCCGGATTCCGGCGGGGAGCCTTTCGAGGGTCGAGGCGAACAGCAGCTGGCGCATCGCCGGATCGCCATGGCCGCTATGGGCCATCGGCGCATCTGCGGTGCCAAGCCCGATCGCCATCCCTGCGCCCTTGCGCCAGGCATTGCCGCGCCCGGCGAACAGCGATTGCAGCAGCGCCCACACGCCGGTCACCGCCACGACCATGCTGTCGAAGGCGCCCAGCTTGTGCGCGCTCTGCCCGGTCTGGGTTGCCTTGGTGAAGGCGCCCGCGCCCATGATGAAGCCCGCCACGCGCTTGCCCGGCTCGCTCTTGGCCGACACCAGCATCGGGCGGCGATGGACGCGGCTACCGTGATCGAGCGCGTCGATCGCATCCTGCAGGCCCCAGTCCTCGGGCACGCCGAGATCGACGGTCAGCGCATTGGTCTTGCCCTTGGGGAGCACCGCGACCGCCGGCCAGTCATCGCCGAACACCGCCTGCCCGCAGGTCAGCACGTCGCGCACCGTGCCGTCGCCGCCGTTGATGACGAGCAGGTCAATGCCCTTGGCGGCGAATTCGGCAAGCGCCTGCGGCAGCTGCCCGCGTTCGCGCGGCTGGGCGATGTGGACATGCGGGCAGATGCCGCAGTCGAAATCGGCACCGAGATTGCGGTGGCTGCGCGGATTGTAGATGACGCCGACCGTCGGAGCCTGCCCCGCATCGCGCACGCGCCGCACCCGGCCGCGCGCCTTCACGGCGGGATCGAGCCGCGGAATCTGGGCAAATTCGTAGATCGGCGTTGCCATATTGGTCCTATACCTGTCGGAAAACTAACTTTCTACTGCAATCCTGACCCTGAAATGTAACAGAACGGATAGGCCCAGATCAGGCTTCCTCCACGGAAAACAAGGGGCATGCGACGAAACCTCGGTGGCGTAGGACGAGAGTCTTTCATCGCTTTGTCATGATTGTATCGGAATTGCCGCAATTGCCCACCCGCCCCGACCAGGGCGCGCGGCCGCGGGAGGCTCAGTCGCCGCCTTCGAGGGTGCGGATCGTGAACTGGCTGACCAGCCGCTGCACGCCGGGCAGCGCCGAGAGGATCTCGCGGTGGATGCGCTCGTAGCTGTCAGCGCCCGGCACCAGCACCTTGACGAGATAGTCCGACTGCCCGCTCATCAGGTGCGCCTCGGCAATCTGGCGGGTGCGGGCGAGGGCCTCCTCGAAGGCCAGCATGGTCGCCTGGCGCTGGTCGGTGAGGGTGACCTGCACGAACACGGTCGAGGGGTTGCCGCGCGCCGTGCGCGACAGCCGCGCGCGGTAGCCGAGGATCGCGCCGCTTTCCTCAAGCGCCTTGACCCGCCGGTGCGCGGCCGAGGGCGAAAGGCCGACCCGCTCGCCCAGCTGCTCGCCGGTGAGACGCGAGTCCTGCCCGAGCAGGTCAAGAATTTTCCGGTCGATGCGGTCCATGCGGGATTTTCATGCGCTCAGGCACGCCATGACGCAAGAATTTCCCGCAAAGCCCCCCCCCGCGCCGGCGATCATTGCGAAGAAGGCGCGCGGCCCTCCTGCTACAAGCGGCACACGAGACCTGGAGCAGGAGAGTTCCCATGCGCGTCGGCGTTCCCACCGAGATCAAGAACAACGAATACCGCGTCGGCCTGACCCCTGCGGCAGTCGGCGAACTGGTGCGCGCGGGCCACGAGGTGGTGGTGCAGGCGGGCGCGGGCGCAGGCGTCGATTTCGGCGATGCCGCCTATGTTGCCGCCGGTGCGAGCATCCTCCCCGATGCGGCCGCGGTGTTCGAGGCCGCGCAGATGATCGTCAAGGTCAAGGAACCGCAGGCGTCCGAAATCGCGCTGCTGCGTCCCCACCACCTGCTGTTCACCTACCTCCACCTCGCCGCCGACAAGCCGCAGACCGAGGGGCTGATGGCGTCCGGTGCGACGTGCATCGCCTACGAGACGGTGACCGCGCCCGACGGCTCGCTGCCGCTCCTCAAGCCGATGTCGGAAGTCGCGGGGCGGATGAGCGTCCAGTGCGGAGCGCATTATCTCGAAAAGCACCAGGGCGGGCGCGGGGTGCTGCTGGGCGGGGTGCCGGGGGTCGAGCCGGGCCGCGTGGTGATCATCGGCGGCGGGGTCGCCGGGCTCAACGCGGCGCAGATGGCGGTCGGCCTGCGCGCCGATGTGACGATCTTCGACATTGCCAACCGCCGCCTTGCCGAGCTCGACACGGTGTTCGGCAATCAGGTGCGCACCGCCTTTGCCTCCTCGGCGGCGATGGCCGAGGCGGTGGCGGGGGCCGACCTCGTGATCGGCGCGGTGCTGGTGCCGGGCGCGGCCGCGCCCAAGCTCGTCACCCGCGCGATGATCGCCAGCATGCGCCCGGGCGCGGTGGTGGTCGACATCGCGATCGACCAGGGCGGCTGTTTCGAGACCTCGCGCCCCACCACCCACCAAAACCCGGTGTTCGAGGTGGACGGCGTGATCCATTACTGCGTCGCCAACATGCCCGGCGCGGTCGCGCGCACCTCGACCATGGCGCTCGGCAATGCGACGCTGCCGTTTGTGCTGAAGCTCGCGGGCAAGGGCGCCGACGGGGCGATGGCGGCGGACCCGCATCTGGCGGCGGGGCTCAACGTCTCGGGCGGCAAGCTCCACATCGCCGCAGTCGCCGAGGCGCTGGGCCTGCCGCTCGGCTGAAGCGCGCCCATGGCTCGACGAAGGGGGCTTCATCGGGACCCCCTCTCCGGCTAGGCAGATCGCCTGCGCCGTCATGCGCGCGAAGGGGACTATCGATGACACACAAGCTGACCTTCAGCCTCGCCATGGCGCTTGCCGCAGCGAGCCTGCCCGCGGCCGTTTCGGCCCAGACCGCCGCCGCGCCCGCCGCGCCTGCACCCGCGATCAGCGAGGACACGCGGCTGACGATCTTCCTCGACGCCGAATTCGCCGCCTATGTGAAGACCCAGCCCCAGCTGGCGACGCGGCTCGGCATCAAGGACGGCGGCGACCGCTGGAACGACAATTCCGACGAAGCCGCGCGCGCCGACGCCGCATGGCGCAGGGCCAGCGTCGCGCGGATGCAGGCGATGTTCGACCGCGCCAGGCTTTCGCCGCAAGCCCAGGTCAATTACGACATCTGGGCGCTCGAGGCCGACCGCGCCGAGCAGAGCCTTGCCAACCGCATCTACCGTCCGCCGTTCTATTCGCGGCTTTATTCGGCACATAGCCAGCTGCCCGATTTCCTGATCAACACCCACACCGTCGCCGATGTGACCGATCTCAGGAACTACATCGCCCGGCTCAAGGCCATGCCCGCGCAGCTCGAACGCGCGCTGGAGCGGACCCAGGCGAGCCAGCAGGCCGGGATCAATCCGCCGCGCTTCCAGTTCGAGACGATCATCGAAGGCAGCCGCAAGCTGACTTCGGGCGCGCCCTATGGAGCCAATGACTCTGGGGCTCCGGATGCGGCGCTGTGGGCCGACGTGAAGGCCAAGACCGCCGCACTGGTCAGCGCCGGCACGCTTCCCGATGCCGATGCCGCTGCACTGCTCGAAGAGGCGAAGGCCGCCATTCTCGGGCTGAAGCCTGCCTATACCAAGGTCATCGCCTGGGCCGAGGCAAGCCTGCCCACCGCGCCCAGCGGCAAGGTCGGCGCGCTGACCCTGCCGGGCGGCCTCGAATACTACGAGCGCGAGTTGCGGCTCGTCACCACCACCGACATGACCGCGGCCCAGATCCACGCGACCGGCCTTGCCGAAGTCGCGCGGATCGAGGCCGAGCAGGACGCCCTCGCGCGTCAGGCCGGCTTCGCCGACCGCAGCGCCTTCTATGCGGAACGCAAGCGGCTCTACCCGCCGCGCCAGTATGACGATGCGGCGCGCAAGGAATATCTCGACACCGCCAACGCCTTCGTGGCCCACACCCGCACGCTGCTGCCCGCCTGGTTCGGCGAGCTGCCCGCCTACGGGATCGAGGTGGTGCGCGAACCCGCCTTTTCCGAAGTCGCGGGCGGCGCGGCCCACGCCTCGGCGCCGAGCCCCGACGGCAAGCGCCCGGCGAAGACCTATGTCCACCTCGTCGGCACGGTGCCCGATCCGGCCGCCATGTACACGCTGATGTGCCACGAGGCGGTGCCCGGGCATAACACGCAGGGCGATATCCAGGTGCGCCAGCAGGGCGGGTCCAAGTTCCGCTCGGTCACCGGCTATGTCGCTTTCGGCGAGGGCTGGGGGCTTTATGCCGAGGCTGTCTGCAAGGAAATGGGCGCCTATCCCGATATCGCGGCGGACTTCATGCGCCTCGATGCCGAACTGTTCCGCGCGGCGCGGCTGGTGGTCGACACCGGCATCCACGCGATGGGCTGGACCGAGGACGAGGCGGTCCAATACATGAACGAGACCGGCCGCCAGCCGATCGAACGCTCGCGCTCGGAAGTGCGGCGCTACATCACGCTCCCCGGGCAGGCGACCGGCTACAAGATCGGGATGCTCAAGATCATGGAGCTGCGCGCACGGGCGGAAAAGACGCTCGGCGGCACGTTCGATGTGAAGGGCTTCCACGATCTCCTGATCGCCAGCGGATCGCAGCCGCTCTCGATTCTCGAACGCCGGGTCGACGAATGGATCGCCGCGAAGCTGGCTAGCTGACCGAGAAGGTGACCTTGCCCGTCATGGCATGGCCGTCGGCAGCGGCGGCCTGCCAGCGCACGTCATAGGTGCCGGCGGGCAGGGGCTTCTTCAGCGCGAGCGTCAGCGTCTTGCCGTCGGCCGACCAGCTGGCGGTGAAGTTGCGGATCAGCATTTCGGGGTGATCCTTCATCCCCGGCATCGCGGTCATGACGATGGTGGCGCTCGCCTTGGCGGGGTTGACCTTCTCCGAGAAGGTCAGGGTCACGACCCTGGTGCCCTTGGCCGCAGCGCCCTGCGCCGGAGTGGAGGCGGCCAGCTTGACATGCGCAAGCAGCGGCGCGGCGGGCGTCAGGGCGGTGAGCGCGAGGGCGGCGAGGATGGCGGGGATACGCATGGGGAAATGACGTCCTTCGTCTTGTCAGAACCAGAAGCGGATGCCGGCGATGAGGCTGGTGGCCGATGTGCCTTCCCCCCTCGCCCGCGCGTAATCGGCGCCCTGGCCGGTGCGCCATGTTTGCTCGATGCCGATATAGGGCGCGAATTCGCGCTTCAACTCGTAGCGCAGCCGCGCGCCGATCTCGATCTGGTCGATCCCGGCACCGATGCCAAGAGCGGGGATGTCCTGGCCTGCCAGATGGGCCTCCACGCGCGGCTGGAGGATCAGGCGCTGGGTGATGCGCTGGTCGACCTCGGCCTCGATCCGCGCGGTCACATCGCCCCGCGTGCTGAGGAACAGCGCGGCGTCGATCTCGAACATGTAGGGGGCAAGTCCCTGGATGCCGATCACCGCATGGGTGGTGTCGGGCCCGGCGATATCGTGGCGCACCCCGGCTTGCAGGTCCCAGAACGGCGCGACGGCATGCGAATAGAGCGCCTGCACCTCCGCATCCCCGGGCGCGCGGCCCCATTCGCCCTCGCCCTCGGTCTTGAACCACAGGCGATCGGTCGGGCCGCCGTAATAGCCCTGAATGTCCCACAGATAGGCGTCCGAACCGTCCCGGACCTGCGCCTCGAGCCGGTCGCCCTGAAGCCAGAACAGCGGGAAATCGCCATGCATCTCCTTCAGGTCGGCGCGCGAGGCGGCCATTGCCTCGGCGCCCCAGATCGCATCGGCCGCACGCGGCGGCCCGCTGCCGGCCTCGGGCGGAGGCGGGGTTTCCATCACCGGCCCGGGCGAGGCGGGGGCTGCGGGATCGGCGGCCATCTCGTGCCCGGCATGCGGGTCCTGCGCGGCGAGCGCCAACATGGCCAACCCAAGCAGCGCGGCGCTCATGGCCCCATCACCGTCACGGTCTGCATCATCCCGCCGTGCATGTGGTAGAGCAGGTGGCAGTGGAACGCCCAGTCGCCCGGCGCATCGGCGGTGAGATCGAACTGCGCCGAGGCCCCCGGCTGGACGATCACCACCGATTTGCGCGGCTGGCGGGCGGGGCTCTCGCCGTTGACGAGGGTGAAGAACATCCCGTGCAGGTGGATCGGGTGCGCCATCATGGTGTTGTTGACGAGCTTCACGCGCACCCGCTCGTGGTGGGCGAAGCGGATCGGCTTGTCGGTAACGGCCGAATACATCTCGCCGTCGAAGGACCACATGTAGCGCTCCATGTTGCCGGTGAGGTGCAGCTCCAGCAGGCGTGACGGCTCGCGGGTGTCGGCATTGGGCTCGCGCGCGGCGAGCATCCGGTAGTTGAGCACGCGGTGCGCAACGTCGCGCAGGCCGAGCCCCGGATCGCCGAGCCTGTCGACCGGGTTCATCGAGACCATGTCGATGCCCGGGCCCACCTTCACATCGGGCTGCAGCAGCAGCGTGTCGCGCATCGTCATGCCCTCCATCGAATGCGCGCCCGGCCCATGATCCATGCCCATGTCGGCCATGGTCAGCAGCGGTGGCTTCCTCGGCGGCGGAATCGCCGCACGCGCGCCCGGGCGGCTGGCGAGCGTGGCGAGCGCCATGCCGGAACGGTCCATGCTCTCGGCGATGATGGTATAGGCCTCGGCGGTGGGCCGGATGATCACGTCATAGGTCTCGGCGGTGCCGATCTGGAACTCGTCGACCTCCACCGGAGCCACGTTCTGCCCGTCAGCGGCGATCACCGTCATCGCAAGGCCCGGGATGCGCAGGTTGAAGAAGGTCATCGCCGACCCGTTGATGACGCGCAGGCGGATGCGCTCGCCGGGATTGAACGCGAACTCCAGCCCCTCCTTCGGCCCGCGTCCGTTGGCGAGATAGGTGTAGGTGCTGCCCGTCACATCGGCGATGTCGGTTGCGGGCATGCGCATTTCGGCCCACATCCGGCGGTCTTCGGCCGAGAGCGGGTAGTCATCGGCCCAGGCGGTCTGCTGGTAGTTGAAATAGCCCTCGCCCTTGCGCAGGCGGTCCATGATCCGGTGAGGATGGAGCGGGGTGAACTCGCTGAGCAGCAGGATATAGTCGCGCTCGTACTGCGCCGGTTCGTCGCTCGCCGGGTCGATCACCAGCGGGCCGTAATGCCCCTGCTGCTCCTGAAGCCCCGAGTGGCTGTGATACCAATAGGTCCCCGATTGCTTGACCGGGAATTCGTAGGAGAAGGTTTCGCCCGGCGCGATGCCGGGAAAGCTGATCCCCGGCACCCCGTCCATGTGGAACGGCACCAACAGGCCGTGCCAGTGGATCGAGGTGTCCTCGGCCAGATGGTTGGTGACGTTGAGGCGGACGTTCTGGCCCTCCTTCAGGCGGACCAGCGGCCCCGGCACCGAGCCGTTGACGGCGACGGCGTGCCCCCGCCTGCCCTGAACCCTGCGCGGACCGTGCCCGACGGCAAGGTCGATCACCGCACCCGAAACCGCGTCAAAGCCCGCGCGGACCGGCGCGCCGCCCTTCATGGCGTGGAGCGAATAGCCCTGCGCCCAGGCGGGCATCGCCGCGGCGGCGGCGGCGGCTCCGGCTCTGGCGATGAGGTGGCGGCGGGTGAGAACAGGCTGCTTTAATTCTCCAAATCTCATAAGTGACATCATCCCCATCGATGCGAATATCCATCTCGTTCTTAGAGCTCCCAGTTGTGAGGGCGGATCCCGATTGGAAATCGTGAGCTCGTCACCAACCCTTGCCTTTGCCAATCTCAGTGGGCAACCTTCTTCCCTATCAAGGTGAGTGAATACCATGATTCTGAAAAGATTGGCAGGATTGGTAGGATTGGCTGCATGGGCAATGATGGCGCTGCCCAATGGCGCTGTTGCAAAGCCAGCCCCGAAGCCAAACTACATCTACACTGAAAATGGCATTTACTATTACGAAGCCGGCATCTCACCCCAGCAACGGGAGGCTGGACAGGTCGCTGGAGATGCCGTCGGCTATCGGTATTACGGCACAAATGCGAACGGCGAGCACGTGCTCGCTCGAGTTTGGAGCAACGGGGCTGTTGCGGAGTTTGTCTATTGCAAAAACCCTTGCCGTGTCATTCGAACGAGTGGCGGGGAAAGGTTGGTCAACAATAGTAGATTGCTAGTGAATTCCGTATTCGTAGACGCATTTCGTGGAAGGCTTCGGAATACTAACCCCGAGACCCAACAAAGGCGGGCACAAACTAATGTCAACATTCCAGCCCGATCACCCTCCGATTTAGGGGAAGGGGTCACGAGAACAGTGAAGGGGATCGCAATTCGCTCAGCCAGCGGCGCTCCCGTCTATGCTACAGCAGACGGAATTGTGAACTTCGCTGGACAATTAGATGGTTAACTGGTGCCCAACCTCGGCAAGTGCCTTCAGAGTATAGGTTTATTTATACGCCGAGAGCGGCTCAAAGCCTGAG
This sequence comes from Porphyrobacter sp. AAP82, assembly GCF_000331285.1. Classification (GTDB taxonomy): domain Bacteria; phylum Pseudomonadota; class Alphaproteobacteria; order Sphingomonadales; family Sphingomonadaceae; genus Erythrobacter. The sequence goes on along the minus strand of NZ_ANFX01000013.1, from coordinate 139,375 downwards.
AATGTGAAATATTTTTCGTCAGATCGACCGACTGCTGCCGCCCGATAGAGACGAGAAGCGGTAGAGGAATTTGCGGTTAGGGCGTGCATTGGTGCTGGGTCCGACAAAGACCCATATGTTGTCACCATCAATCTGCACGCCGTGCACCTTGTCGTGCGGCGGTCGAATGTTGGTGCAGGGGATGTACCGCTTCATACTTTCGCCTGGACGGATCACCTCCAGACGGTTTCGGCTTTGATCGTACAAGACATAACCAGCACTGCTCATCAGCTGATCCTATGGCTGGATGAACTGGTTATCAAATATCAATTCCATCATCAGTTGGCACAAGCCATTGATCGGAATCGGCAATCTCGACGCACTGAACGATGTACGGAATTTAGTGATTATATTACCATAAAATCATAAGGCAATATAATTACTTACGAGGTTTCGATGGCTCTGGGCAAACAGGCAAAAATTCTCAACCGCCAACAAATCGACGCACTGCTTCATCATGTCGGAAAGCGCCGTAACGGGCTCCGCAATCAGGTCATCGTCCTGCTATCGGTTCGAGCGGGACTTCGAGCGAAAGAGATCGCCAGTCTGAAGTGGAATATGATCGTCGGAGCTGGCGGTGAGGTGGGAGGCTACATCCACCTGACTGACGATGCCTCGAAAGGGCAGTCGGGTCGGATCATTCCAATCAATAAGCAGCTGAAGGCATCGCTGGTCGAGCTGCACGGGATTGATCGGGGTGAGTGGGTGATCCGTACCGAGCGGTCAGATCGCACCTCGGCACAGGCAATCGTGAACCTTTTTCAGCGCTGGTATCGTGATCTCGGGCTGATCGGCTGCTCATCTCACAGCGGTCGGCGGACCTTCATCACCAATGCGGCTCGGAAGATCTCGACTGTGGGCGGATCACTCCGAGACGTTCAGCATCTGGCAGGGCATTCCTCGCTTCAGACCACCCAGCGGTACATCGAAGGGGACAGCGAAGCGAGGAAGCGGGTGGTGGAGCTGGTTTGATGAACCAGTTAATTCACTGTCGGTTGATCCGTTTTTTCCTGAACTTTTGGGATCGGAACGCCGAAGCAGACGTAATCAAAGTATTCACTTCCAGGAGCACCCGTTTCTGTAATTCGCCAATCGCCAGGGGTGGAAGTAGTACTGGTCCCGCCATCCCGGAAAAAGATGGTCGATTGCAACACTCTCTCTCGGCTACTGTAGCAGTCAAATTCAACTAATTCTTCTTCTTTTTTTGAAGTGTGGAAATTTGGCATTTCCATGCGCAATTTTGCTCTTTTATAGGAACCTATCTGTTCGATTGAATTGCGATCAATGAAAAAATTTATACCATGACCGCTTCCAAAAAGCACCCAATCCGACCCGACTTTAGTGCCGTCCGAATGGCGTGTTACCAGCAGATAGGCGACCAGTATGACTGCGGACAAAAGGAATAGGACAAAGAAGATCCTTTTGGTTGTTTCACGAGCGACGCCACCCGCCCCATCCAGCCCCGCCTTAACAAATCGATCCGCTTTGCCAGTGAGCCCTGGGTCTATTTTAGGGGCAGGATCGGTTATCGCCTTAGATTGATTCAGACAATCGGAACGGGCGCACCCCTGATTGGCAGCCACGATCTCGTTGCAAACCGAGCAGACCTTCATGGATACCGCCTCACTTGTCTTTCAGAACACGGAATATCATCGGAAGCTTATTTAGCTCGCTCAATGGGATATCCGTACTCTGGCTCTCAAGGAATGATGGGGAGACAATAAAACCGACAACGGGATCGCCGGACTCACTCACGGTCACGAGGTTCCGCTTGTCGATAAAGAACAGATAGGCTGCGTACAAACCCAGCCCGAGCGCAATCATGAACCAGACCCATGCTGGTGCAATGCCGAGGAGCACCATGTTCACGAGGCTTAGGGTCATGCCAAATGTTGACGGCTCTTCGAATTCCGGCACCATGCCCGTTTCGTCGGTTCGAGCATCGCTTGCTCCTCCATCTGCATAGCCGCTGTCGCTTTCGTAATCTGCTTCGGCGGCGGCTTCGGCAGCAGAAAGTGCACCCATCCCTGCGAGATCCGGCTTGTGTGATGCCGCAATAACCAAGCCAAGTGACAGTAAGCCAAAGATTATTGCCTGGACCAGTGGTCGGACAAGCCCCACGGTAATGGTGTTCAATCCGTCGATCCTTGATGATGATAAAATTTGCGTGGTCGGCGAACCAAGCCTCTGAATGCACTGACTGGAACTCATTACAAATTCGAAGCGGCGGGATAGCCCGACGTGTTCTCGGATAAAGTTCCAGAGACCAGCCGGGCGACCTGTCACAGCAACATAAATTGCCTCATCGCTCGCCTGATTGGCGATTGGATCAGAAAGATCGATGAACCTGCTATTCGGGTCAGCGCCCATAGGTTTGAACGAGATGTAGAAATCTCGGACTACGATCTTCTTTGATGCCCAGTGCCCCATAACGTTGGTCTCCCCGTTTCCCGACGGCTATCAAATGAGCTTTAAAAGGCAACAGCCATTTGGGACTCGAGACGATCACTCAAACGGGTACACACCCGCCGCCTTGCCTGACCCCTTGGTCCTATTTGCCTTGGTGATCTGCGCCGCTAGTTCGGACGACACGGTCTGCCCGTAGAACTTTTCCAACATCTCGACCGAGGTCCCCATCTGCTTCGCCAGGAGGAACGGACTGGTGTCGTGCGATAGGCGCATCGTGGCGTAGAAGTGCCTTAGCGAGTAGATCGTCCGTGACCCACCATTGCGCTCGATGGGCACTCCCGCAAACTTGAGCAGCGAGTAGAAGGCGGTCTTCATTGTGTGAACAGGTTTGCCGTCCTTGTGACAGAAGATCACCTCATCGTCTGATGGAGAAGCACCAAGCTCTTCGAGGCGCAGGTCGTAAATCCGCTTGATGTAGTTCTCGGCACCGTCCTGAAACACGACCTCTCGAACGCCAGTCTTGCCACGAACCTCGGCAACGAGACGTGTCCCGTCAGTGGTCTGTACGGTCCGCAGATCACTCCAACGCAACCCTCGGAGCTCACCAACTCGCAGACCCGTGTTGGCAAGGACCAGCACATACTGTTGGGTCATAAATCTCTGACGCCACGTGGCGAGGGATTCGCCCGCCTTCACCCAGTCCCGTGCCTTGGTGTAGATCTTCCGCCACTCATCCTGTGTGAAGGTGGGTCGCCGTTCCAGTGTTGCCTTGGGCGGATCAGTCTCGGGCACCGATTGGAGGTACCCTCGGGTCACGGCGAATTTGAACACAGGTAGGATACTGGTCCGTTCCCGTCGCAGTGTTCCGTTGGACGGTCGAGACCGATTGTAGTTGGACTTCCGCCAGACCCAGAAGTCCGCAAACTCCTTGGGACCGATGGTATCGATCTTCATCGGTCCGAAAAACTTCACGGCGTAGGTCTCGATCCGATCGATGGTCGCATCCCACGATCCACCCTGCCGAGTATGCCCCATCGTGGTGACGGTCTTCTTCCACTCCTCGAAGACCTGCTTGAAGGTCCGAGACTGGATCGACCCGCCTGATTTCACGTGAAGGTAGAGGTCTTCATAGAGGTCGAGGGCAAATCGCTCTGCCTCCCGTCGATCCTCAGTCTTTGCACTGACGATCTTGTACCCCGTGGCGTTGGGGACTCGGATTCGGACCTGCCACTTGGGGTTCTTCAGGTCGGCACGTTTGTAGATGACGACCCGACCATCGCCTCTGACATCAACCTGATCTGCGTATTTGGACATACGGCAGTCTCCAAGACACCTTCATCAGGTATATCAGAGAGATGGTCTTGGACACCGTTTTTTGTCAACGTTTTGTCAATGGCAAAAATGGACAAAATGGGACCATTCGAGTTTTTGTTAAACTCGCAGATGATTGTTTCTATTGCAAAAATGTGGCGCACCCGACAGGATTCGAACCTGTGACCTCTGCCTTCGGAGGGCAGCGCTCTATCCAGCTGAGCTACGGGTGCATGGGTCGCCATGCGGGACGCATTGTTGCGCGCGGGCGGCCGCTTAGCAAGAGGCGGGGGGCGGCGCCAGACAATTGTGGGCGCCGCGCGCCTCGCGGGAATGGCGGGATGCCGGCTTAACCATTCGGCAAGCATGCGCCCATAGGCTCTGCCCCCATGGCAACGCTTCCGCCCGAGCCGATTCTCCCCCACGCCCCCGTCCCCGACGCGGCGGCGCCCGAGGTGCTGGCCGAGGCTCTCGCCGAGGCGCTGGTGGCGCTCCACGGGCAAGCGGCAAGGCTCGCTCTGCTGGCGCGGCTGGCGCCCGAGCCGGTCGAAATCGGCGGCGAGCTTGGCGCGGTGATCGTCCGCGCCGCGCCCTGGCAGCGCGCGCTGGTCGCCCGGACCGCTGCCGATTGCGCCGCGATGCTCGACAGCGGGCTGGCTGCCCTTGGCACCCTCATCCGCCGCGGGCAGGATACCTCTGCGCCGGCGCTGGTGCTGTGGCGCGAGTTCCACGCCGCGCGCGCCGCGATGGTGCGCGTGCTCGAGACCCCGGCGACCGAACCGGCCTGATTGCCGGGCTTGACGCCGTTCCGCTTTCGTTCCAACGCTGGGCCATGTCCGGCGCTCCAGAGATCATCGCCCCTGATTCGCCCGCACTCGCGGCCGGCGATGTCGCGCGCGGGATCGGTCGGCTGTTTGCGCGCAATGATATCTGGTGCCTCGCCGAAGTGCCGCTCAAGAACGGGCGGCGCGCCGATCTGATGGGGATCGATGCCAAGGGCCTCGTCGTGATCGTCGAGATCAAGGTCGCGCGCGCGGACCTCTTGGGCGATGCCAAGTGGCCCGATTATCTCGACTTCTGCGACCGCTTCTACTGGGGCCTGCCCCCGGCACTCGACCGCGCGCCGCTCGAGAGCGAGGCCTATCGCCCTGCCACCTGCGGGGTGATCGTCGCCGATGGCTATGATGCCGAAATCCTGCGCCCCGCCGCCTTGGAGCCGCTCGCCGCCGCCCGGCGCAAGGCGCAGGTCGAACATCTCGCGCGCACCGCGCTGCGCCGGCACATGGCGCTGATCGACCCGCTCGCGACGGCTCTGGACGCACACGGCTGAGTTAGCCCTGTCGCGGGCCCGCGAATTGCGGCATAGCCGGAGGCGCAATGCTCCCTGCCGACACCCCCGTCCCGCTCGCGCTGCTGATTGTCAGCCTCGCCGTGACGCTGATCGTGGCGCTGCGCTATGTGCTGACGAGCGGGCTGTTCGCCGTCGCCACCGCGCGGATGCGGCCCGGGCTCTATGCAGGCAAGCGCGCGCAGATCACCCGGGAAGTGCGCTGGTCGCTCCTCTCGGCGGCGATTTACGGGACGCCGGCGGGGGTCGTGCTGTGGGGGTGGAAGCATCATGGCTGGAGCCTGATGACCGCCGACTGGGCGGCCCTGCCGCTGTGGTACCACCCGCTTTCGGTGCTGATCTATCTCTTCGTCCAGGACACCTGCTTCTACTGGAGCCATCGCTTCATGCACCGTCCCAAGTGGTTCCGGATCGCCCACGCCGTCCACCACGACAGCAAGCCGCCCACGGCATGGACCGCGATGAGCTTTCACCCGGTAGAGGCGGTGACCGGCGCGGTGGTGGTGCCGGTGCTGGTCTTTCTTGTGCCGATCCACATCGCGATGCTCGCCCTGGTGCTGACGATCGCGACGGTGATGGGGGTCACCAATCACATGGGCTGGGAGATGTTCCCGCGCTGGCTTGTTCACTCGGCGTTGGGAGACTGGCTGATAACCGCCAGCCATCACGAGCGCCATCACGAGGAATACAGATGCAATTACGGGCTCTATTTCCGGGTCTGGGACCGGCTGTGCGGGACCGACAAGGGGCTCTCGAAGCGGATCGTCGCAGAGGCGGGGCACGCAAGGGGCGCTCCGGCATGAACGCGGCGCGCGCGCTGGTGGTGGCGGGATTTGCGGCGGGGCTGGCCGCGGCCGCGCCTGCGCAGGCGGGCGAGGTGGTGATCACCGTCACCGAGGTGCGCTCCACCAAGGGCGTGATCCGCGCCTGCATGACGACGCGCAAGGACATCTTCCCCAAATGCGTCAACGATCCCGCGGCGCATCGCACCGTGGTGCCCGCCACCACCAGGGAAATCCGTTTCACTGGGGTGAAGCCGGGCGCCTACGGGATCGCGCTGCTGCATGACGAGAACAACAACGGCAAGGCCGACCGCGCGATGGGGATGATGCCCAAGGAAGGCTACGGCTTCTCGCGCGATGCCCCGGTCAAGATGGCCCCGCCCAAGTTCACCGACGCGGTCCTCCAGATCGGCGAGGGCACGCAGCGGGTCACGATCAAGATGCGGTATTTTTTGTAAGAGCCACCTTCGGTGTCTGCGTTTCGCGCCAGCGAGACCGCAAACAAAGACTCCCCGCCCCCTTAACGCGATCTTTACCACGCCGCGCCAGAACGGGCCGACACAGGTTCACCAAGGGGCGGATTTACAGCCATGGACACTCTGCGCGGCACCTTCGGTTCCGATTCGTCCGCGGATCGCGGCTGGGAGGAAGGCGAGGACGAAGGCCTCGAGCCGGCCGCTTCGCGCGACCTTCCGCCGCACGCCATCGGCCAGGACGAGCGCCGCATGCAGGTGCGCGCCTACAACCACTGGGCGAGCCTCTTGGGCGAGCGGATGTTCCCCAATATCGACGACCTCGATCCCGCCAGCCTCCCCGATTTCGGCCCGCATTCGGTGCTGCTCGACTTCTCCTTCGGGATCGACAATCCGGTGGTGCGGTTTCTGGGCGCGAAGCTGTCCGAAGAATGCAGCGCGAACGGGGTGGTCATCACCCACCTTTCGGACGTGCCGCCGCGCTCGCTGCTGAGCCGCATTACCGATCACTACATGCAGATTCTCGCCAACCAGGCGCCGATCGGCTTCGAGGCGGAGTTCGTGAACCACGCCGGGACCGCGATCCTCTATCGCGGGATCCTGCTGCCCTTCTCGAGCAACGACGAGACGATCGATTTCATCTACGGCGTCATCAACTGGAAGGAAATGGCCGACCAGCTGACCGCCGACGAGCTGCTGGTCGAAATCGACCAGGCGCTCGAGCTCGGCACCGAGCTTGCGCCCGAACAGCACGGCGCGCCCGAACCGGCCGCGCGCGCTGCCGACCCGGTCACCGACTGGGCGGATTCGCCCGCCCATGAAGACGAACCGGACGTCGCCGTGCCCGATGCCGGTATCGTCCTGCCCGATTTCAGCCAATACGCGCTCGACGATCCCGACGAGGAGTATGACGAGGACGAAGGCGAGGGTGAGGACGCCGGCTACAACTTCGCCTCGCTGGCCGATTACATCGAGGCCCCGGCCAAGAAGGCGATCGACCTCACCGGGATCGAGCCGCTCCCCTATGCCGAAGAGGCGCCTGAATCCGACTATGCGCCCGATTACGCGCCCGATTACGGCTTTGCGCCCGAACCAGAAGCCGCGCCGGTGCCCGTGCCCGTGCCCGCGCCCGTTCCGGCGCCGGTTGCCGAGCCCGTCTTCGACCAGGCGCCCGAAATCGCCGGGGTCGATGAAGACGATGCAGACGATTTCGCCGCTTTTGCCGACGCCCTGTCCGGGGACGCGGGCCTCTATGATTGCCTCGCCGCCGCGCGCGAACTCGCCCGCGCTGCCGACAGCACCGAGGACCGCAGCCGCTCCGCGCTCTATGCCGCGGTCAGCCGCGCCTACGACTTCAGCCTCGCCGCGCTGGATGCGCCCGAAGACTATGCCGACCTCATCGCCGATGCCGGGCTGACCGTGCAGGAGCGCGCGCCGATGACCCCGGTGGTCAAGCTCGTCTTCGGCCATGATTACGACAAGACCCGGCTCACCGAATATGCCGCGGTCCTGACCCATGCCCACCGCTTGCAGCTCGAGCGCGGGAGCCTTGCGGGCTACCTCGCCGGGACCGAGGGCGGGGTGAAGGCGATCGTCAAGGCCGAACGCCGGTTGCGCCGCGAGGAGCAGGGCAAGCCGGCCATCGAGGATCACGCTGCGGTGCGCGAGGCGCTCGCCCAGGCACTGCGCGCGCTGGAGGCGATCAGCCTCGAAGAGCTCGACGGCGGTGCCAGCGAATTCGCCCTCGCGCTGATCCGCCGGGACGAGATCGGCTGCGCGGAAATCCTCGGCGAGATTCCCGAGAATGTCGCGCTGATCGAACGCGCGGCACGGAAGCTGGTGGGCTAAGGCGATCGGGCCTCCCCGACCCGCGGTCTGCGCACCCGAAGGCAGCTCCGCTTAAGATTGCGTTCAGCCGCCAACCTTCTAGGATTGCGGCAATGCGCCCGCGCAACAACCCCTTGGCCTATTGCCTCGCCATTCTGGCGAGCCTCCTGTTCGCCGCGCATCCGGCTTCGGCGCAGTCGATCCTGCGCGATGCCGAGACCGAACAACTGCTGAAGGACATGCTCGCGCCGATCGTCGAGGCGAGCGAGCTCGAACCCGGCAATGTCGAGGTCGTGCTCATTAATGACGGCTCGATCAACGCCTTCGTGGCCGGCGGGCAGGCGATCTATGTCCATTCGGGGCTGATCGGCGCCGCCGATACCGCGGGCGAGGTGCAAGGCGTGCTCGCGCACGAACTTGGCCATATCACCGCCGGCCACGCGGTGCGCTTAGAGGAACGCACCAAGGCGGCCAACGGCATCTCGATCCTCTCGCTGCTGCTCGGCGTGGGCGCGGTGCTGGCCGGCGCAGGGGATGCGGGCCTCGGCATCCTTGCCGCCGGACAGCAGGCCGCGCTCGGCAGCTTCCTGTCCTTCAACCGCGACCAGGAAGCCGCGACCGACCTTGCCGGCGTGCGCTACCTTTCGGGCGCGGGGATCTCGGGCAAGGGCATGATCGCCTTCTTCGAGAAGCTGCGCGGCAACGAGATCCGTTCGGGCTACAGCCAGGCCGACGAAGCCGCCTATTCGCGCACCCACCCGCTGACCGGCGACCGGATCCAGGTGCTGCGCGGGCTGCTCGACAAGGACCCGGCGTGGAACGCCCCGCCTGATCCCGATCTCCAGGAACGCTTCGTGCGCGCCAAGGCCAAGCTTTACGGCTTCCTGTCCGAGCCGCCGCGCACGCTCGCCGCCTATCCGCCCTCCGACACTGCTGTCCCTGCCCGCTATGCCCGCGCCTATGCCTATCACAAGGACGCGCGCATCGACCTGGCGATTGCCGAGACCGACGCGCTGCTGGCGGCCGAGCCCGACAATCCGTGGTTTCTCGAGCTCAAGGGCCAGGTGCTGCTCGAGAGCGGCCGACCGGGTGAAGTGCTTGACCCCCTGCGCCGGGCGACCGACCTGACGCTGGCGCATCCGCTGATCGCGGGGCTCCTCGGCCACGCGCTGATCGCCACCGAGGACCCGGCCAATTTCGCCGAGGCGGAAAGCGTGCTGCGCGCCTCTGTGCAGAAGGACCGCTACAATCCCTTCGCCTGGTACCAGCTTGGTGTCGTCTACGAAGCGCGCGGCGATATCCCGCGCGCGCGGCTGGCGAGTGCGGAACAGCAGGTGATGAACCGCCTCTATCCCGAAGCGCTCGCCAATGCGGTCGCGGCCGAGGCGAACCTGCCCTATGGCTCGCCCGACTGGATCCGCGCGCAGGATGTGGCGCTTGAAGCGCGCGCCGAACTGGAACGCGTGAAGAAGCGGCGCTAGGCGGACCGCGATCCGCCCGCTATCACGAAGGCCATCATGTCCACCGACGCCCCCAATACCTTGCGCAGCACGCTGCTGACCGCGCTTCTGGCGCTGACCTTCGGCTTTCTGGGCGCGGCGGCGTGGTCGGGCGCGGGTCTTGCCGACAACCGCACCCGCAGCTTCCTCCTCGATAACCCCCAGCTTCTGCGGGAGATGGCCCTCGCCCTCGAGGAGCAGGAAGCGGCCGAGCGGCTCGCCAAGATGGGCGGGGCCGTGTTCGAGGAGTTCCCCGGCGTCGTGCTCGGCAATCACGAAGGCAAGCGCGTGCTGGTCGAGTTCACTGATTACCAGTGCCCCTATTGCGAGGCGAGCCTCAAGGACGTGAACCGGCTGGTGGCCGAGGACCCGGACCTCAAGGTCGTGATCCGCGAATGGCCGATCTTCGAGGGCTCGGACGCGGCCTCGCGCATGGCGCTGGCGGCGGGCATCCAGGGCAAGTATCCCGCCTTCCACGATGCGATGTTCAAGATGAACGACATCGAGGCGGCGGCCAAGGCAGCCGGGCTCGACATGGCGCAGGCCCGGCGCGATGCGGCCTCGGAAGCGGTGACGAACGAGATCGCGAAGAACCTCGAACAGGCGCGCGCGCTGGGCTTCACCGGCACGCCGGCATGGATCGCGGGCAAGACACCGATCGGCGGGGCGGTGGGCTACGAGAAGCTCAAGGAAGCGCTCGCCGCCGCCCAAAAGGCGGGCTGAGGAAGCCGGGTGTTGCGCGCCGTCCTGCTCGCCGCACTGCTCGCGGCGCCGCCCGCCGAACCGGCACCCGTCGATTACGCCGCAGAGCGCGCGGCGATCGCCCGCTATCAGGATGCCAACCAGCGCTTGCAGGACGCCGGGTGGCGGCTCGCCCGCGCCAATGCGCCCTTCTGCGCGCAGGTGATCCCTGCCATCGGTCTGCAAGTGCAGGATATGGCGAGCTATGGCGGCCCCGATGTCGCCCGCAAGGCGCTGGGGCTGACGCGCGATTTTGCGGTCAATGCCGCAGCGGCAGGCTCCCCCGCCGCGCTCTCGGGGGCCTTCACCCGCAACCGCGAGATCGTGCGGCTCGGGAATTCCGACCCCAACGACTGGCCCGCCGCCCCGCCCATGGCATGGGAGCGCACCACCCGCGCGCATGAACATATCGACGCCATGCTCGCCGAGCACGGCGGCATCGCCATCACCTTCGCCGATGGCACCCAAGCGCGGATCACCCCGGTCGAGGTCTGCGCCACGCGCTTCGATCTCTACGCCGGCGAGCACCGCGCCTTTGCCAACGGGACGCGGGTGATCTTCGGCATCGATTCGCCGGCCTACGGCTATGCCGAGGCGGTCTTCACCGCGCTGGTCGCGCACGAGCTGGCGCATAATGTGCTCGGTCACGACGCCTGGCTCGACCGCAATGGACGCAAGCCTGGCAACGTGCGCCGGATCGAGCGCGAGGCCGACCGGCTGGTCCCATGGTTGCTCGCCAATGCGGGCTATGATCCGGCCGCGGGCGCCGCCTTCATGCGGCAATGGGGCAAGCAAAACGACGGCGGCATCAGGCTGCGCCGCACCCACGATGGCTGGGACGAGCGCGCCGAGAACATGGCCGCCGAGGTCCCGCTGGTGCGCGCCGTCTTGGCCGCCGAAGGCCGCGCCGACTGGGCAGCGCATTTCCGCCGCGAGATCGACCTGGCCTTGTGAGGCGACGCCGCCTTGTGCGGCGCGGTCCTCGGCGGGTCCCTGTTGCCCTCCCGCTTGGCTGCTTGCGGGCGCCCCGACCTGCGGCTCGGCCGCGTGGCCTTGCGGCCCCCGCGGGCCGGGCTTGCGCCCCGGCGCGCGCGTTGAAACGTGGCACACCCGGGGCGGCGCGGGCGATTAGCAGTGCCCTGTGCGACGAAATGAGTTAGACCGGCATCATTATGGCAGTGCTCCAGATCCAGGCAGCGCCGTTCTTCGCAAGCAAGAACCGGGCGTTCTGGAACCTCCAGCTGGCAGGCTGGGGCGCGGCGTTCCTGCTGCGCGCGGTCTCCGCGCTCGCCAACCAGCAGCCTTTCGATATCCTCGCGCTGATTCTGGTGACGACCGTCACCGGCTTTTCGATCAGCCTGATCCTGTCGGTGATCTATCGCCAGCTGATCCAGCAGCAGCCGCTGGTGACATGGGGGGTGACCGCGGTCGTGCTGTTCTTTGCGGTGCTGTTCCATGCCTCGATCGATGCCTGGGTGCAGGGCGTCTATTACGCCGCGGCGCGCGAAACGACCTTTGCGCAAAGGTTGATCGGCCTCCTCTATCTCCCCCTCACCCTGCTTGGCGGGTGGAGCGCGCTCTATTACGCGATCAATTTCTTCCTCACCGTCGAACAGCAGGCCGACCGGCTGGAGCGGCTGGAGGCGCAGGCCACCGCTGCGCAGCTTGCGATGCTGCGCTACCAGCTCAACCCGCACTTCCTGTTCAACACCCTCAATTCGATCAGCACGCTGGTGCTCCTGAAGCAGACCGAGCCCGCCAATGCGATGCTCACGCGCCTTTCGGGCTTCCTGCGCCATACGCTCATCGCCGAGCCCGGCAGCCAGGTGACGCTCGCGCAGGAGATCGAGACGCTCCAGCTCTATCTCGACATCGAACGGATGCGCTTCGAGGAACGCCTGCGCACCCATTTCGAGATCGAGGATGCCGCTCTGCCTGCGCAGCTGCCCGCCATGCTGCTGCAACCGCTGGTCGAGAACGCCATCAAATACGCCGTCAGCCCGCAGGAGGAAGGCGCGCGCATCGCGCTCACCGCGCGGGTGGTGGGCGAGCGGCTGCGCCTGACGGTCGAGGACACGGGCCCGGGGGCGGACGACACGCGTCCCGCGCCCTGGGGCGATCCGGCGGCGGCGCCGGTGCCCGGCCGTCCGGTCTCCACCGGCGTCGGCCTTGCCAATATCCGCAATCGCCTTGCACAGGCCTATGGCGACAACCACCTGTTCGAAACGAGATCCGAAGCTGGGGGCGGCTTCACCGTGCTGATCGAGATCCCCTTCACCCGCGCCGACAGAGCCGGGGAAGTGGCAGCACCCGCCACGCCAGAGACCGGGCCAAGAATCGGGAGCCCCGCGGGCGGGAGCGACAATATCGTCCCCCTCAACCCCCCTAAAACCATCGGAACAACCGCATGACCATCAGAACCATCCTCGTCGACGACGAGAAGCTCGCCATCCAGGGCCTCCAGCTGCGGCTCCAGCCGTTCGAGGACGTCGAGATCATCGACACCTGCGCCAATGGCCGCGAAGCGATCCGCAAGATCAAGACCGAGAAGCCCGATCTCGTCTTCCTCGACATCCAGATGCCCGGCTTCGACGGCTTTTCCGTCGTCAAGGGCGTGATGGAGATCGAACCCCCGCTGTTCGTCTTCGTCACGGCTTATGAAGAACACGCGATCCGCGCCTTCGAGGCGAACGCCGTCAACTACCTGATGAAGCCGGTCGACGAACAGAAGCTCGCCGACACCATCGAACGCGTGCGCCAGCGCCTGGCCGAGAAGAAGTCGTCGGAGGATGCGGGGCAATTGCTTGAGGTGCTCAGCGAAATCGCCCCCGAACGCGCGGCGGATTTCGTCGAAACCGCAGCGCCCGCGACAGAAAGCGCGGACCGCTTCGAGAAGCTCATCAACGTCAAGGACCGCGGCCAGATTTTTCGCGTGGAGGTCGATACGATCGAACACATCGAAGCGGCTGGCGATTACATGATCATCTCGACCGGCGACAATTCGCTGGTGCTGCGCGAGACGATGAAGGACCTCGAACGCCGCCTCGATCCGCGCAAGTTCCAGCGCGTGCACCGCAGCACGATCGTCAACCTCGATCTGGTGCGGCAGGTGAAACCCTACACCAACGGCGAATGCTTCCTGGTGCTGGATTCGGGCGCGGAGGTGAAGGTGTCGCGGAGCTACCGCGACGTGGTCGCCCGCTTCGTGCATTGATGGTCTCACACAAAGGCACAAAGGCACAAAGATGTCCCGCCCGGCCCGCAAGGGCCGCTTGATGGGGCAGGCATCCGAAAAGGAGCGCGGCTTCGCCGCGTGGAACGCCCTTTTTGTGTCTTTGTGTCTTTGTGTGAACCCCAACCCCCTCTCGACTTGGCGTGACGGCAAGGGGTAGGGAGGGGCATGATCGCCTTCACCCTCCCCGGCTTTGACTTGCCCAAGTTCATCCGCGCAACGCTTGCCGAGGACCTCGGCGAGGGCCTGCCCGGCGGAGGGCGCGACGTGACGAGCGAAAGCGTCATCCCTGCCGAGGCGCGCTTCTCCGGCGTCATGGACAGCCGCGATGCCATCACCGTCGCGGGGCTGCCGCTGGCCAAGGCCTTCTTCCGGCATCTTGATCCCGAGTGCCGCATCGAAGCGCTGGTCGCGGACGGCGATCAGGTGGCCTCGGGCACCGACCTGATGCGCATCGAGGGCCGCGCGCGGGCGCTGCTGACGGCGGAGCGCTCCGCGCTCAACATCGTCCAGCACCTCTCGGGCATCGCCACCCTGACCTGCGCCTATGTCGGCGCGATGCGTGAGGGCAGCGCGACTTGCACGCTTCTGGACACCCGCAAGACCATCCCCGGCCTCCGCTTCCTCGAGAAATACGCCACCCGCCAGGGGGGCGCGCAGAACCACCGGATGGGGCTGTGGGATGCGGCGATGATCAAGGACAACCACGTCGCGGTCGCCGGGAGCGTCGGCGAAGCGGTGCGCCGGGCGCGCGCGGCGGGGGTCGAAAAAATCATCTGCGAGGTCGACCGGCTCGACCAGATCGAACCTGCATTGCAGGCCGGCGCCCATCACCTGCTGCTCGACAACATGGACCCCGCCACCCTTGCCGAGGCGGTCGCGCTGGTCGCAGGCAGGGTGCCGACCGAGGCGAGCGGGGGCGTCAACCTCCAGACCATCGCCGCCAAGGCGGCTTCGGGCGTGGATTTCATCTCGGTCGGCCGGTTGACGCAAAGCGCGCCCGCCGCAGACATAGGCCTGGATTTCAAGCCGCTGTGATGCTGGCGAGGGGGCCACGACCGCTGGCAATCCGCGTCTTTGCCGCCGCCTTCCTTGCCGCGGCGCTGCTGCGGCTGGTGCGCGGGCTTGGCGATCTGACGCTCGCGCAGGCGGTGTTTGCCGCCCATGCGCCATGGTTTGCATGGGACCGCGACTGGACCATCGTCACCCTGTCTGCCGAGTTCACCATCGCGCTGATCCCGCTTGCGTGGATATACCTTTTCGCCGCGCCCTTTGCGCGTTGGCTGGTGCTCGGCTTCGGCGCGCTGCGGCTTGCCTTCCTCGATCCGGCGGCGCTGGTCGGCGCGGTGCTGGTCGCGGTGGCGATGGCGAGCCTGCTGACGCCGGGGGCCGCCCGCTGGTTCGCGCGCAGAGAGGAGGATGGCCATGCGGTGTTCGAATAGCCTGCTTGCGGCCCTCGCGCTGGCCGCGCCATCGCTGGCGAGCGCACAGGCCTACCAGTGCCGCTTGCCCGAGGTCGTCGCCGTCCCGCGCGTCACCCCGGACGGCGCGCCGCGCTCCATGGCCGTCACCGGCTACACGCTCGCCTTGAGCTGGAGCCCCGAGTTCTGCCGCACCCGCGCCGAGGACCGCGCGCAAGCCATGCAATGCGGCGGGCACAGCGGCAGCTTCGGGCTGGTCGTCCACGGTCTGTGGCCCGAAGGGGCGAAGGGCTATCCCCAGTGGTGCGGGGCGAGGAAAGCGCTTACCCCGGCGCAGGTCCGCTCGGCGATGTGCATGATGCCCGCCGAACGCCTCGTCGCGCGCGCCTGGGCCAAGCATGGCAGCTGCATGGTTTCCGATCCCGGCGCTTACCTGAAGGTGACGCGCATCCTGTTCGAAGGCGTGCGCCTGCCCGATTACGACCGCATCGCGCGCGAGGAGGGCCTGACCGCGGGCCGCATCCGTGCCGCCTTTGTCGATGCCAATCCCGAATGGCCCGAGAGCGCCGTGGGCGTCCACCTGGGCCCGCGCGGCTGGCTCGGGGAAATCCGCCTGTGCTACTCCAAGCGCTTCCGCCCCGCCCCGTGCACCGCCTCGCGGCGCGGCGCGAAGGATGGCGCGCCGGCGAAGATCTGGCGGGGGTGTTAGCGGATGCTGCGCGGCCCGATCCGGCGCGCATGACCTTCGCTGACCAGCGCAAGGGCCCGAAGCCGCGCCTTGGACAGCGCATCGGGCTCGGCTGCCTTGGCGTGCTGCTGCTTTTGGTCGGCAGCTGCACCGCGGTTGACTACGGTTCGCGCTATGCCTCGTGGGCGCGGCTCGACAAGGCGGGAGTGATAGCGGCCGCAAAGGCCTATCAGCGGGACGATGCCCCGGGGCAAAAGCTGTGCCTTTATGTCGCCGTGTGCGACAAGGGCCGTGCGCGGCTGGTGCTGGTCAAGGATCTCGCCGCGTGGGACGTCGCAGCGACCCGCCGGCTCGCATGGGACCGGCGCTTCGGCGACGTGTGCCCCGGCTATACCGCCAATCTCGGGCTCGCGGTGGACGAGGGCGGCCCCCCCGTCCGCGAGGAGGTTCGCGAGGCGGCTTGGTCGTTCTACAATGACCGCTTTGTCCCGACCCTGCGCAGCAACGGCGCGCCGCTGTCCTTCAGCGAGAAGCCGGCCGAACCCTGCACGCCCCAACACGCCATCGCGCCCTAGCGCCGCTGCCGGAAGAACCCCCTGAGCAGGTCCGCCGCCTCCTCCTCGCCGATGCCGGTGTAGACCTCGGGGCGATGGAGGCACTGGGGCTGGTCGAACACCCGCGCGCCGTGTTCGACCGCGCCGCCCTTGGGATCGCTCGCGGCGTAATAGAGCCGCGCGATCCGGGCATGGGCGATGGCGCCGGCACACATCGCGCAAGGCTCGAGCGTGACCCACAGCTCGCAGCCGGTGAGCCGCTCGTCGTCCAGCACCCGCGCGGCGGCGCGGATCGCGAGGATTTCCGCATGGGCCGTGGGATCGTGCAGCGCGCGCGGCGCATTATGCGCTGCGGCGATGACCTGCCCATCCTTCACCACCACTGCGCCGATCGGCACCTCGCCCGCTGCTGCCGCATCGCGGGCGAGGCCGAGCGCGCGGGGCATGAAGCTGCGGAACGCGTCCGCGCTCATGCCCCGCGTGCCCGCGCAGGCTTACTCGTCGCCGGTTGCGGGCGTCCCTTCGGCATCGGGCTGTTTGACATCGACAGTGGGAACCTCGATCGTTTTCTTCTCGGTCTTGACCTCGACCTCGGCTGGCTCGACGTCATATTCGGGCATCTGCCCGCCCTTGACCTCGACCTCGGGCAGCTCGGCTTCCTTGGTCTGGTCGACATCGCACGCTACAAGCCCGATTGCCAAGGGGGCGATGAGGCCGGTGATGATGATGCGCTTCATGGTGTGTGTCTCCTGTAGAGGTCGGGGCGCGAATGCAGGGGACGGGCGGACTTGCGGCCATTACATGGGTTACCCACATGGTGGGCACGGGAAGCTGCGCGGGCCGGTGCGACGAGCAACCGGCTTGACGATTCGCCCCTTGCCCGTTATGCGCGCCGCTTTCCCAGCCCGGCCTTGAGTCCGGGCCCGCTTTTTACGAGAAGAGACCAGACCATGTCGCGCATCTGCGAACTGACCGGCAAGGGCCGCCAGGTCGGCCACAACGTGAGCCACGCCAACAACAAGACCAAGCGCGTGTTCCTGCCCAACCTTCAGAACGTGACGCTGATGAGCGAAAAGCTCGAGCGCAGCTTCAAGTTCCGCGTGTCGACCCATGGTCTGCGCTCGGTCGAGCACAATGGCGGCCTCGACAACTGGCTGCTCAAGACCAGCGACGACAAGCTTTCCGCCAATGCGCAGAAGGTGAAGCGCGAACTGATCAAGGCGCAGGCTGCCGCCTGATCCTCGCTGCCCCGCCAGGGGCAGGCGTATCGAAGGGGCGTCCGGGTTTCCGGGCGCTTTTTCGTTTTTGCTGTCGGCCACCTGGGGCGGTCTGCGTTTCGCGCCAGCGAAACCGCCAGACAAACCCTCAGCCCGGCCAGTCGAAGCGCAGCAGCAGGCTGCGCTGGAAAATCGACATATCGTCGTCCGAGATCACCCAGATGCTCCCGCGCGCCGGGTCCGTGGCTGAGGGGACGAAGGCGAGCCCCTCGAAATTGTCGGCGAAGATGCCCCCGGTCATGCGCTGGATGACGCGCCCCTGCCATGTCCCGCCTGCCGTGATCGCGCGCGGATCGGCGATGGCGATGGCGGTGTCGAAGCGCGCGGGGAGGGCATATTCCACGCGCCGCAGCAGGATCAGCACCCGCCCGTCGGGAAGCCCGGTCACATCGACCGGATCGTAATCGGCGGGCGCTGCAAAGCGCAAGGCGAGCGGCGGCCTGCCCCGCGCCAGCGGATCGCCCGGGAACAGCAGCGCCTTGTGCGCCGTCCGGCTGCCATCCTCGGCCTCTTCGGCAATCACCAGAAAGCGCCCGTCCGCCAGCCGCGTCATCGCCTCGGGCCCGCTGTTCTGTGCCCAATCGGCCATCGCCGGGGGCGCGGCGCGCTTCACGGTGCCGTCCGCGTCCCAGCGCAGCACCAGATTGTATTTTTCGAACCCGCCCCACAGGGTTCCCGTCGCCGGATCGCGTGCGAGGGATTCGAGATCGACGATCTCGTGGCGGCTGCCCTTGCTCAGCCCGATGAAGCGGAAGCTGCGCGGGCGTGCGCGCGGGGTGCCGGAGGCAAGATCGATGTCGAGCAGGAAGCCGCGGTCGGTCCCCGCGACGAGGGCGGCCTCGCCGTCCTTGCCGGTGCTGTGCACCAGCGCGGAAAAGCCGCCGAACCAGCCCTGCGGCGAAGCGAGCGCCCAGACGCCCGTCAGCGGCAACTGACCCGTGACGCCGGCCCGCTCGGCGAGCGGCGTGACCGTCACCGCCGCCACGTCGGTGCGCCGGCCGGTCGCAGTTCGCACGAAGGTGCCCGGCGCCAGCGCCAGCGCGACACCCGCGATGAGCGCCAGCCGCCAGCGGCGCGCACGGGCAGCCCCGGCGGTGGTCACGGGAGCGTCAGGCGAGGCCGAGCAGGCGGCGGGTCGCGATCTCGGGGGAGGCATAGGCCTCCTGCCGCTCGGCGCTCCAGTAGCGCAGTTCGGCAAGCGGGATCGCCGCGCCGGTGACCGCGCACAGCACATGGCTCCCCGGCCGCAGCACGCGGAAGCTGGAGGGGCCGTAGTAGAGCTTGGCGACCTTGTCGGCAGGAGTCATCAGCATGGGGTCCCTGATAGCACCGAGCGCTCAGCCGAACAAATCATCTTGGGCGGGCGAGGGCGAGGATGGTCGCGAAGGCCTGCGCGGGGCGGGAGCGGGCGGGGGCGCGGGCGGGGCGCCCTCGGGAATGGCGGCGAGCGTCCCGTCGCGGAACTGCACCGCAAGGCGCGCCTCGCCTGCGGCCTCGGCGCAGGTGGTGAGCGCGCGGCCCGCGGCGCCGCGGACGATGGCGTAGCCGCGCTCCAGCGGCTTTTCGGGGTGGAGCTGGCTCATCACCCTGGCGAGCGCATCAAGCCGCCGGGTGCCCTCGCGCAAGGGCCGCTCGGCGAGCGCCGGGTGGAGGCGCGCGCGTTCGAGCCGGCGCGCGCCCTCGGCTGCCGAGCGCGCCAGCAGCGTGGGCGAGAGCCGCGCGGCAGCGCCTGCCAGCCGCTCGCGCCCCTTCGCCGAACGGTCGCCGAGCGCGCGGCGCAGGCGTTCGGACAGCTCGTCCAGCCGCTGGGTCTGGGGCGCGAGCAGGTTCTCGGGGCGCGGCAGCAGGCGCGCACGGGCGGCGAGGCGCTCGCGGCCCAGCTCGACCGGGCGATACACCGCGCGGCGCTGGCGGGCGGTAAGATCGGTGAGGGTGAAGGCGAGATCGGCGCGCACCGGCACGGCCATCTCGGCGGCCGCGGTGGGGGTGGGCGCGCGGCGGTCGGCGGCGTAATCGGCCAGCGTCGTGTCGGTCTCGTGCCCCACGGCGCTGATCACCGGGATGCTGCATTCGGCGATGGCGCGGACCACCACTTCCTCGTTGAAGCTCCACAGGTCCTCGATCGATCCGCCCCCGCGCGCGACGATCACCACATCGGGGCGCGGGACGGGGCCGCCCTCGGCGAGGGCCGAGAAGCCGCGCACCGCCGCCGCCACCTGCTCGGCCGCGCCATTGCCCTGCACCAGCACCGGCCACACGATCACGTGGGAGGGGAAGCGGTCGGCCAGCCGGTGGAGGATGTCGCGGATCACCGCCCCCGTCGGCGAGGTCACCACCCCGATCACCTGCGGCAGGAACGGCAGGCGGCGCTTCCTCTCGGCATTGAAGAGCCCCTCGGCGGCCAGCCTCGCGCGGGTCTTCTCGAGCAGCGCCAGCAGCGCGCCCTCGCCCGCCAGCTCGAGCGAATCGATCACGATCTGGTATTTCGAGCGCCCGGGGAAGGTGGTGAGCTTGCCGGTGGCGATCACCTCCAGCCCGTCTTCCGCGCGGAAACTGAGGCGCGCGGCGCTGCCCTTCCACATCACGCCGTCGATCACCGCGCCTTCGTCCTTCAAGGCGCAGTAGAAGTGCCCCGAAGCGGCGCGCTTCACCCCCGACAGCTCGCCGCGCAGCCGCACGAAGCCGAAGCGGTCCTCGACCGTGCGCTTCAGCAGCGCGGATATCTCGCTGATGGTGAGCGGCTGGGCGTTGTCGCCCGGCGGCGTGCGCGCTACCAGCCCGGCGTCATCATCACTGGTCGGCGGAGGCGCCATGAATATCCTGCTTCTGGGCTCTGGAGGCCGCGAACATGCGCTGGCGTGGAAGCTGGCGCAATCCCCGAGCCTCACAAAGCTCTACGCCGCCCCCGGAAATCCCGGCCTCGCCGAGGAGGCGGAAGTGGCCGCGCTCGACGTGACCGACCACGGCGCGGTGATCGCCTTTTGCGAGGCCCGTGCCATCGGCCTCGTGGTGATCGGCCCCGAGGCGCCGCTGGTCGACGGGCTGTCCGACAGCCTGCGGGCAGCCGGCGTGCCGGTGTTCGGCCCCTCGCAGGCCGCAGCCCAGCTCGAAGGCTCCAAGGGTTTCACCAAGGACCTGTGCCAGCGCGCGGGCATCCCCACGGCGGGATACGTGCGCACCCACAGCCTTGAAGAGGCCCGCGCCGCCCTCGCCCGCTTCAGCGCTCCTTACGTGCTCAAGGCCGATGGCCTCGCGGCGGGCAAGGGCGTGGTGATCGCCGCGACCCTCGCCGAGGCCGAGGAAACGCTCGCCGACATGTTCGGCGGGGGCTTCGGCGGCGCAGGCGCGCAGGTGGTGATCGAGGAATTCATGGAAGGCGAGGAGGCGAGCTTCTTCGCGCTCACCGATGGCACCGCGATTGTCCCTTTCGGCTCCGCGCAGGACCACAAGCGGGTGGGCGACGGCGACACCGGCCCCAACACCGGCGGCATGGGCGCCTATTCCCCCGCCCCGGTGCTGACGAGAGAATTGCAGGCGCGCGTGATGGCCGCAATCATCGAACCCACGGTGCGCACCATGCGCGCGGAGGGCAATCCCTATCAGGGCGTGCTCTTCGCCGGGCTGATGCTGACGGCCGAGGGCCCCAAGCTGATCGAATACAACGCCCGTTTCGGCGACCCCGAATGCCAGGTGCTGATGATGCGGCTCCAGAGCGACCTCGTCCCGATCCTCCTCGCCTGCGCGACCGGCACGCTGGAGGGGGGCGCGATCGACCTCGCCGAGGAAACCGCGCTCACGGTGGTGATGGCCGCCAAGGGCTACCCCGGCACCCCCGAAAAGGGCGGCCCCATCGCATTGAACGATGCCGAGGCGGACGGCGCGAAGGTCTTCCACGCCGGGACCGCGATTGCAGACGGCGCGCTGGTGGCGAATGGCGGCCGGGTGCTCAACGTCACCGCGATGGGCGCGAGCGTCACCGAGGCGCAGCGCAAAGCCTATGCGGCGGTCGACACAATCGCCTTTCCGTCCGGTTTCTGCCGCCGCGACATCGGCTGGCGCGAAGTGGCGCGCGAGGCCGAAGGCTAATCCGCGCCAGCCACCTCCCGGGCGTCTCCGGCAAAATTGATCCCGATCAAGGACGCCGGCCCGGGGCAAGCCCACAAGGACAGCATGACCCATCGCCCTCTGCTCCTCGCCGCGCTCGCCGCCTGCGCCGCCGTGCCGGGCTCGGACAACCCGCCGGCGATGGTGGGGAAAGCCACCTCGCCCTCGCCCGATACCCGTGCGCCGGCCTTCATCGAGGCGGCTTGCGGGGGGTGTCATGCGGTCGAGCCGCCGTTCTTGTCGCCCAACCCCGCCTCGCCCAGCTTTGCCGCCATCGCCAATCGGCGGGGCCTGTCGGAAAAATCGCTCGGCGACTGGCTGGCCGATGCGCACAATTACCCTGAGGACATGGACTTCACCCTCACCGCCAAACAGATCGACCAGATCGCGGCCTATATGGTGACGCTGCGCGAGGCGGGCTACGTGCCGCCGAAATAGCCGCTCCCAAGGCGGCTTTGCCCGCGCCTCGCGAACATGATACACCCCGCCCGGTTGCAATCGGGAAAGGGGGGTCTCGATGCCGTATCGCCATGCGCCTTATTTCGTGGGTTTCGTGCTGCTGGTCATCATGGCCGGTTTCTGGGCGAGCTATTTCGGCGCGAGCGAGCCGATCCCGCTCGCCTTCCATGTCCATGCGATCTCCTCGATGACCTGGCTGGCGCTGCTGATCGTCCAGCAGGTCGCGATCCAGCGCCGCGCGATGGCGTTGCACCGGATCCTCGGCAAGGCGAGCTTCGTGCTGTTCCCGTTCCTGATCTTCGGCTTCGTGATGATCATCAACTATACTGCGGGCCACTTTGCGTCCGGCGAGGGGCCGGTGACGATGGTGCTCGGCCCGGCCTTCGGGATCGGCATGGGGATCGCGATCGCGGCCTATCTGACGCTGTTCACTCTGGCGCTCAAGCATCGCCGCAACGTGAAGCTCCATGCAGGCTACATGCTGGCGACCCCGCTGATCCTGTTCGAGAGCCCGTTCAGCCGGGTGATGGGCGAATATCTGCCGTGGATGAACGTGATCGGGAGCGATTTTCCGCAGGCGATCCTCGACACCATCCTGCTCAGCGACCTGATCGTGGCCGCCTTTGCGCTGGTGCTGTGGTGGCGTGGCCGCAAGCACGGCGCGCCGTGGCTGGTGGCGGCGGGGTTTGCGGGGGTGCAGGGGGTGGTGATGTGGATTGCGCCCTCCGTCCCCGCGATCACCGCGGGCTTTGCCGCCTATGCGGCGCTGCCGCCGGCGGTCACGCTGGCGCTGGGCATGGCGGCAGGCGGCGTGGCGGCGTGGCTGGGGTGGGAGGCCGGCAGGACCCCTGCCCGCCCCCGCACGGCGGCAGCGGCAGGCTGAGCGCGCGAAACCATTTTCCTACAGGGGTGACAAAGGGTTATCAGGAGGCAAGGCCGGCTTGCGGCCCTGCGCTCTTTGCCATCGTCAGCCCCCTCCACCCCGCGCCGGAACGCTATCCGATAGGCCGAGGTTTTCCGCCCCAGGACAGTGTCTCATGTGTCTCCTACAACGGGAAACCGGGCGCCAGGCTGGACGCGCGACCCTGCCGAGCGGCCCCACCCCGCCGCTCCACAACCGAATCGGCAAGCGCAAGCTCGGCTGCGCAGCAGCCGCGAGCGCACGCGCGCGAGCCGCAGGTGCCCCGTAGCGCAGCGAAGGGAACAGCGCCGAAGACGCTCGCCCGGAGGGGCGAGCGACAGACCTACAGCCGCGCGTCCATCAGCGCGATCATGTCGGTCTCGGGCCGCGGGCCGAAGTGCGAGATGACCTCCGAGGCGCAGATCGCGCCGCGCTTGAGGCAGCGCTCGAGCGGCTCGCCCCGGACATAGCCGGTCAGGAACCCGGCGGCGAACTGGTCGCCCGCGCCGGTGGTGTCGACGACCCTGGCGACCGGCTCTGCGGCAACCTCGGCGCGCTCGCCGTGGGCGATCGCGACCGCGCCCTTCTCGCTGCGCGTGGCGACCAGCACCGGCACCTTGGCGGCGACGGCGGCAAGCCCGGTCTCGAAGTCGGCCTCGCCGGTGAGCGTCGCCAGCTCGTGCTCGTTGACGAACAGGATGTCGAACTGGCCGGCGTCGATCAGCTCGAGGAAGTCGGCCCGGTGGAGCGAGATGATGAAGCTCTCGCTCGCGGTGAAGGCGATCTTGCGGCCGGCCTCGCGGGCCGCCGTCATCGCCCGGCGCATCGCCGCGCGCGGCTCCACCGGATCCCACATGTAGCCTTCGAGGTAGAGGATGCCCGCGCTGGCGACGAGGGCATCGTCGATCGCGCCCTTGTGCAGGAACTGGCCGGCACCCAGCATCGTGTTCATCGTCCGCTCGCCATCGGGCGAGACCAGGATGAGGCACTGCCCGGTCGGCACGTCGCCGGCGAGCGGCGGGGTCTCGAAGGCGATCCCGCCGGCGCGGATGTCATGGCGGAACACGTCGCCGAACTGGTCCTGTGCCACCTGCCCGACAAAGGCGCAGCGCGCACCCAGCGCGGCCATGCCAGCGAGCGTGTTGGCTGCCGAGCCGCCCGAACGCTCGGTCGCCGGGCCCATCGCGGCGTAGATCTCGCGGGCCTTGTCGGCATCCACCAGGGTCATGCCGCCGCGGTTGAGCCCGAGCCCGGCGATCACCGCGTCCTCGCAGGGCGATAGGACATCGACGATGGCGTTGCCGATGGCGATGACGTCGTAACGGGGCGGAGTGGTGTCGGACACGGCGCGGCTTCCTCGGTTGGTGGGTCGCGCGTGCGCCTAGCCGCCTTCGCCGCGCTCGCCAAGCGATCTGTGTGCGGTGCAGCAGGCCTGCGTTGACTTCGCATCGCCGGGTGCGCATCGGAAGCGGCATGTCCGCCGTCCCCGCCGCGATCGTGAGAGGCTTCGCCCAGCTGGGCGACCGCGCCGTCCTCCGCGTGGCGGCGAAGAGCATTGCGGTGACGCTGGCGGTGTTCGCGGGGGCGAGCGTCGCGCTCTACGCCGGGCTCGACCGGCTGCTGCGGAGCGAGTGGGTCGCTGCGGTGGTCCCCGCCGGATACGCCGCGACAGCGCAGGTGCTGGTGTGGCTGGCGGCAAGCGTCCTTGCCTTCTGGCTGCTGCTGCGGGTGGTGGCGCTGGCGGTGCTCCAGCTGTTCGCCGACGACGTGGTGGCGGCGGTCGAGGCGCGGCACTACCCGGCGCTTGCCACCCGCGCGCAGCCGCTGCCGCTGCACCGCGAGGTGGCGGTGGCCTTGCGGGGGCTGACGCGGGCATTGGGCTACAACCTCCTGGCGCTGCCCATCGCGGCGGTGCTGGTGTTCACCGCGATCGGCCCGGCGCTGGTGTTCCTTGGCGTTAACGCGGTGCTGCTCGGGCGCGAGCTGACCGACATGGCGTGGCTGCGGCACTGTGCCGGCGAGGAACGCGCCAACCCCGTGCCGAGGCCTGAGCGCATCCTGCTCGGCGCGGCGATCGCGGCGATGATGGCGGTGCCGGTGCTGAACCTCGTCGCCCCGCTGGTGGGCGCGGCGGCGGGGACGCATCTGGTGCTGCGGCGGATCGGGACGCAGAGGTGATGCGGGGCGCGGCGATCGTGCTCGCGCTGCTGGCGGCGGGGCTTGGAGGGTGCGCGGGCGGCGGCAGGCCTGCTCCCGCGCCGCGCCCCGGGTTCCGCCCCGCCGCGCCTGCTCCGGCGCGCAGCACCATCGTCGTCGTGCCCGAGGTGATGGCCCCGGCAGGGCTCGCCGGCGTGATCGGCTCGCCCGCCGCGGCGCTCACCAGCCGCTTCGGCAGCCCGCGCATCGACCTTGCCGAGGGCGATGCGCGGAAGGTCCAGTTCGCCGGGCCGAGCTGCGTGCTCGACATCTACCTCTACCCCGTCGCCGCCGCCGCCGAGCCGACCGCGACCCATGTCGAGGCGCGCCTCAGGCAGGGCGGCGCGGCGGTCGATCCCGGCGCCTGCATCCGCGAGTTGGAAACAAGGTAACCCGCCCTTAAGCCTGCCTGTGGCATGGAGCCTCCCCAAGACCACAGAGGACCCTGCCACCGTGACCACCCACTTCCTCCAAGTCGCGCGCGGCGCTGCCGCCGATGGCCAGATCACCGCCGACGAACTCCTCGCCCTGCGCCGCGAAGGCTGGGGCGATGGCATCATCACCCGCGAAGAAGCCGCGGTGCTGTTCACGCTCAACCAGGCGCTGCGCGAGCGCACGCCCGAATGGACCGACTTCTTCGTCGAGGCGATCGGCGAGTTCGTGCTCAATGGCACCCCGCCGCGCCTCCAGTGCAGCCTCGAGGAAGCCGAGTGGCTGATCGCGCAGGTCGATTGTGACGGCAAGGTCGAGAGCATGGCTGAGCTCGAAGCGCTGGTGCGCGTCCTCGAGCGCGCCGAGAACACCCCCGACCGGCTGAAGGACTACGTGCTCGCCAAGGTCGAGCATGCCGTGCTCCACGGCGAGGGCCCGACCCGCCACGGCGGCGATCTCAGCGCCGCCCATATCACCGCTGCCGAATGCCGGATCGTGCGCCGCGCGATCTTCGCGAGCGGCGGCCACGGCCCGGCGGCGGTCACCCGCCACGATGCCGAGATGCTGTTCCGCCTGAAGGACGCGACCCTCGCCGACGAGAACGCGCTCGAGTGGGAGGACCTGTTCCTCGACGGTGTCGCCAACTTCATGCGCGGTTTTGCGCTCCCCAGCGCCCAGCTGAGCCATGATCGCAGGCGCGAGCTGGAAGCCTTCGTCGCCGACAACGAGGCCAATCTCGGCCGTTTCCTCGGCCGGGTCGCGCGCGAGGTGCCCAATGTCGGCAACCATTTCGGCAAGGTGTTCGGGCGCAAGAAGCCCGCCGGCCCCGATTACGGGGCGCTCGCGGCCGAGGGCGACAAGATCACCGCCTTCGAGAGCGAATGGCTGGACCGCATGGTCGAGGCCGACGGCGAGGTCGACGAACTCGAAACCCGCCTGATCGCGCGGCTCGCCGAAGCGGACTAACCGCCGGAGTAGTGCCCGCCGCGCAGCTCGCCCAATGCGAGCGCGAGGTGGAGGATTTCGGTCTCGATCCGGGCCCGGTCTTCGGGCGCGGACCTCTCGGCAAGCTGCGCTTCCAGAGCGGCATGCTCGCCTTCCACCCGCGCGATGATCGCCTGCACTTCGCGCCCGCGCTGGGCGGTGCGCTGGGCATCGCGATCGGGCGGGGTCACACCATGAAGCTCTCGCCGCAGCCGCAGGCGCCCTTGGCGTTGGGGTTTTCGAACACGAAGCCGGCGGTGAAATCGTCCTCGCGCCAGTCCATGACGCTGCCGACGAGGTAGAGCACGCTCGCCCCGTCGATGTAGAACACGCCGCCCGGCGTCACGATCTTCTCGTCGAATTTGGCCTCGGTGGTCACATAGTCGACCGAATAGGCAAGGCCCGAGCACCCGCGGCGGGGGGTGGACAGCTTGACCCCGATGGCATCGGCAGGGGCCTTGCTCATCAGTTCGGCGATCCGCGCTTCGGCAGAGGGCGTCAGGGTGACGGCGGCCTTAGGAGCAGGGCCGCGGGCGGGGCGAGACGTCGTGGTGGTGTCGGTCATGTCAGCCTCTTCTGCCAGAACAGCGCGTGCCCGGTGGCGGGGTCGAGCTGGTAGTCGCCATAGCCTTCGCGCGCATAGAGACGGCGCGCCGGATTGCCGCTCAGCACTTCCAATGTGATCTTGGCAGCCCCGCGCTTCAAGGCCTCGGCCTCGACAGCGTACAGCAGCGCCTTGCCGACCCCGTGCCCGCGCGCCTCGGGCAGCACCGCGAGATCGTGGATGTTCACCAGCGGGGCGGCGGCAAAGGTCGAATAGCCCATGAAGCAATTGGCGAGGCCGACCGCGCGATCGTTGAGCCGCGCGATCAGCGAGAAGGCCTGCGGGTTGGCCGCCAGATCGCCCGGCAGCCGCGCCTTGACCGCGTCGCGCAAGGGTTCGCCCCCGCCCATCGGGTCGCGCGCATAGGCATCGAGCAGCGCCACCACGTCCGCCGCATCGCGCGCGTCGCGGGTGTCCGCGAGGGCAATCGCAAGGGTAGCCGTGTCGCTCACAGCATCCCCAGTTCGAGCCGCGCCTCGTCGCTCATCTTGTGCGGGCCCCACGGCGGGTCCCAGACGAGGTTGACCTCGGCATCGCGGATCCCCGGCACGCTCGACACGCGCAGTTCAACCTCGCCGGGCATGCTTTCGGCAACCGGGCAGTGCGGGGTGGTGAGCGTCATGGTGACGGTGGCGTCGCGGTTCTCGTCCACCTCCACGCCGTAGATCAGGCCGAGGTCGTAGATATTGACCGGGATTTCCGGATCGAAGATCTCGCGCAGGGCTTCGATGACGTCGGCCTGAAGATCGCTGCCCTCTCCGCCCACGGGGCCCTCGGGTGGCTTGGCGGCGAGGAAGCCGTCGAGATAGTCGCGGGTGCGGCCTTGCTCTTGGGGCGCCTCGGCGTCGCTATCGATCGCGTCTTCGACGCGGGCGCGGGGGGGCTTTTCGGCTGAGCTGTCCATCGCTCTCATCCTCTTCCAAAAATCTTGCGGGTGCGGGCGATCCCGGCGAGCAGAGCGTCGACATCGGCCTCGCTCGAATAGAGGCCGAAGCTGGCGCGCGCGGTGGCGGGAACGCCGAGATAGTCCATCAAGGGCTGGGCGCAGTGGTGCCCGGCGCGGATCGCGACATTGCTCTCGTCGAGGATCGTGCCGAGGTCGTGGGGGTGGATGTCGTCCAGCGCGAAGCTGACGATCCCGGCGCTGCCCTCGGGGCCGAACAGGCGCACGTCGTTCATCGCGCCCAGTTCCCGGCGGAGCCTCGCGACAAGGGCCTGTTCGTGCGCGTGGATGTTGGCGGGACCGATGGCGCTGACGTAATCGGCGGCGGCGGCGAAGGCGATCGCCTCGGTGATCGCGGGGGTGCCGGCCTCGAACCTTTGCGGCCCGCTGGCGTAGGTCGTCTTGGCGAAGGTCACCCGGTCGATCATCGCCCCGCCGCCCTGATAGGGGGGCATATCGGCGAGGATGTCCTTGCGCGCCCACAACGCCCCGATCCCGGTCGGCCCGTAGAGCTTGTGGGCGGAGAAGACGTAGAAATCGCAATCGAGCGCGGCTACATCGACGCCCATGTGCGGCGCCGACTGGCACCCGTCGAGCAGCAGCTTCGCGCCGACCTTGTGCGCCAGCGCGGCAGCCCGGGGCGCGTCGAGCACGCTGCCTGTGACGTTGGAGACATGGCCCAGCGCGACCAGCTTGTGCCGCTCGGTCAGCATCGCCTCGGCGGCACCCAAGTCGATCCGGTGATCGTCGGTCAGCGGGCAGACGTCGATGATCGCGCCGACCTCTTGCGCAACCATCTGCCACGGCACGATGTTCGAATGGTGCTCGGCCTGCGACAGCAGGATGCGGTCCCCGGCCTTGACGTTGGCCCGGCCCCACGTCTGCGCGACGAGGTTGATCGCTTCGGTCGCGCCGCGAGTGAAGACCAGCTCGTCCTCATGCCCGCCGATAAACCTGGCGACCGTGCGCCGTGCTGCCTCGTAGGCGAGCGTCATCTCGGCCGAGCGGGTGTAGACTCCGCGGTGAACGGTCGCGTAATCCTCGCCCAAGGCGCGCGCCATGGCGTCGATCACGGCGCGCGGCTTCTGCGCGGTCGCGGCGGTGTCGAGATAGTGCCAGGGTGTGCCGTCACGGGTGACCATGCCGGGAAAGTCGGCGCTGAAGTCGCGGGTGATGGTGGCGGGCGCGTTCACAGCTTGGCCCCCTCCAGCGCGGCGAGCGCTGCATCGAGCAGCGTCGCGCGGCTCTCTTCGTCGTCCAGCGCCACAAAGGCGTCGCCGATGAAGGCCTGCACCAGCAGCCGCTGCGCCGTGGCCGGATCGAGCCCGCGCGCCATCATGTAGAAGCGCGCGGCTTCGTCGAGCGCGCCGACCGTGGCGCCGTGGGCGCATTTGACGTCATCGGCGAAGATTTCGAGCTGCGGGACGGCGTTGGCGCTCGCCCCGGCTTCGAGCAGCAGGCCCTTGAAGTCCTGCGCGGCGTCGGTCTTCTGCGCATGGCGCGCGACCTTGATCTCGCCGAGGAAATTGCCCGTCGCGCCCGCCCAGTGGACCGCGCGGACGGTCTGGTTGGAGGTCGCCTCGGGTTCGGCATGGACAACCTGCGTCACGAATTCGCGGGTGACGCCCCCCTGCTTATTGGCCCCCCCAATCGTGACCCCGCCGAATTCGAAATGCGCACCCCGGGCGAGCCGCACTTCCACCTCGACCCGGGTGTAATCGCTCCCTGCATTGGTGACGAAGAACGCCGCCCTCGCGCCCTCGCCCAGCTGGACGCGGAAGCGGTGGAGTTCGGGCGCGTCGGAGCCGGCCACCAGGCAGCGCGTCAGGCTTTCGCCCGCAGGAACGTCAATCGCCTGCCACTGGCCAAGCGCCCCCGCGCCGAGCCGCGCCAGCCCATCCATGTCGGCATAGCGCCATGCCTCGTCGCGGCGGGTCGGGAGGGTCGCTACCGTCACGCCATCACCGCGTCATAGCCCTCGGCCTCGAGCCTCAGGGCAAGCTCCGGCCCGCCGGTCTCGACGATGCGGCCGCCGGCGAGGATGCTGACCTTGTCGGGCTTCACGACGTCGAGCAGGCGCTGGTAGTGGGTGATCAGCAGCACCGCCTTGCCGGGGCTGCGCATGATCGCGTTGATCCCCGCGCCGACGATCCTGAGCGCGTCGATATCGAGGCCGCTATCGGTCTCGTCCAGCACCGCGAGGTGGGGCCCGAGAATCCCCATCTGCACCATCTCGGCGCGCTTCTTCTCGCCGCCCGAGAAGCCGACATTGACCTGCCGTTTCAGCATTTCCATGTCCATCCTGAGCAGCCCGGCCTTCTCCTTGGCGAGCTTGAGGAACTCGCCGCCCGAGAGCGGTTCTTCCCCGCGCGCCTTGCGCTGGGAATTCAATGCCTCGCGCAGGAACTGGACGTTGGAGACGCCGGGGATCTCGACCGGATACTGGAAGCCGAGGAACAGGCCTTTCGCGGCGCGCTCGTGCGGTTCCAGCGCCAGCAGATCCTCGCCGCGGAAGGTCACGCTGCCCGCCGTCACCTCGTAACCGGGCTTGCCGCCGAGCACATTGGTGAGCGTCGATTTGCCCGCGCCGTTGGGGCCCATGATCGCATGCACCTCGCCCGCGGGGACTTCGAGCGTGAGGCCCTTGAGGATCGGCTTGTCGCCGACGGAGGCGTGGAGGTTGGTGATTTCGAGCATCAATACTTCCTTGGAGGGCGCTTCGCATCACCCTGCGGCTTGTCGCCGGACTTGGGCCGCGAATAGGTCTGCTTGGGGTTGGCCGCCTTGTGTGCGCGGGCGGCCTCTTTCTTCTCGGCAATGCGGTCGCGCATCACCTGGGTGAGCTGCTTCAGCACCGCGTCGATGTCGGTGAGGATGTCGGCGGCGGCGATCCGCATCACCTGAATGCCGACGCTCTCGAGGCTCTTGTCGCGGCGTGTGGCTAGGCGCACGTTCTGCCCCTCCTCGTCAATCGCCAGCGCGAGGCCGAGGTTGTGGCAGTTGAAATCGACGATCGCCGAGCCGACCACCGCGTGGCGCTTGAAGGTGTAGCGGCCCATGTCGGCGGCGACGAACTTGGCGGCGAGCGCCTTGTGCGCCTCGGACGAATGGCGGCGCAATTCGCGCGCCTGCTCGTGCAGCGCATCGAGCCGCTTGTCCGAAATCTCCCACCCGCGGCCCTTCTTCTTGAGCGCGGGGGCTTCGGCGGAGGCGGCAGCCTCTGGGTTGAGGGCGAGGGTTTTGCGGGTGGTCATTCGAATTCCTCGCCTCTAAGCGCACGGCAGGTGAGTTTCATCTCTCCGACAAGAAGCGCGACAGCATCCTTCCCGCCTTCGACATTTTTCTGCTGCAATTCCAGAAACCGGAGGAGGAAGTCACGATCCTCTTTGAATTCTCGGAGGCGATAAGTCGCTGCTAAGCGACAAAAAATGCCAGTGTTTGGATTGTCGAAGCGGTCTAGTAGCGCAAAAAACTCGTCGCGCTGCCGCTGTTTGGCCTCATAATATTGTCGGATTACAAGGGCCACAGCACTACCGGCTAATGCAATCAGAGGGGCTGCAAACCCAAGAAGGGCGAGCCAAGTTGGAATGTTATTCACCCCACGCTCCCCTCAACCAAACCAACTTCGTCATCCCGGCGAAGGCCGGGACCCAGTGGCGCTGGGCGCTGCACTTTGCCGCTCTGGGCCCCGGCCTGCGCCGGGGTGACGGAAAAGGTGAGGGCGGCGCGGATCACCCCACGCTCCCCTCAAGCGAAATCGCCAGCAGCTTCTGCGCCTCCACGGCAAACTCCATCGGCAGCTCTTTCAGCACTTGCCTAGCAAAGCCGTTGACGATCAGCGCCACGGCTTCCTCCTCGCCGAGGCCGCGTTGCATTGCGTAGAACAGCTGTTCGTCGCTGATCTTGCTCGTGGTCGCCTCGTGCTCGATCTGCGCGCTGGGGTTCTTCACCTCGATATAGGGCACGGTGTGCGCCCCGCATTGATCGCCGAGCAAGAGGCTGTCGCACTGGGTGAAGTTTCGCACGCCGCTCGCCGTCGGGCCGACCCTCACAAGCCCGCGATAGGTGTTGTTCGACTTGCCCGCCGAAATCCCCTTGGAGATGATCGTCGAGCGGCTGCCACGCCCGTTGTGGATCATCTTGGTGCCGGTGTCGGCCTGCTGGTAATTGTTCGTGACCGCGACCGAGTAGAACTCGCCCACGCTATCCTCGCCGTTGAGGACGCAGGAGGGATATTTCCACGTCACCGCCGAGCCGGTTTCGACCTGCGTCCAGCTGACCTTGCTCCGGTCACCCTGGCACAGCGCGCGCTTGGTGACGAAGTTGTAGATCCCGCCCACGCCCTCGGCATTGCCGGGATACCAGTTCTGCACGGTGGAATACTTGATCTCGGCATCGTCGAGCGCGACCAGTTCCACCACCGCGGCGTGGAGCTGGTTTTCATCCCGCATCGGCGCGGTGCAGCCTTCGAGATAGCTGACGTATGCGCCCTTGTCGGCGATGATCAGGGTGCGTTCGAACTGGCCGGTGTTCTCGGCATTGATGCGGAAATAGGTGCTCAATTCCATCGGGCAGCGCACGCCTTCGGGCACGTAGACGAAGGTGCCGTCGGAGAAGACCGCGCAATTGAGGGCCGCAAAGTAGTTGTCGCGCACCGGCACGACGCGGCCCAGCCACTGCTTCACCAGATCGGGATATTCGCGGATCGCCTCGGAGATCGAGAGGAAGATTACCCCTGCGCGCAGCAATTCCTCGCGGAAGCTTGTGGCGACGCTGACGCTGTCGAACACCGCGTCAACCGCGACCTTCTTCGCGCCCTTCACCCCGGCGAGCACTTCCTGCTCGCCCAGCGGGATGCCGAGCTTGTCGTAGACGCGCTTGATCTCGGGATCGAGCTCGTCGAGGCTGCCCAGCTCGATCTTCTTCTTGGGCGCGGCGTAGTAATAGGCGTCCTGGTAGTCGATCGGCGGATAGCCGAGCTTGGCCCAGTCGGGCTCCTCCATGGTCTGCCACAGGCGGAAGGCCTTGAGGCGCCAGTCGAGCATCCACTCAGGCTCGTTCTTCTTGGCGCTGATGAAGCGGACGGTGTCTTCGCTCAGGCCCTTGGGCGCGAATTCGGTGTCGATGTCGGCCGACCAGCCATGCTCGTAATCGGCGACCTTGGCGGCAGCTTCGCGCGCGTCACGGTCCTGGATTTCGATGTCTTCGCTCATGCCGGAAGGTCCTCAGGGGTCGCCGCGCCCATGACGGGGGATGGGGCGACAGGGCCGCGCAGCTGGGCCAGCGTGATGCCCGCCAGCGCCCCGCGCAGCGCGTTGTTGATGATCGGCCAATGCGGCTTCATGTTGCACCCGGCTTCGTAATCGCAAGGGGCATGGTCGATGCAGGCGGTGAGCGCGATGCGGCCCTCGATCGCCTCGACGATGTCCGCCACCGTGATCGCCGCCGCCGGACGCCCGAGCTGCAACCCGCCATGCGCGCCGCGCACACTCCGCAGCAGCCCTGCCGCGGTCAGCTTCGAGACCAGCTTCTGCACAGTCGGCACCGGCAGGCCGGTCTCGGTCGCGAGTTCAGCCGCGCTCACCCGCCCGTTGCCGCAATGGAGCGCGGCCTGGCACATCGTGATGACGGCATAATCGGCAAGGTTCGACAGGCGCATTTGCGAGCGGTTCTCAATTCGGACGGTATCAGTCCGAATTGGCAATTAGGAGCAGATTGCTCGCATTACAAGCCGCCAATCGGTCAGTCCGCCGCATCGCGCAGCAGCGATCCCGCCTCGCCATGCGCGGCCGGATCGAGCAGCGCGCGCTCGATCGATTGCCGGCGCAGCTGGGTGGGCGTGCGGCCGGTGTAGCGGCGGATGTCGCGGATAAGGTGCGCCTGATCGAAGAAGGCCGCCATCATCTGGTCGTGAAGCTCCTCGCCCATCGCCGGATTGGCGAGCAGCATCGCCGCGCGCAGCGCCCGGAAGCGCTTGAGGATCTGCGCGGGCGGCACCCCGAAGAACCGCCGCGCGATGCGCTGCGCCTGGCGCGGCGACATGCCGAGCCCGCCATAAAGCTCGTCGAGCGTCGGATCGAAGCCGCTCACCAGCCAGGCCAGGATCGCCTCGACCACGGCGACATGATCCGCGCGCAGCGGATGGCGCCCCGCCGCCGCCGCCGCGCCGAGCGTCGCGCACAACGCCTCGGGCGCGATCTCGCCCGCGCGGCAGGCGGTCGTGGACCTGATCTGCGGGGAGGTTCGCGAGCCGCTGCCAGGCGAGGTGGGTGAGCGATGCGCCGACCACCGTCAGCGGCCCTTCAAGCGCGCAGGCCGCGCTGCGCATCTGCGGCGCGTTGAGGGTCACGGTGGAGGAATGCGCGCGGGTGCCATCGGCAAAGCTGATCGCAAGCCGGCCGCGCACCACCACCACAAGCTGGGCCGAATAGGCCGGGATCGCTTCCTCGATCAGCGGTTCGTCGGTCTCGATCGTGTAGAAGCTGTGCACATGCTCCGCCGCGGCGGCGGGCGGAGCGATAATTTTTGTCCGGAACGTCACCCAAGCACCCCCCCGGATCCCCGGGGCCCCCCTTGTTTTGGTTTGGTGCGACCCCGGAGCCGGCAGGCCCCGCAAGTTCTTCATGCGCGGGCTGCGGCCGCTTGTCGAGTCGCTGCTTGGGGCGCGATGGGTGCGGGCCGGGGAAGGCTGCGCCAGCCTCGGGCTAATTGTCTGATAAAAAAGGGCGGCCGTCCCGATCGGGAAGGCCGCCCATTGAGTTGAGGAACTCTTCGCATCGCTGCTCCGAGCCCTTCGGGTCGCAGGGGTCAGATAAACAGCGATCGGCTGCGGGGATTGTATGCAAGCGACAGGGCGCCCCTTGGAAGCGCCGGAGGGCTTGTATGTCTGCGTCAATCAGCATCACGCAGCGCGCAGGCTCGACAGGCGCGGTGCCCTCGCATAGGCGCTTGGCTCATGCTGTTCCGCCTGATCCGCCCCGCCGTCTTCGCGCTCGATTCCGAGACCGGTCACCGCCTTGCCCTGCGCGCGCTGGCGGCGCTGCCGGCGCGCGCGCCCGCGCCCGCCGGTCCCCTGAGGGTCGAGGTGGCGGGGCTTGTCTTTCCCAATCCGGTCGGGGTCGCAGCGGGCTTCGACAAGGATGCCGAGGTCCCCGATGCGCTGCTCGGATTGGGCTTCGGCTTCACCGAGGTCGGCTCGATCACGCCGCTCCCGCAGGCGGGCAATCCGAAGCCGCGCCTGTTCCGGCTGGTCGAGGACAGGGCTGTCATCAACCGCATGGGGTTCAACAATGGCGGGGGCGCAGCGGCGCTGGCGCGATTGCAGGCGCGCGCCGGGCGGGCGGGGATCGTCGGGGTCAATATCGGGGCGAACAAGGACTCCGCCGACCGGATCGCCGACTATGCGGTGATGGCGCGGATGATGGCCGCGCACGCCAGCTACCTGTGCGTCAATATCTCCAGCCCCAACACCCCGGGTCTGCGCGCGCTCCAGGACGAGAGCGCGCTTACCGGGCTCATCGATGCGGTGGTCGCCGCGCGCGCCGAGGCGGGCAGTGCGGCGCCGATCTTCCTCAAGGTCGCCCCCGACCTCGAGCCTGCCGATATCGACGCCATCGCCCGCATCGCCATCGACAAGCGGCTGGGGGCGCTGGTGGTCTCGAACACCACGATTGCGCGCCCCGCCTTGCGTTCGCATCACGCGGGCGAGACGGGCGGGCTTTCGGGCGCGCCCTTGCGGATGCTGGCCACCCAGCGCCTGCGCGATTTCCGCAAGGCGACCGGCGGCGCGGTTCCGCTGGTCGGCGTGGGCGGCATCGCCACGGCCGAACATGCCTGGGAACGCATCCGCGCGGGCGCCAGCCTGGTGCAGCTCTATTCGGCGATGGTCTACGAAGGCCCCGGCCTCGGGGCGCGGATCGCGCGCGGGCTGGAAGGCCTGATGCGGCGCGACGGGTTCACCAGCATTGCCGAAGCGGTGGGAAGCGAATAGCACCCGTGCCGATGCGCTTTTTCCCCGCCCTGATCGCCCCGCTCGCTCTCGTCCTGTCGGGCTGCGCCACCTCCGAGACCATCCCTCTCGAAGGTGTGGAGAACATCCGCTTCAACAGCGGCGGCGCGGTCAGCAGTGCCGATCCGCGCGCGAGCGCGGCGGGCGCGGCGATCCTCGCCAAGGGCGGCTCGGCGACCGACGCGGCGATCGCGGTGATGCTGGCGCTGACCGTGGTCGAGCCGCAAAGCTCCGGCATCGGCGGCGGCGGGTTCATGGTGCGCAGCGACGGCGAGAGCGGCGCGCTCACCACCTACGATGGCCGCGAGACTGCGCCTGCCGCCGCCACGCCGACGCGCTTCCTCGATCCGAGCGGCAAGGTGCTGGGCCGCGACACCCGCGTCTTCTCGGGCCTCAGCGTCGGGGTGCCGGGCAATCTCGCGCTCGCCGCCAAGGCCCACGCGGCCCACGGCAAGCTCGCCTGGGCCGATCTGTTCGCGCCAGCCATTGCGCTCGCCGAGGATGGCTTCGTGATGAACCGGCGGCTGTTCGAATCGCTCAAGGGCAACAAGGGCCGCGCCGACAAGTCCGATGCCGCACGCGCGGTGTTTTTCGGCGCCGATGGCGAGCCGCTGCCGGTCGGCGCCACGGTGCGCGTGCCCGAACTCGCCGCGACCTTCCGCAAGCTCGCCGCCGGGGGGGTGCAAGCCTTTTACGGCCCCGCCCCCGCCGCTGCGCTTGCCAGCCATGTTGCCGCCGCCACTCCGCAGGACGGCCGGATGACCGCCGCCGACATCACCGGCTACACGGCGAAGGAGCGCGCCGCGGTGTGCACGGGCTACCGCATCTACCGCATCTGCGGCATGGGCCCGCCGTCCTCGGGCGGGATCGCGGTGGCGCAGATGCTCGGCCAGCTCGAACGTTTCGATCTCGCCGCATCGGGCCCCGACAGCCCGGTGTTCTGGCACCTGTTCATCGAAAGCCAGCGCCTCGCCTATGCCGACCGCGAGCTCTATGCGGGCGATGCTGATTTCGTCGCGGTGCCGGTCAAGGGCCTCGTCGATCCCGCCTACCTTGCGGCGCGCTCGGCGCTGATCGATCCGGCGACGACCATCGCCAGGCCCGAGCCCGGCGTGCCCCCCGGCGCGCCGCGCGCGCGCGGGGACGGGCCGGAGGAGCCCGAGCACGGCACCACCCACTTCGCGGTGGTCGACGCCGAGGGCGATGCCGTCAGCTACACCTCGACCATCGAGGGCGCGTTCGGGTCGGGGCTGCACTTCGGCGGCTTCTACCTCAACAACGAACTCACCGACTTCACGCTGACCCCCGAGGACGGCGGCAAGCCGGTCGCCAACCGGGTCGAGGGCGGCAAGCGCCCGCGCTCGTCGATGGCGCCGACCATCGTCTACGACGCGCGCGGCAAGGTGGTGCTGGTGATCGGCGCGGCCGGTGGGCCGACGATCCCCGTCACCGTTGCGCGCGGGATCATCGGCGTGCTCGATTTCGGGCTCGGCGCGCAGGATGCGCTCGCCCTGCCCTTCGCCATGTCGGTCGGCGACATGCTGCTGATCGAGGAGGGCACGCCGCTGGTGGCGATGCAACCCGAACTCGAGCGGCTCGGCCACAAGGGCATCCGCGCCGGGACTGCGCCGATCAAGGCCAATGCGCTGGGCCTTGGCCCCGACGGCACCTGGCAGGTGGCGACCGAGCCGCGCCTGGTCAGCCTCGTCACGCCCTGACACGCCTGCCGCGAGGTGCTTGCCGCTACGGCCCACAGCTTCTAACGAGAAGGGGCACGGGGTTGCACCTGAACCCCGGACGAGAACTTCCGAAGGGATCAGGAGCCTTTGCCAGTGCATTCTCCCACCGTTCCGCACGCCGCCCGCGCGGTTGCCAACCCTGCCGACCCGCAGGTCTTGCAGGACATCGACACCGCGCAGAACCTCGTGGAGCTGTTCCTCAAGCGCGCCGACGCAAAGGGCGATGCACCGTTCCTCGGCCACAAGACCGGCGGGCAGTGGGTGACGCAGACCTGGCGTTCGGCGGCGGAGCAGGTGTGCCTCATGGCCGAGGCGCTGCGCGGCATGGGCCTCGATGACGGCGACCGCGTCGCGCTCGTGTCCGAGAACCGGCCCGAATGGTGCATCGCCGACCTTGCGATCATGGCGGCAGGCTGCATCACCGTACCCACCTACACCACCAACACCCGCCGCGATCACGCCCACATCCTCGACAATTCGGGCGCGCGCGCGGTGTTCGTCTCGACCGAGAAGCTGCTCGCCCCGGTGGTGGGCGCGATCGGCCAGACCGGCCTGGTCGAGCATGTCATCGGTATCGAGAACCTCAAGCGCCAACAATCGGGCAGCTTCGAATATCACGACTGGGCGAGCCTCGTCACCGGCGATGCCGCGCCTGCGCGCGCTGCGGTCGACGCGCGCATCGCCCGGATCGCGCGCGAGGACACCGCCTGCCTCATCTACACCAGCGGCACCGGCGGCGCGCCCCGGGGCGTGATGCAGCACCACGGATCGATCCTGTGCAACGTCGCGGGCGCGGCCGAAATCCTCATTTCCGATTTCGGGATCAAGGACGAACGCTTCCTCTCGTTCCTGCCGCTGTCCCACGCCTACGAGCACACCGGCGGGCAATATCTTCCCATCGGGGTGGGCGCGGAGATCTTCTATTCCGAAGGCCTCGAAAAGCTCGCCAGCAATATCGAGGAGACGCGGCCCACCATCATGGTCGTCGTCCCGCGCCTGTTCGAGGTGCTGCGCACGCGGATCATGAAGCAGGTCGAAAAGCAGGGCAAGGTCGCCAATTTCATGATGGACAATGCCCTCAAGATCGCCGGCAACGCGCGTGACGGCAAGAAGCGCCTGCGCGACCGGCCGATCGACTTCCTTGTCGAGAAGACCTTGAGGCCCAAGATCCGCCAGAAATTCGGCGGGCGGATCAAGGCGATGGTTTCGGGCGGCGCGCCGCTCAATCCGGAAGTCGGCAATTTCTTCGAGGCCATGGGCCTCACCATGCTGCAAGGCTACGGCCAGACCGAGGCCGGACCGGTGATCAGCTGCAACCGGCCCAGGGTCGGCCTCAGGATGGACACCGTCGGCCCGCCGATGCGCGGGGTCGAGGTGCGGATCGCCGAGGATGGCGAGATCCTGGTGCGCGGCGAGCTGGTCATGCACGGCTACTGGCGCAACGATGCCGAAACCGCGCGCACCCTCAAGGACGGCTGGCTCCACACCGGCGATATCGGCCACTTGGACCACAAGGGCCGGATCAAGATCACCGACCGCAAGAAGGACATGATCGTCAACGACAAGGGCGACAACATCGCCCCGCAGAAGGTCGAGGGGATGCTGACGCTCCAGCCCGAGATCGCCCAGGCGATGGTGAGCGGCGACAAGCGGCCCTATGTCGTCGGCCTGATCGTGCCCGATGCCGAATGGGCGCTGGAATGGGCGCGCGAGAACGGCGAGAAGTTCGATCTCAAGGCCTTGCAGGAGCTGCCCGCCTTCAAGAACGCGGTGCGCGCCGGCATCGACCGGACCAATGCCGACCTCTCGGTGATCGAGAAGGTCCGCCAGTTCGCCTTTGCCGATGAAGCCTTCACCATCGAGAACGAGGAGATGACCCCCTCGATGAAGATCCGCCGCCACAAGATCCGCGAACGCTATCAGGAACGGATCGACGCGCTCTACCGGAGCTGATCGCCGCCACGGGGCGCGGGCAAAGTTCACGAAGTTCACATTGCAAAATGTGCAATCCTACAGGATTTCGCGCGTTCTTTCATCGGGTTGCGGGGCAAAACCGAAGTTCACACGATTTTCCGCTGCATCGGCAGCCGGGCGGGCACCGCGCCTTTGCGTCATTCGCGCAATTGCCAGGTCCACGCGGGGGGGTCACGAAGTGAAAGAGCTGCCCGTCCTGTAGCCGTTTTGCGCGGTGTAGGAAAATCGCGGGTGGCGGGTTTGGCGAGGAAGGAGCGGGGCGATGCGGCTGAGGGCAGTGATGGCGGCGGCGGCAGCGCTGCTCGGGGCAGCAGCAGGGCCTCCGGCCGCGCAGGCGCAGGCCCCTGCGGCAACCCCCGCCCCCGCCCCGTGGATCGCCCCCGATTTCGCCGTGCCGCTGACCGCCGGGGGGCCGGGCTTCCGGCTCGTCCCGCTCGGCCCCGGGCTCACCGAGATCGATTACCGCGCCTATATGAGCTCGATCGCGCATCTCCAGAAGACCTTCACCCGCTCGCCCGACTGGCCCCATGCGGGGCTGACGATGAAGGACGCGGTGCTCGACATGGAGACCGAGGCGGGCCGGTTCGCCGCCCGCACGTCCTTCGCCTACGCGGTCCTCACCCCCGACGGCACCCGCGAGCGGGCTTGCGTCTATGTCTACCCGAGCAGGGTCCCCGGGTACGACGCGCAGGTGGTGCTGTGGGTCACTGCCGCCGAATACGAGGCGGGCTTCGACGCCGAGCTTTACGCGTGGGTGCAAAAATGGCTCGCCCGCGACTGGCCCTTCCGAAGCGTCGCCTATCCGGGGCGCGCCATACCGTGGGAGCAATGGGACGCGATGGTGGCGGCGGGGAAGGGGGGCTGAGCGGCCTATCGCTCCTCCCTTATCCCGGTCTTGCTTCCGAACAATGCAGTTGGTGAGCCGGTTCTGGCGTGTTCGTGAAATCACTCCAGTTCAGACGCAAGAGCTTTCTCGATCCTTTTGGCAAGTCCTTCCGCTTGATCAACTTGCTCGAAATTTCGAAATTCTCATTGATCTTCACGATCAAGACCGCACTAAAGTTCCGATCCATGTTCAAGGTGATGACATCATTACTTTTGAATGGCGTGATCGTTTTGATTTCTACAAATGCATTGCCGATCTTGCCGTCGGATCCTTGGGCATAGTTGCGGTGGAGCTTCACTCCGTGAACGATTGCGCCATAGAGTTCGCCTAGATCGCCATAGACCTGCAAATGGCGGCCCGTCAGATGGAAATAATCTTGCGCGGTTTCGATCAGTCTTTGGAAAATCGGGACGAGTTCTACATCGAGAGACGGAAAAGCGGCTTCAAACTCCAATCGATCAAGATGG
The DNA here is from genome assembly GCF_000331285.1 of Porphyrobacter sp. AAP82. GTDB lineage: Bacteria > Pseudomonadota > Alphaproteobacteria > Sphingomonadales > Sphingomonadaceae > Erythrobacter. The sequence goes on along the minus strand of NZ_ANFX01000013.1, from coordinate 98,077 downwards.
GAATTGATTTCTGTCCACGTGATCCACTCTCCATCGTCATAGATCGCGTTGTCGTCGTTCCACATTTCCGCCTCTGGTGCTGCCACGAGCAACGGCTAGGGCCAAGCCCTTAAGTTTTTGTCACGTCCCCGCGCCGCCCCTCGCCCACCCGCTTCATTGCGCCCCACGTTGGCATGAGTTAGTCTCGCTCTCGGGGGGCAGGCGATGGTGGCAGCGGACGACGAACAGGAGGCCATCGGCGCTTCGGCGATGAACAAGGCGATGTGGCGGATCATTCCGCTGATCCTCGTCGCCTACCTCTTTGCCTATCTTGACCGGGTCAATGTCAGCTTCGCGGCGACCGACATGAACGCCGATCTCGGCTTCAGCGCGACCGTCTATGGTCTTGGCGGAGGGCTGTTCTTCCTCGGCTATGCGCTGTTCGAGATTCCCTCGAACCTGCTGCTCACCCGGTTCGGGGCGCGCCAGTGGATCGCGCGGATCATGGTCACCTGGGGGCTGCTTTCGGCGGGCATGATGTTCGTCGAGAGCGCGGCGAGCTTCTACATCCTGCGCTTCCTGCTGGGTGTCGCCGAGGCGGGGTTTTACCCCGGCGTCATCTATTATTTCTCGGGCTGGTTCCCGCCCTGCCACCGCAGCCGCGCGGTGAGCCGCTTCTATATCGCGGTGCCGCTCGCCTCGCTGGTGATGGGGGCGGTTTCGGGCTGGCTCTTGTCGTTCGACGGGACGGCGGGGCTGGCGGGCTGGCAATGGCTGTTCCTTGCGCAAGGCCTGCCGACGGTGCTGGTCGGCCTCGCCGTGCTCGCATGGCTGCCCGACCGGCCCGCAAGCGTCACCTGGCTGACCCCGGCAGAACAGGACTGGATCGCCGAAGAACTGGCGCGCGAGCAGCGTCTGCGGGGCGAGCCGCCGGGCCACAACGTCCTTGCCGCGCTCGGCAATCCGCGGGTGCTGCTCAATGGCGGGCTCAGTTTCCTGCTGATCGGCGCGAACATCACCTTCACGCTTTCAGCGCCGATGATCCTCGCTTCGGGCGGCGGGCTGGGGCAGGAGGCGGTCGGCTGGACGGTCGCTGCCGGCGGGATTCTTGGCACCCTCGCGATGCTGTGGCTCGGCCACGAAGCCGACCGCCGGAGCGACCGGTTCATCTATGCCTTCTGGTGCACGGTCGTGATCGCTGCGGCCTATCTGGTGATCGCCGCCGGCGGGCCGGGCGAGATGATCGTCGCCGCCTATATCGCCTTCGCCATCGTCGGCGCGAGCGTGCAGATGCTGCTGTCCTCGGCCTGGCCCGAGGTGATGACCCGGGCCGAACTGGCGGTGGGCGCGGCGGCGATCAACACCATCGCGCAGATCGGCGCTTTCGTCACCCCCTTTGCCTGGGGCGCGCTGAGAGACGGGACGGGGAGCTTTGCGAGCGGGCTCTATGTCATCGCCGCGATGGCGGCGGGCGCCGCGGCGCTGATCTGGCTGCTGCGCGTGCAGGTGCGCTCCCGCGCCTGAGCGCGCCCGTCAACACGGCGGCGCCACCTTCGCGCGGTGCCCGCGCCGCTTCCGGCCGGGACCTGGTCCCCCTGCGACCCCCCAGAAATTCGGGGTGGCCGCGTGGGGGCCTGCGCCCTACCTTCGCGGCCATGACCACCAGCCCCGACGTGCTGACCCCGAAGGAGAAGGACGCGCTGCGCCTGCTGCTGCGCGGGCATGACGCCAAGTCCTCGGCGCGCGAGCTGGGCCTGTCGGTCCACACCGTCAACGAACGCCTGCGCGAGGCGCGGCGCAAGCTCGGCACCACCAGCAGCCGCGAGGCGGCGCGGCGCCTGCTCGAAGCGGAGGGCGAGCACACCCCCGAAACGCTGGGGGACAAGCCGTTGGGGGATGCGCCCGGCAGCGCTCCGGCGGCAGGACATGCGCCATCCGCCACCCGGCGGTGGGCGCGGCCCGGCCTCGTCCTGTCTCTTGTCGGAGCTGCCGCCATGTCGATCATCCTTGCCGCCCTGTTCCTTCCCGCATCCCCGCTCACTCTCGCCGGCCCCGCCCCCGCGATACCGATAGCCGCCGCCGCCGCGCCGGAGAGCGAGGCCGATGCCGCCGCCCGCGCGGCGGGGGATTTCCTCGCGCTGATCGATCAGGGCCGCTGGGCCGAAAGCTATGCCGCCACCGGCGCCGAATTCCGCCGGCTCAACACCTTGAAGGCATGGAGCGACGTCTCCGCCCGCCTGCGCACGCCGCTTGGGCATATGCTGACCCGCGACATCACCGGCAACGACTATGTCCCCGCCCCGCCGCAGGGCTACCGGCTGGTCAGGTTCCGCTCGACCTATGCGGACGGCACGGCCCAGACCGAGCGCGTCAGCCTTGCCTGGGAGGACGGCGCGTGGAAGGTCGCTGGGATCGTTATCGACTAGCGGGATCGGCCAGCGGCTCCGCGCGGTCCTCTTCCGCCTCCCTTTCCGCCTGCTGCCGTTCCCATTCGGCGCGGGTCAGGCGGGTGACGGTGGTGCGGGCGCGGGTGTGGCCGTCGCGCCAGCGGCTGCCGGTCATGGTATAGTCCGACACGTCCTCGCGCCGCCACACCATGCCTGCCGCATCGACCGCGAAGGTGACCGAGACCGTGCCGGTCGCAGCGATCGCGGCGGAAGCGGCGGCGGCCGCTTCGGGCGTCAGCGCCTCGCGGCCGACCTCGGCAACCACCAGTGCGGCGCGGGTATCTTCCTCGCGCAGGAAGGCGACGTCGACCGGGCCGGAGCCGGTGAGGATCACCCGGCCCTCGGCCTCGCCCGAACGCTCCAGCACCACCGGCCCGAGCGCGCCCTTGAGCGCGAAGGGCTGCCCCGCCGCGATCCGCCCCGGCTGCATCCCGTAGCTTTCCACCGTCTCGACGGCGGCGGCGGCATCGCAGCGGATCTGGTAGGCGGCCCAGCTGAAGGTCCAGCGCGAGCACACCTCGCGCGGCCACTCCATTTCGGCCAGCCACGCATCGGCGCGGGCGGTGAGTTCATCGGCGTTGAGCAGCGCCATGCTGCCATCGCCCACCACCCGCACCCGCGCGGGGAACATCCAGCGCGCGTTGCCGCGCACCTCTTCGGGATCGGAGGGGAGCGTGTATTCGAGCTCGGCCCCTTCGAGGGTCAGCGCGAGCACCCTCTCGGCGATGGCCTGCCGGCCGCTCGCCGCGCTGCTGGCGCCATCCGCGCCGCCCTCGGTGCCGGTTTCGTAGGTCATCGCCAGCACATACTCCTGCGCGGCGGCGGGCGCGGCGCAGCACACGCCGGCGGCCAGCGCGAGGGCGAGGCGCATCACGCAGGCTCTCCCGCCCCGCGCCACTGGCGCACCAGCAGCGCGCCGAGCGCCAGTTCGGCGAGCGCAAGGCCGATCGTCACCGGCAGGGCGGCGCTCTCCGGCGCGGCAAGCCAGGCCGCTCCGCCTGCAATGAACACCGCGCCGAGGCACGGAAACACCGCCCCGCCATACATCACCGGGAAGACGAGGTAGCGCGCCCCCACCGCAATCGCGACCATCGGGATCGCGGCAAAGGGCGCCCCGGCCATGCCGCGCCACCCGAAATAGAACCCCGCCAGCAGCACCGGCACGGTCGCGACCGCGATCCATTCGAGCCGCTTGCCGGGACCCGAGGGCGGGGCCTTGAAGACGAATTTCGACAGGGCCTGCGCCGCGGGCGCGATGGCGAGGCCGCAGACGAACAGCACTGCGAAGCCCGCCTCGGGCCCCGCCGCGAGGAACGCGAAGGCCGCCGCGGTCCAGGCAAGGCCGGACGCGATCACCCCCGCGCCGCCGTTGACATGGGCGAGGCGGAGGTCTGCTTGCGCTTCGGACAATGCCATGGTGGTGCCCCCTTTTGGCGGGGAGCTTAGCGGGATTGGGGCCGGCGGCAAGGGTGCTCGGTAAGGGGGGGTGAGGGGGCCTGCGGCAAAGCCGCAGGCTGATGTCAGACGGGTTCGGCGGGCTTCGCCGCCGACCCGCTGGCCGCGCGGCGGGCCGCCTTGCGGCGCCGGCTTGCAGCTGCGCTGCTCGCCTGCCCTTGCTAGTACATATGCTGCCCGCCGTTGATGCTCATGGTCGAGCCGGTCATGAAGCCGCCGTTCTCGGAGGTGAGGAACGCCACCCCGCGCGCGATCTCCTCGGCCATGCCGAGGCGGCCGACCGGGATCTTGGGGACGATCTTCTCGAGCACCGGCGCGGGCACGGCGGCGACCATGTCGGTGTCGATATAGCCCGGCGCGATGGCGTTGACCGTCACCCCGAACTTCGCGCCTTCCTGCGCCAGCGCCTTGGTGAAACCGTGGATGCCGCTCTTGGCGGCGGCGTAGTTGACCTGGCCGTACTGGCCCGCCTGCCCGTTGATCGAGCCGATGTTGACGATCCGCCCCCACCCGCGCTCGCGCATGCCGGGGAAGGTCGCCTTGGCCATGTTGAAGCACCCGCCAAGGTTGATGCGCATGACATCGTTCCAATCGGCAAAGCTCATCTTGTGGAGCGTGCCGTCGCGGGTGATGCCGGCGTTGTTGACGACGATGTCGACCGGGCCGTGCGCCGCCTCGACCTCGGCCACGCCCGCCAGCGTCGCTTCGTGATCGCCCACGTCCCACCTGTAGGCGGGAATGCCGGTCGCTTCGGTGAAGGCCTTGGCCTTTTCCTCGTTCCCGGCGTAGTTGGCGATGACCGTGTGGCCCTGGCGCTGGAGCCGCTTGCAGATCGCCTCCCCGATCCCGCGCGTTCCCCCGGTGACGATGGCTACCCGGCCCATGGCATTCTCCCCTCGAATTGTGACGCTTGTTGGGCGCAACCTAGCGAGCGCATTCCCTTAGGGAAAGCGGGGAATAGCTATGCGTTGAAAGGGGCTTGCGGCGGGGATTTGCGAGGAAGGTCGGCGGCCGATCCGGTGTGGTCATTCAGGTGATGACGTGCCGAAAATGGTGTGGATGCGGGATCCGGAGCGCAGCGGCCTTGAAGGCCGTGAGCACCGCAAGCCCGCAGCCGGGCCATTTGCAGGCCGTCAGCGCTGAATGCCGGTGCAGGATCAGAACTTGATCTGGGTGCCGACGTAGACGGCCTGGCTGTCCTGCACCGAGTTGGTGAGCGGATCGAGCCGTTCGCGCTCCTGCGAGTAGCGCACGCCCGCGGTCACGTTGAGGTTGGGCGAAAGGCGGAAGCTGCCGCCGACGCCCACCGTTTGTGCGGCGGTCGAATCGAGCGTGTTGGGCGAGCGGCCGGCGATCGCGCGGTCGCTGAATTCGATGCGCGGCTGGAGGCGCGAGGGCTTGTCGTCGGCCTTGGGGCGCGAAGGCTCGAACTGCGCAAGGTCGGGCAGGGCGAGCTTGGGGACATTGGCCGACAGGTCGACGGTGCGCGCGAAGCTCTTGTAGCCGCGCGCCGCACCGAGCTGGAACTTGCTCGCATCAAGCCCGGCGGGCGCCGTGCCGCGGCCCGGGACCGCATCGAGCGCCTTCCTCACCGAGATCGCGCGGGCCGTATCGTCATCCACGCGCACCGCGACGGTGACAGTGCGCTTGCCGGTGATCGGCGGGGCGCTGGCGGGGGTGAAATACACGCCGCGCGCCCGGGCCTTGCCGGCGACGCGGGCGGCGAGTTCCGGTTCGACCGAGGCGGGGGTGAACATGCCGAGGCCCAGCGCCTCAAGACCGGCACCCGAAATCGCCGCAGTCTGTGCCGGAGCGATCTGCCCGGCGAGCGCGAAGCCTGCACTGGGGACGGCGAGCGCGAGCAGGCCGGACAGCGCGGCGAGCGGCAGCGAGCGACCTGCCCGCACCTCCGCTTTTGCCAACCTGTCCGCCGTGCCTGCCATGCTTAAACCTTCGTCCCTGTTCCCGGACCCCGATCAGATAGAGCCCCAAGCAGATGCGACATGAACACTGGATGAGTCGCGCCTGTTTCCACATATATTCCTAGGCATTGCCCGCCGGCTTGCAATGATATTGCCGCAGCCGCCCGGGTTTCGCCGCTTACCTGTGGCACCATGCACACAGAAAGCCTTGCACAGCCTTGCAATTCAGCCCCGGTAAAGCACGAGGGGTGCTGAGTCTTGCACGCAGGCTTGCACCGGGGGCGATCGCGCCTTCGTGCTTGCCGCAAGGGGGCATGCCACTATAGAGCGGGCCCGAGACTTCATGATTGAGGATGATCCGGCAGTGACACGCGCCCCTTCCGCCCTTCTTCGCCGCACCGCCGGTTATGCTCTGCTCGGCGCCGCGCTGGTCGGCCTTGCGGCCTGCGGCGGGCGTGAACGTCCGCGCACCGAGCTTGCCGCTGCCCAGCTCAACACCATCGGCGTCAATGCCTATCTGTGGCGCGCCGCGCTCGACACTGTCAGCTTCGCGCCGCTGCTCCAGGCGGACAGCGCCGGCGGGGTGATCGTGACCGACTGGTATGCCAACCCGGCCAATCCGGGCGAGCGGGTGAAGCTGACCGTCACGATCCTCGACCAGGACCTGCGCGCCGATGCGCTGCGGGTCGCGGCGAGCCGTCAGGTCAACCAGTCGGGCACCTGGGTCGAGGCCCCGGTGCAGGCGGCGACCGTCCAGAAGCTTGAGGACATCATCCTCACCAAGGCCCGCGATCTGCGCCGCCAGGCGCTTGCTTCCTGACACCGCTCCACCGGACCGACCTTGCATGACTGACACCCGTTTCGACCCTGCCGTCGCCGATGAACGCTGGCAGCGTGCCTGGACGGAAGCCGGCACCTTCACGGCCGACAGCGACAGCCCCAAGCCCAAGAGCTACATCCTCGAGATGTTTCCCTACCCTTCCGGGCGCATCCACATGGGCCACGTGCGCAACTACACGATGGGCGACGTGCTGGCGCGCTACCAGAAGATGCGTGGGCATGAAGTGCTGCACCCGATGGGCTGGGACGCCTTCGGGATGCCGGCAGAGAATGCCGCGATGGAAAAGGGCGTGCACCCCGGCGGCTGGACGAGGGCGAACATCGCGCAGATGAAGGCGCAGCTCCAGCGCATCGGCTTCGCGCTCGACTGGACCCGCGAATTCGCCACCTGCGATCCCGAATATTACGGCCACGAACAGGCGCTGTTCCTCGATCTGTATGCGGCGGGCCTCGTCTACCGCAAGGAATCGACCGTCAACTGGGACCCGGTCGACATGACCGTGCTCGCCAACGAACAGGTGATCGACGGCAAGGGCTGGCGCAGCGGCGCGGAGGTCGAAAAGCGCAAATTGAACCAGTGGTTCCTCAAGATCACCGACTTTGCCGATGATCTGCTGGAGAGCCTCGGCAGCCTTGCCGACTGGCCCGAGAAGGTCCGCCTGATGCAGGAGAACTGGATCGGCAAGTCGCAAGGGCTGGAGTTCTGCTTCGACCTTTCCGACGGCGGCAAGCTGCCGGTCTATTCGACCCGCCCCGACACGATCTTCGGCGCGAGCTTCTGTGCGGTCGCTGCCGACCACCCGATTGCCCAGGGGCTGGCGGGCGACGCGCAAGTCGCCGCGTTCATCGACCAGTGCAAGAAGGGCGCGACCACGGCCGCAGCGCTCGAAACCGCGGAGAAGCTCGGCTACCTGACGCCGATCACGGCGAAGCACCCGTTCACCGGCGCGGACCTGCCGGTGTTCATCGCCAATTTCGTGCTGATGGAATACGGCACCGGCGCGGTGATGGGCGTGCCCGGCCACGACCAGCGCGATTTCGAATTCGCGACCAAATACGGGTTGCCGATCCTGCGCGTCGTCGCATCCGATCCCGCCCGCGCGGACGAGCCCTTCAAGGGCGAGGCCGAGGCGGGGGACGGGGTGATCGTCAATTCCGGCTTCCTCGATGGCATGGCGGTGGAAGCGGCCAAGGCCGAGGTCATCGCCCGCGCGGAAGGTGCCGGTTGGGGCGAGGGGCGCACCGTGTGGCGCCTGCGCGACTGGGGCGTCAGCCGCCAGCGCTATTGGGGGACGCCGATCCCCTTCATCCATTGCGAGACCTGCGGCGTGGTGCCGGTGCCCAAGGACCAGCTCCCCGTCACCCTGCCCGAGGATGTGACCTTCGAGGTCCCCGGCAATCCGCTCGAACGCCACCCGACGTGGCAGCACGTGGACTGCCCCAAGTGCGGCAATCCGGCGCGGCGCGAGACCGATACGCTCGACACTTTTGTTGACAGCTCGTGGTATTTCCTGCGCTTTGCGAGCCAGCCCGCCGACAAGCCCTTCGACCCGGAGGAAGTCGCCAAGTGGATGCCGGTGCAGCACTATATCGGCGGCATCGAGCACGCGATCCTGCACCTGCTCTACGCCCGCTTCTGGACCCGCGCGCTCGCCCACACCGGCAAGATCGCGGTGCAGGAGCCGTTTGCCGCGCTGTTCACGCAGGGCATGGTGACGCACGAGACCTATAGCCGCATTGATGAAGCGCGCGGGGTGCCGGTGTTCTTCGGGCCGGAGGAGGTCGACCGCACCGCGGACGGCGCGACGCTGCTGGCGGACAGCGCGCCCGTCGAAGTCGGCCGCGTGATAAAAATGTCGAAGTCGAAGAAGAACGTCGTCGACCCCGATGCGATCATCGCCCGCCACGGTGCGGATGCGGTGCGCTGGTTCATGCTGTCCGACTCGCCGCCCGAGCGCGATCTGCCGTGGTCCGACGCCGGGATCGAGGGCTGCGCGCGCTTCGTCCAGCGGCTGTGGCGGCTGTTCTGCGCCCATGACGCTGCGGCGACGGGCGAGGACAAGGCGCTCGACCGCAAGACCCACCAGACCATCGCCGCCGTCGCTGCCGACATCGAAGCGCTGGGCTTCAACAAGGCCGTGGCGCGCATCTACGAACTGACCGGCGCGGTCGAGAAGGCCGCGCCCTCGGCGAGCCGGAGCTCCGCCATCCGGGCCTTGGTGCATCTGGCGGCGCCCATGATGCCGCACCTCGCCGAGGAAGCGTGGCAGTCGATCGGGGAAGGCCTGATCGCCGATGCCGCCTGGCCCGCAGTCGATCCCGCGCTCTTGGTCGATGACGAGGTGACCATCGCCATCCAGCACATGGGCAAGCTGCGCGACACGGTCACCGCGCCCAAGGGGGCTTCCAGGCAGGACCTCGAGGCGCTGGCGCTGGCTTCGGCGAACCTCCAGCGCTCATTGGATGGCGCGCCGGTGCGCAAGGTGATTGTCGTGCCGGACCGATTGGTGAATATCGTCACCTGATGCGGATTCTTCTCGCCCTCGCCGCCCTCCTGGCCCTGTCCGCCTGCGGTCTGACGCCGATGTATGCGGGCGGGACGCAGTCGGTCTCGGCGCAGGGGCTGGCGTCGGTCGAGGTGCCCGCGATCCAGGGTCGGGGAGGCTGGCTGGTCAAGAACGCGCTCGATGCGCGGCTCGGCGTGGCGGGGCAGGCGGTGCCGCAATACCGGCTCGACGTGCGACTGGACGATTCGCTCGAGGCGCTGGGCGTCCTCAACGACGACACCATCAGCCGGGAACGCCGTATCCTGCGCGCGCGCTACCAGCTCATCGATCTGGCCACCGGCGCGGTGCTGCTCGATGCGACCTCGGGCTCGGACGCCGGGATCGACGTGGTGTCCAGCGAATATGCCACCATCGCCGCCGAGCAGAAGGCGCTCGAAAACCTCGCGCTCGAAGTTGCCGACCGGATGGCGACACAGGTCGCGCTGACCTTGAGGTCCCAAGGCGCGCAAGGCCGCCCCGTCCAGCCGTGAAGGCGACCCAGAAGGATTTTCTGCGAGGGGCCCCGGCGGGCGCGGCATCCTGCCGGATGTTCTTCTTCTGCGGACCCGACGAAGCCGGCGCCAGCGCCGCGGCACAGCGCCTCGCCGCCGCCCTGCCCGATCCGGGCGAGCGGATCGAGCTGACCGGCGCGGACCTGAAGCGCGATCCCGCCCTCTTGGGGGACGAGGCGCGCTCGGCCTCGCTGTTCGGCGGCAACCGCCACATCTGGGTGCGCGCGAGCGGCGATGATGCGCATGACGCGCTGCAAATCCTGATCGAGACCGGCGAGGCCGGCGCGGGCGAGGCGGCGCCGGTGATCATCGTCGCCACCAGCGCCACCGACAAGTCGCGCACCGCCAAGCTGCTGGAAAAGCGCAAGGATGCGCTCGTCGCGATGTTCCACCCGCCCGATCTGTCGGCGGTGGCGCAGGCGGTGCGGCAGATGGCGGACGCGGCGGGCCTCAGGCTTGGCGGCGACCTTGCCGAACGCATCGCGCGGTCCGCCGGGCTCGACGTCAGGCTCGCCCAGTCGGAGGTCGACAAGCTCGCGCTGTATGTCGGCGCCGATCCCCAGGCCCCGCGGGCCGCCACGCCCGAGGATCACGCCGCGATCGGCGCGGCCACCGAAGAGGACGGCTTTGCCCCGCTGGTCAACGCCGTGCTCGGCGGGGAGACCGGCAAGATCGCGGGCGAGGTGCGGCGGATGCGCGAGCTCGGCCTCAACCCCGTGGGGGTCGCGCTCGCGCTCGAACGGCGGGCGGCGCAACTCGCGCAGATCGCCGCCTATCTCGGCCCGCGCGGTGCCTTCGAACAGATCGACAAGGGCGCCGAGATGCGGCTCGGCATCTTCTTCCGCGAGAAACGCGACATCCAGAACCAGTTCAAGCGCTGGCTGCAACCGGCCGCGCGGGGCAGCCGCGAGACGCGGCTCGACCGGCTGATCCCCCGACTCACCGCGCTCCACCGCAGCCTCATCGCCAACAGTCAGGCCGCCGAGCTGCTGCTCGCGCAGGAGCTGGCCGAAATCGGGCGATTTGCTGCGAAGCGTTAGCAAAATGTGACAAGCTGCATTTCGCAGTCGCACAAGATGTGCTTTTGTCTGTAATATCCGCAAGGCAACATCTTGAGGGTCGCACCTTTGGGGGAAGGGCTTCCATGAACCGCGCTACGCCGAGGCTACTGGATGCAGTACGCCACCAGTCGGTGGAAAGCAGACTGGTGCCATCGCTGGAGCGGCGCCGCCTGCGCGCCTATGCGATGATGCTGCTGACCGACGGCGCGCTGTTCCACTTCAGCTTCGCGCTTGCCGCGCTGATCTGGGAAGGCGTGTGGGCCGAGGGCCGCGCGATGATCACCGCGCAGGTGATGCTGCCGGCCTACTTCACGATCGCGCTCTACAACGGATCCTATGGCGTGCGCGCGCTGGGCAGCTGGACCTTTGCCTCGCGCAAGGCGCTGACTGCGCTGGTGATTTCGGCCGCGCTCATCAACTTCGTGGGCTTCTACACCAAGTCCAACGACGATTTCTCGCGCGGGGTGGTGACGCTCGGCCTGTTGCTGGCCGCGGTGCTGGTGGTGGCGATCCGCCGCGTTGTTGCGGTGATTATCGCGGCCCGCTGGGGCGGGCGGGTGAGCAACCGGCTGGTGATCGACGATGGCGGATCGAGCTTCGCCTTCGCCGGGGCCGAGCGCATTTCGGCGGCCGAATACAACCTTGATCCGGGCAGCCACGATCCCTTCATGCTCGACCGGCTGGGCAAGCTGCTGCGCAACCAGGATCAGGTGGTGGTCAGCTGCCCGCGCGAACGGCGCGAGGACTGGGCCTTCCTGCTGAAGTGCGCAGGCGTCTATGGCGAGATCGTCAGCGAGCCCGCGCACAAGCTCGGCGCGGTCGGGGTGCACCGCTATGACGCGCTCGACAGGACGACGCTGGTGGTCTCCACCGGCCCGCTCGGCCTGCGCGCCCGGATCCTCAAGCGCGCCTTCGATGTGGCCGTGGCGCTGGTGGGGCTGGTCGTGCTCTTGCCGCTGCTGCTGGTGATCGCGGTGCTGGTCAAGCTCGAGGATGGCGGCCCGATGCTGTTCATCCAGCGCCGCCTCGGGCGCGGCAACCAGTTTTTCGACATGTTCAAGTTCCGCTCGATGCGCGAGGAGAAGCTCGATCACGACGGCAACCGCTCGGCCTCGCGCGATGATGACCGCATCACCCGCATCGGCGCCTTCATCCGCCGCACCAGCATCGACGAGCTGCCGCAGCTGCTCAATGTGCTGAAGGGCGACATGTCGATCGTCGGCCCGCGCCCGCATGCGCTGGGTTCACGCGCAAACAACAAGTATTTCTGGGACATCGACCGCCAGTACTGGCAGCGCCACTGCCTCAAGCCGGGTCTCACCGGTCTTGCCCAGGTGCGCGGCCACCGCGGCGCGACCGAGCACGAGAAGGACCTCACCGACCGCTTGCAATCGGACCTCGAATATATCGCGGGCTGGTCGCTCACGCGCGATATCGGCATCGTGCTGCGCACCGCGATGGTGCTGCGGCACAAGAACGCGTTCTGATCAGTTCTTCCGGTCGCCCTGCGGCACCGCGAAGGTCCCCGTGACCCGGCCGCTGCGCGCAGGCTGGCCCGGCACCGGGGCGCCGCCCGCCGCGCTGCCGTCAACGGTCGAAAGCCCGCTGTCGAGGTCGATCACCAGCCGCCCGCCGTTGAGCGTGTCGCTTCCCCGGCGCAGGGCGACATTGCCGGCCATGGTGATGATCCGGCGCCCGAAATCATAGACCGCATTGTCGCCGCTCGCGCGTTCGTTGCCGCGGGTGATGACCACGCCGCCGGTGGCGGTGATGCGCTGGATCTCGAGGCTCCCGCCGGCATCGGTGAAGTTCACCAGCATCCGGTCCGACTGGACGGTGAGCCCGGCCTGGGTGACGGTCACGCCGCCGGTGGCGATCGCCTGATTGGCCTTGTCGTCGAGCAGGAACCGGCCCGCGTCATAGGTCACCGGCGCGCGCGAATCGTGGCGGGCGATGCCCTGGGCTGCAAGGTTCATGCCCCCCGCCAGCACTGCGGTGAGCGCGAAGCCGCCGATCCCCCATGCCAGCGCGAGGCGGGCCACGGGGGTGCGGGTGGGGGTGGTGGTCGTGTCGTGCATCACGGCATCCTCAACTGGCCGGGAATCATGGTGAAGCGGGCCCTGCCCTCAAGCGTGATCGTGCGCGCGGCGAGATCGGCGCGCAAGGTGTTGGCGGAGAAGGTTCCGGCCGGGATCGCGCCGCTCACCCCTTCGCGCCCGAGCATGGTGCGCGATTTCAGATCGACCGACACCCCGCTTGCGGTCATCGCATAGCCATCGGAGGCGGTGAGGCGCACCGGGCCTTCGACCGTCACGGTTTCGGCGTCGATGTCATAGGTCCCGCCATCGGCGGCGAGGCGCGCGGGGCCCTCGGCCAGCAGCAGCTGGGCGACAAGGTCGCGCATCCGCACCAGCCCTTCGGCGCTCGAGCGCTGCACCGCCTCGCCCGCCAGCAGCGAGAAGGGCCGGCCCTGGTTGTCGCGCCCGCGATACATGGCATTGTCGACGGAGAGGCGCTCGTCGATCAGCGCGACCTTGTTGCGATCGAGCAGGAAGCTGACCTCGCCCCGGGGGCTCAGCGGCGTGATCACCATCAGCGCGGCGATCACCCCCACCCCCATCGGCAAGACCCGGGCGAGCAGCCGCACCGTCCGGTCGTGCGAACCGCCGGGCGCGGCGAGCGTCTGCCGCCGGCTGCGAAGCGCGCGCGCCTCGGATGTTTCGATGGCTTGCTCGGGGGCCATGATCGCGCTTGTGCTGCCTTCGACCTTACATGTGGCTGAAGATGTCGTTCTCGGCCCAGCCGGCGATGTCGAGCAGCGCCCGGGCCGGGAGGAAATCGAAGCACGCCTGGGCGATCGCGGTGCGCCCTTCGCGTTCCAGCCGCACGGTCAGTTCGTCGCGCAGGCGGTGGAGGTAGCGCACGTCGCTCGCCGCATAGTCGCGCTGCGGATCGCTCAGCACCGGCCCGCCCCAGTCGGAGGACTGCTGCTGCTTGGAGATGCTCTCCCCCAGCAGTTCCTCGACGAGGTTCTTGAGGCCGTGCCGGTCGGTATAGGTGCGGGTCAGCTTGCTGGCGATCTTGGTGCAGAACACCGGCCCCGCCATGACGCCGAGGTAGTAATGCACCGCGGCAAGATCGAAGCGAGCGAAGTGGTAGATCTTCTGGCGCGCCGGATCGGCGAGGATCGCCTTCAGATTGGGCGCATCATAGCTGCTGCCGGGGCCGAAGCGCACCAGATGCTCGTCCCCCGTCCCGTCGGAGATCTGCACCACGCACAGCCGGTCACGGTGGGTGACAAGGCCCATGGTCTCGGTATCGATGGCGAGCGCCGCCGAACCGGTCAGCACGCCTGCGGGGAGGTCTTCTTCGTGAAAGTGCACAGCCATGCGGCCAGCCCTACGCGCATTGGGGAAAGAGGGGAAGGGGCCAGTGGCGTGCGCGGGCGGGGTGGCCTAGCCTGCGGCGCCATGTCCGAGACCATCCCCGATAGCTGGCGGCCCGCGCTCGAACCGGTGCTGAACGCCCCCGAGGCAAGGAAGCTCGGGGGATGGCTCAAGGCCGAAGAAGCCTCGGGCAAGCAGGTCTATCCGCCGCGCGGGCAACGCCTCACCGCGCTGGCGCTGACCCCGCTGGAGGCGGTGCGCTGCGTGATCCTCGGGCAGGATCCCTATCACGGGCCGGGACAGGCGCACGGGTTGGCGTTTTCGGTGCAGGCGGGGGTCAGGCCGCCGCCGAGCCTCGTCAACATCTACAAGGAGCTCGAGGCCGACCTTGGCCTCCCCCGCCCCGCGACGGGCGATCTGACTGCGTGGGCGAAGCAGGGCGTGCTGCTGCTCAACAACACGCTGACGGTGGAAGCGGGACAAGCGGGGAGCCATGCCGGGCGCGGGTGGGATGCGATCACCGATGCGGCGGTGGCAGCGGTGGCCGGGCGCGCCGATCCTTGCGTCTTCATCCTGTGGGGCAGCCACGCCAAGAAGAAGGCGAGCCGCGTGCCCGCCCTCGCGCGCGCATCCCATCATCTGATAGTCGCCTCGGCCCATCCCAGCCCGCTATCGGCCCACAATGGCTTCTTCGGCTCGCGCCCCTTCAGCCGGACCAATGTTTTTCTGGAGGAGCACGGGCGTGGCAGCATCGACTGGAGGATTTGATGGCTGACGATGTGATCCTGCTCGCAGTTGACGGCGCGGTGGCGACCGTCACCTTGAACCGCCCCCAGGCGATGAACGCGCTGAACCGCGCGCTGAGGAAGCGCCTTGCCGAGGTGATGCGCGCGGTGGACGCCGACGACGCGGTGCGCGCGGTGATCCTCACCGGCGCGGGCGAGCGGGCGTTCACGGCGGGGCTCGACTTGAAGGAACTGGGCAGCGAGGCAGGCGCCTTGGGCAGCGCCAATGCCACCGACCCCGCCGACAATCCGGTCAAAGCCATCGAGCTGTGCAGGAAGCCGGTGATCGGGGCGATCAACGGTGTGGCGATCACCGGCGGCTTCGAAGTCGCGCTCGCCTGCGACGTGCTGGTCGCCAGCACCAATGCGCGGTTTGCAGATACCCACGCAAGGGTCGGGATCGTGCCGGGCTGGGGGCTGTCGCAGAAGCTCTCCCGCATGATCGGGATCTCCCGCGCCAAGGAACTCGCCTTCACCGGCAATTTTCTTGATGCGGCAACCGCCCATGCATGGGGCCTCGTCAACCACGTGACCGCGCCCGAGGAACTGCTCCCCCTCGCCCGCAGGCTGGCCGCCGACATGGCGAGCATCGATCCTGCCTTTCTGGGCCTCTACAAGCGCCTGATCGACGATGGCTACGCGGCCAGCTTCGGCGAGGGGCTGGCGCTGGAGGCGCAGCGCTCCTCCGCCGCCAACAGCGCGGTCGCGCCGGAAGAGGTGGAGGCCCGCCGCATGGCGGTGCAGGAACGCGGGCGCCAGAATGCCGGGGGGCAGGGCTAGCGACCGGGTTCGGACGCGCACAGCCGTTCCATCCCCCATTGCCCGCGCAACCCGGCGCAGGCATACAATCTCCCGCCGTTCCAACGGGGTAGCAAGGTGCGGCAACCGGGGGATCGCAGCATGCAGGACAAGCCGTTCAATCCGTTCATCGCCGCCATCTGGCGCAGGCTTGCCGAGACCATGCTGGTCGAGCCCTCGCGCATGGCGATCACCCCGCAGCAGGTGGTCGACAACCTCCAGACGATGTTCGGCAATATCCGCGGGCAGACCCCGTTCAGCACCGGGCTTGCGGTCTTCGCCGCATGGGTGGTGCTGGGCGGCCCGGTCTGGCACTTCGCGCCGAGGAGCTTCCGGGTGTGGCGCATCCGGCGGCGGCTTCAGAACACCCGTGTCGACCTGTTTCAGGACATGGCCCGCATCCGCGGCATCGTCTATGCGGGCTACTATGGCCACTGGCAGGCCGCCCCCGGCCCGAGCCCCACGCAGCAGGCCGAGGAAGACGCCAACCGCGACAATCCGGTGCTCGGCGCGCTCGGCTACACCCTCCCGGGGCACCGCACCCGCGCCGGCACGCCCGACGATCCCGCCATCGCCGAATTCACCGGCAATGATCTGCCCGCATCCGCCTTTGTCGATCCCGATGCCATCCCGGACACGGTCGAGGTGGTGGTGATCGGATCGGGCGCGGGCGGGGCGGTGGCGGCGGCGAACCTTGCCGCGCAGGGCTACGAGGTGCTGGTGATCGAGGCCGGGCCCTATCTGCCCTCCAGCCGCATTACCACCCACGAGAAGTGGATGTCATCGAGCCTGTTCAAGGACGGCGCGATCCAGACCACGCGCGACCGTGACATCATCGTCTTCCAGGGGCGCACCGTGGGCGGCTCGACCGTCATCAACAACGGCATCTGCCTGCGGCTTGCGGCCGAGGGCGAGACGCACCCTGACGCCAACGACGTGCTCGCCACCTGGGCCGGGATCGGCGCGCCGATCGCTGCGGACGCGCTTGCGGCGGCCTATGAGCGGGTCGAGGCGGTGCTCGGCGTCCATGAGATCGACCGGCGGCTGGGGCGCAGCAACGGGACGCGGCTGCTGGCCGGGTGGGACGCCTACAAGGCCGGGTCGAGCGACCCGATGGACAGCCGCGCCGTTGCCGGGTGGTTCCGCAAGAACTGGGGATCGAAGACCGAGCCCAACGCCTGCATCTCCTGCGGCTATTGCAACACCGGCTGCCCCTATGGCCGCAAGCGCGCCATGCCCGAGAGCTTTTTGCGCCGCGCGGTCACCGCCGCCCGGCCCGCGCGTATCCTTGCCGAGGCCGAGGTCGCCGAGATCGGCTGGGGCCCGCGCGATGCGCAAGGCCGCCGGGTGGCAAGCTCGGTCAAGGTGGTGCTGCCCGATTATCGCGGCAAGACGATCCGCGTCACCCGAGGCGTGATGGTCGCCGCGGGCACCATCGCGTCGAGCAATATCCTGTCGGCGAGCGGGATCCGGGGCACGGGCCAGAACATCTCGCTCAACATCGCCTGCCCCGTCCCCGCGCTGATGCCCGCGAACGTGATCGCCTGGGACGAGGACCAGATGGCGACCTTCATCGACCGCGGCGATTTCCTGATCGAGAGCCATTTCCAGCCGCCGATGAGCATGGCCTCGCTGGTGCCGGGGTGGTTCGAGGACCACTTCACCCGCATGCACCACTACAACCGCCTCGCCTCGGCGGGGGTGCTGTTCCCGGCGGACCGGCGCGGGCACATCAAGGGCGGCAAGCTCGATTTCAAGTTGACCGGGAGCGACCTTGCCGTGCTGCGCCGCGCGCTGGCGCTGCTGGCGAAGGTGCACTTTGCGGGCGGCGCGCTGGAGGTCTATCCCGCGCTGCTCCACGGCGA
This sequence comes from Porphyrobacter sp. AAP82, assembly GCF_000331285.1. Taxonomy (GTDB): domain Bacteria; phylum Pseudomonadota; class Alphaproteobacteria; order Sphingomonadales; family Sphingomonadaceae; genus Erythrobacter. Next base: position 80,481 of record NZ_ANFX01000013.1, on the reverse strand, counting down.
CACGCTGCGGGCCGGGATGAGCGATGCCGAGATCGATGCGCTGCTGGCGCGGCTGATCGAAGAGCCCGATGATGTCGTGCTCTCGTCAAGCCACCCGCATGGCGGCAACGAGATCAACGCCGATCCGGCCAAGGGCGTGGTCGATCTCGACCAGCGCGTCCACGGCACCGCCAACGTGCTGGTTTGCGATGCGAGCGTGATGCCAAGCTGCATCCGGGTGAACGCGCAGCTGACGACGATGGCAATGGCCGACCGGGTGACCCACGGGCAGCGGGTGTTCGGTTAGTCCCGCTTGCGCGGCGCGCGCTGCTGCATCCCGCCCTGGTCGAGCGTCACGGCGCTCGCCTTGCCCTCGCCGGCTTCGAAGATCAGGCGCGCTTCGACGCCCTCGGCCTTGAATTCGCCGTCGCTTGTCGGGATCAGCGGGATCGGGGGCTGGCCGGTGAGCTGGCCCGTCAGACCGGTGCCGTCGGCGGTGAAGGCGATGGTGAGGGTGGCCGGGCCGAAGGCATAGGTTCCGGCATAGCGCTCCAGCACCGCGCGCGGCACGGCGATTGCAGCCGCCTCGGGCGGGATCGGGCCGCTGCGCTTCGCGGTCTGCACGGGCAGCTCGCCGTTCTGGGCGAATTCCATCACCGGCGTGCCGCTCTCGTCGCGGCGCAGGGCGAACCAGCTCAAGGTCGCGGGGCCATAGAAGAAACGGTTGTCGCCCGCCGCATAGGCCTCGAGCGTGCCGCCGCCCTTGCGCTGGGTGTAGAGCTTGCCGCCCTTCGCAAAAAACCGCCGTTCGCCCCCGCCGGGGAGGGCATAGACGCCGTAGAACGGCTCGAGCGCGGCAAGATCGGGCGTGGTGCGGGTGAACATGGGATAGGGATCGCCGATCGCGGCGGCGGCGATCCGGCGCATCACCACGCCGGGCGAAGTCTGCGGCGCATCGCTGTTGGCGAACACCGCGACGAAGATGTCGGCGTCGGGCAGGTAGATGCTGTCGGTCTCGAAGCCGAAGATCCCGCCGTTGTGGCCCACCGCGGGATGGCCGCGCAGCGGGTTGAGGCTGAGGCCGAAGCCGTAAGGCACGGTTTCGCCTGCGGGCAGCTGGGTCGGCGCGATCATCATCGCATAATGCGCCGCGTCGACCACCTTGCCGTGGTGGAGCGCCTGCCCCCACTTCGCCAGATCGCCGACCGTCCCGATCAGCGCCCCTGCGGCATTGGGCAGGCTCATGTGGATATACTGGGACATCGCAGCGGCCGCGGTCAGCTCGCCCGAATAGCCCTTGGCCATCGCCGGCGTATCCTCGCCGCCCACGCCGTAGCGGATCGAGGCGAGGCCGAGCGGGCGGGTAACGCGCTCCTCTATGGCCTCGTGCCACGCCTTGCCCGTGACCTTCTCGATGATCGCGCCGAGCAGCACGTAGCCCGAATTGTTGTAGTTCCATACCTCGCCCGGCTTGCTCACGGCAGGCGCGTCTCGGAACACCGCGACCAGCGTCTCGGTGGTGCGCGGGATCGCGGTGGCGACCGGGTTCATCAACCCGGGCATCTCGGTGTAGGACTGGATGCCGCTGGTGTGCTGGAGCAGCTGGCGCACGGTCGCGGAGCCACCGGGCTCGGGGTAACCGGGCAGGAACTTGGCAAGCGGATCGTCGAGCGAGAGCTTGCCCTCCTGTGCCAGCTGCACGATCACCGCGGCGGCGAACTGCTTGGTGATCGAGCCGAGGCGGAACACCGTGTCGGGGGTGATCGCGCGGCCCGCGCCGATATCGGCCAGGCCGCGCCCGCCGGTATAGACCACCTTGCCGCCCTGCATCACCACCACCGCCGCGCCGGGCCCGTCCGCTGCATAGCTTTCCGCCAGCACCGCATCGGCGAGCTTGCGCAGGTCTTCCTTCGAGGGGGCCGCAGCGGTCGCGGCAGGGCCTGCGCTTTCGGCCGCAGCGGGCGCGGCCAGAGCCAGCAGAGCCACCGCCGCCAGGGCATGGCCGGTCATTGTCACGATCTTGCGCATTGTGAACCCTCTCCCGCTTGTCGGGCGAGTGTATTGCGAGACTAAGACACCTGTCAAGCCGCCGTGTGCCCCGCGGGAAATCTCACTTGGCGTGCGCGGCGATCCAGTCCTCCACCACCGGCGCGACCTTGGTGCGCCAGCGGCTGCCGTTGAAGATGCCGTAATGCCCGGCGCCCTCGGCCATGTAGTAGCGCTTCTGGTCCTCGGGCAGGTTCGGGGTCAGCTTCAGCGCCGCCTTGGTCTGGCCGAGGCCGGAGATATCGTCACGCTCGCCCTCGATCGCGAGGAGCGCGGTGTCGGTGATCTGCGTGATGTCCACCAGCTCCCCCTTGTGGCGGAACTCGCCCTTGGGGATCGAGTGCTTCTGGAACACCTCCTCCACCGTCTGGAGATAGAACTCGGCGGTCATGTCGCACACCGAACGGTATTCGTCGTAGAAATCCTTGGTGGCGTTGGCGCTCGCCTCGTCGCCGACGGTGAGGTGTTTGAACATCTCGTAGTGGCTCATCATGTGGCTCGACAGGTTCATGGACATGAACGCCGAGAGCTGCATGAAGCCCGGATAGACGCGGCGGCCCGCGCCCGGATATTTGAGCGGGACCGTGGCGATCACGCTCTGGCGGAACCAGGCGATCGGGCGCTGCATCGCCATGTTGTTGACCACCGTGGGGCATTCGCGCGTGTCGATCGGACCGCCCATCATGGTCAGCGTGGCCGGTGTCGCGGGCGACTTGTGCAAATTCATCAGCGCGGTCGCGGCGAAGGCCGGAACGGAGGGCTGGCACACCGCCATCATGTGGATGCGCTGGCCGCCCGCTTCGGAATGGACGTGCCCGGCAAAGTCGATGAGGTAATCGATGTAATCGTCAAGATCGAAGTCGCCTGCGCTCTGCGGGACCATCTTCGCGTCGGCCCAGTCGGTGATGAACACCTCGGCCGATTCCAGCATCCTTTCGACCGTGCCGCGCAGGAGCGTTGCATAGTGGCCGCTCATCGGCGCGACGATCAGCAGGCGCGGACGGTCGGCCGGGGTGCCCTCGACATGGAAGCGCAGCAGATCGCCGAAGGGGCGCTTGATGGCCACGCTCTCGGTGACGGAGTGGGTCTTGCCGGCGATCTCGACGCTGTCGATGCCGAATGCGGGCTTGCCGTAATGCGCGGTGGCGTGGGCGAAAACGTCGAGCGCGTTCGCCACCAGCGGGCCGATCCCGGTGTAGCCCAGGGGATTGGCGGGGTTGGAGAGCATGCCCGAACTGATCGCGGCAAGCGCGCTGGCGCTGTTCATCCAGCTACGCTGGAGCTCATAGGCATGATAAAGCATCGGTTTCCTTCGCGCGACGAACGTCCTGACGCCTTGTCCCGCGGCGTCTTGGACGGGAAGATGCGCCATGGCGCGTCATTGTGCAATGCACAATTGCATATGAGGCAATCGGGGCCGAACGAAGGCAGCCTTGCTTTTTGCACGTGAAATTGCCGGGGAGCGGGTCTAGAGGCTTCCCAGCATGCACGCCGACATCCCCCCGCACACCGCGTCCGAGACCCCCGACGACCAGCCCGAGACGGCGGCCGCGCTGCTGCCTGCCGCGCCCGAACCCGCGCCGAAATCGCGCAGTCTGGCCCCCTTGCGCATGGTGTTCGGCACCGCGCTCCAATACCCGCGCGAGATCGCCCTTGCGCTGATCGCGCTGGTCATCACCTCGGCGGCGACGCTGGCGATCCCCTATCGCTTCAAGGTCATCATGGACAAGGCCTTCACCGGCGGCGCGGACCCGGTCGAGATCGGGCACGCCTTCCAGTACCTGCTGATGATCGTCGCGATCCTTGGCCTGGGCACCGCGATGCGGTTCTATTTCGTCAGCTGGATCGGCGAGCGCGTGGTGGCGGACCTCCGCCTGAAGGTGCAGGAAAACCTGCTGCGCCTCTCGCCCGGCTTCTACGAGGTCAACAGCCCCAAGGAAATCTCGAGCCGGATGACCTCCGACACCGCGGTGATCGAGAACGTGGTGGGCACGACCGTTTCGGTCGCCCTGCGCAACACCCTGACGGGGATCGGCGGGATCGGGGTGCTGGTCTATCTCGCGCCCTCGCTGACGCTGGGCCTGCTCATCGGCATTCCGCTGATCATCGCCCCGATCGTGTTCTTCGGCCGCAAGATCCGCACCGTCTCGCGCACCAGCCAGGACCGCATCGCGGACGTGGGCGCCTATGTCACCGAGGTGCTCTCGGCGATGAAGATCGTGCAGAGCTTCGGGCAGGAGCGCCGCGAGAACGAGCGTTTTGCCAGCGTGGTCGAAGGCACCTTCGAGACCGCGCGCCGCCGCATCCTGCTGCGCGCGGCGATGACGACCGTGGTGATCATGCTGGTGTTCGGCGGCGTGGTGCTGGTGATGTGGCGCGGCGCGCTCGCCGTGGCGGCGGGCGAGATCAGCGGCGGCACGATCGCCGCCTTCGTGCTGACCGGCGGGCTGGTCGCCGGCGCGCTGGGTGCGCTCACCGAGGTCTATGGCGATCTCTTGCGCGGTGCAGGCGCGGCGAGCCGGTTGGCTGAACTGCTCGAAGCCCGGCCCGAGATCGCCGCCCCCGCCCGGCCCGAACGCCTGCCCGAGCCCGCGCGCGGCAGCCTTTCCTTCCGCAATGTCACCTTCCGCTATCCGGCGCGGCCCGAAACCGCCGCGCTCAAGGACTTCACGCTCGAAATCGAGCCGGGCGAGACGGTCGCCATCGTCGGGCCTTCGGGCGCCGGCAAGTCGACCATCTTCCAGCTGGTCGAACGGTTCTACGATCCCCAAGGCGGCACGATCCGCCTCGACGGGGTGCCGCTGACCAGCGCCGACCCGGCCGAAATCCGCGCGCGCATCGCGCTCGTCCCGCAGGTCGGCGTGCTGTTCAGCGCCAATGCGCGCGACAATCTGCGCTACGGCAAGTGGGACGCGACCGACGAGCAGATCTGGCAGGCCGCCCGCGCCGCCAATGCCGAAAGCTTTTTGCGCGCGCTCCCCCAGGGGCTCGATACGCATCTGGGCGAAGGCGGGACGCAGCTTTCCGGCGGGCAGCAGCAGCGCGTCGCCATCGCCCGCGCCGTGCTGCGCGATGCGCCGATCCTGCTGCTCGACGAGGCCACCAGCGCATTGGATGCCGAGAGCGAGCAGCTGGTCCAGCAGGCATTGGAAGCGCTCATGCAGGACCGCACCACGCTGGTAATTGCCCACCGCCTCGCCACGGTGCGCGCCGCCGACCGGATCGTGGTGCTGGATGAGGGCCGGATCGTCGAACAGGGCACCCATGACGCGCTGACCAAGGCGGGCGGGCTTTATGCGCGCCTCGCGCGGCTGCAATTCGCCGCGGACGCGGCCTGATCTAATCGACGAAGGGCCCGCTTTGCTTGACGAAGCGCAACCCTTCGCCGCGTGCGACGTTACGGTGACACCATGCGGCAGCCTGCCGCCGCTTCACAGGGACCCAAGACGCACATGATCCACAAGACCGCCGCCCTACTCGGCGCGAGCCTGCTGGCGCTCGCCGCACCCGCGCTTGCCGACGAACACCGCCACGACGAGGCGACCGAAACGCTCCAGAGCACCGAGGCCGCGCCCGCATCCGCGCTCCCCACCATCAGCTTCGGCACGTGGGGCTATGATCCCGCCTACATCGCCGCCGACATCGAGCCGGGCGACGATTTCAACGCCTATGCCAACAAGCGCTGGATCGACGCCAACCCGCTTCCGCCCGAATTCAGCCGGATCGGCGCTTTCACCCTGCTCGGCGAGAAGAGCACCGCCGACGTCAAGGCGCTGGTCGATGCGTTTGCCGCGAAGGATCCGGCCAGCCTCTCGGCCGATCAGAAGCGCATTCTCGATACCTACCGGACCTTCCTCGATACCGACGCGATCGAAGCCGCCGGCCTTGCCCCGGCGCAGCCCTATCTGGCGCGCATCTTTGCCGCGAACACCCTCGACAAGCTCGCCGCGCTGTGGGCCGAGCCGGGCATTCCCAGCCCCTTGAGCGGCGGGGTGACGATCGATCCCAAGCAGCCCGACCGCCAGATCGCCAGCGTCGGCTTCGGCGGGCTGGGCCTGCCCGACCGCGACTATTATCTCGACACCACCGAAAAGGGCCGCGCGATCCAGGCCAAGTACAAGGCCTATCTCGCCTTCCTGCTGGGCGAGGCGGGCTACACCGACCCGGCGGCAGCCGCCGAGGCGGTCTATACCTTCGAGGATGCCATCGCCCGCGGCATCGCCTGGGACCGCGCGGTGCGCCGCAACCGCGACCTCACCTACAACCTGCTGAGCGCCCAGGAACTCGCCGCGATCGGCGGCAAGGTGCCGGTCACCGCGATGCTGGCGCAGATCGGGATCGCCAAGAGCCCCGGCTTCCTCGCCAGCCTGATGCCGCCGACCGATGCCGAGATCGCCGCGAGCAAGCTCGACACCGCGAACCTCGCCAAGATCGGCAGCGGCCTGCCCGGCATGTTCGCGCTGCTCGGCGAGACCGCGCCTGCAACCTTGCAGGCGTGGATGGCCAAGGAGTTCCTGTCGGCCAACGCGCCGGTGCTCCCCAAGCGCTTCGACGATGCGCGCTTCGCCTTCTACAACCAGACCCTGCAAGGCACCCCCGCCCTGCGCCCCCGCTGGAAGCGCGCCATCGCCGAGACCGAGGGGCTGATCGGCGAGCTGGTCGGCAAGGAATATGTCGCGCGCTATTTCCCGCCCGAAAACAAGGCGGCGATGGACGAGCTGGTGGCGAACCTGCGCAAGGCGCTTGGGGCATCGATCGACGAGATCAGGTGGATGAGCCCGGAAACCAAGAAGCAGGCCCGCGCCAAGCTTGCAAGCTTCGACCCCAAGATCGGCTACCGCTCCAATCTCGAGACCTATGAAGGCCTGGCGATCACCCCCGGCGACCCGATCGCCAACCGCATGGCGGCGGCGAAGTGGGCGCTTGCCGACAACGTCGCCAAGCTCGGCCAGCCTGTCGACCGCACCGAATGGGGCATGCTGCCGCAGACGGTGAATGCCTATTACAACTCGGTGAAGAACGAGATCGTCTTCCCCGCCGGCATCCTCCAGCAGCCGTTCTTCGCGCTGACCAACGATATCGCGGTCAATTACGGCGGGATCGGCGCGGTGATCGGCCACGAGATCGGTCATGGCTTCGACGACCAGGGCTCGAAGTCCGACGCCAGCGGCGCGCTTCGCAACTGGTGGACCGACGCCGACCGCGCCGCCTTCGACAAGCTCGGCGATGCCCTGGTGGCGCAATACAACGGCTTCTGTCCGCTCGATGCCGGCAAGACCTGCGTCAATGGTCGGCTGACGCTGGGCGAGAACATCGGCGATGTGGGCGGGCTGTCGATGGCCTACCGCGCCTACAAGCTTGCCACCAAGGGCAAGGAGGTCCCGGTGATCGACGGGTTGACCGGCGACCAGCGCTTCTTCCTCGCCTGGGCACAGGTGTGGCGTTCGACCCAGCGCGAGGAGAATTACCGCAACCGCCTGCGCACCGATCCGCACAGCCCCGAGGAATACCGCGTCAACGGCGTCGTGCGCCAGCTCGACGAATGGTACGAAGCCTTCGGCGTGAAGCCGGGCGATGCGATGTATCTGCCGCCCGAAAAGCGCGTGCGGATCTGGTAAGTGTAACGAAGGGCCCGCCGGATCATCCCGGCGGGCCTTTTGGTTTGACTTGACCGCCGCCCTCGTCGAAGCGGTGCGCCCATGACAGACACCATCGCCGCGATCCTGCTCGGCATCCTCGAGGGGCTGACCGAGTTCCTGCCCGTCTCCTCGACCGGACACCTGATCCTTGCCACCGAGTTCCTGGGCTTCGACCAGAGCGAGTGGGAGGTGTTCAACATCGCCATCCAGCCCGCCGCGATCCTTGCCATCGTCGTGCTCTACTGGCGCACGTTCTGGGATGTGGCGAAAGGCCTGCTGGGCTTCGAGAAGGGCGCGCTCGCCTTCGTTGGCAACCTGTTGGTGGCCTTCTTGCCGGCGGTGATCCTCGGCCTTGCGTTCGGCGATGTCATCGAGGGCTTTCTCGGCAATGCAGTGCTGGTGTGCTGGTCGCTGATCGTGGGCGGCATCGCGATCCTTGCGATCGAGCGTTGGGCCAACCCCCCGGCCGAGGGCCCCGGCGTCGCCGGCGTCCCCTTGCGCACCGCAGTCCTCATCGGGCTTGTCCAGTGCCTTGCGATGATCCCGGGGGTGAGCCGTTCGGGGGCGACGATCCTCGGCGCGATGGCCTTCGGGGTGGACCGCAAGACGGCGGCCGAATTCAGTTTCTTCCTCGCCGTGCCGACCCTGTCGGGGGCGACCGTCTACCAGCTCTACAAGCACGGGAGCGGGCTGACCGGCGATGACCTGCAACTGATCGCGATCGGTTCGGCGGTCGGTTTCGTCACCGCGCTGGTGGTGGTCAAGCTGTTCGTCGCGGTGGTGACGAAGATCGGCTTTGCGCCGTTTGCCTGGTATCGCATCGTGCTCGGCGCGGCCGGCCTTGCGTGGCTGACGCTGGGATAGCGCACTTTCTCGGAACCAGCCGCGCTGCCGCTGGTTAGAAAGGCGAACCGCGCTGGCGAAGATGCCGCCGGGCGACCTTTCGGAGACCTAGGACAAAATGGCGTTGCTGGTGCTGATCGTGTTGGGGGCAACTCTGGGCTGGCTGGCCTCGATCCTCGCGCGGACCGAGGCGCCGGGCAGCATCCTGCGTCAGGTTGCCCTCGGCATGGGCGTGTCGGTGGTCACCGGCGAGATCGCCAATGACGGGGCGATGATCGGCAGTCTTTCCTTCCTGAGCCTCGGCGTCGCGCTGGCGGCGACCGCTGCGGCGCTGGTGCTCTACCACGCGATCTTCACGCGGCGGCGCGCGAAGGCGTAATTTGTTTCGCCCTCAAACGCCGGGCGGCGGACGTCCGTCCGCCTTGGCTTTCGCGGCATGAGCCGCGGCGGCCGTTCGGCCTTGCGGGGCCTTCGGCCCCGACTGCTTAAACCGGCGCCGCCCCGCTTCCCCGCCCGCCGCGCAGGTGATATTCCTGGGTGCCGCGGTGCAGCACATTGTCGACATCGATCACCGCCGCGTTGGCATAGGTGAACGCTGCCGGCAGGCTGCGATACAGCCGGTCGAAATCGCGCTCCACCGTCTGGCGGTAGAGATCGGCGAAGCTCTCGATCACGAAATAGGTCGGTTGCAGGTCGCTGATAACGTAATCGGTGCGCATCACCCTATCGACATTGAGCATGATGCGGTTGGGGCTCTGCGCCTCCACGGCGAACCGCGCCTCCGCCGGGCCGGAGAGGATCCCCGCACCATAGGCCCGCACCTCGCCCGCTTCCTCGATCAGGCCGAATTCGACCGTGTACCAGTACAGCGCGCCCAGCGCCTTCAGCCGGTTGTAGCGCATCGCCTTCCACCCGGCGCGGCCATATTCCTGCATGTAGTCGGCATAGACCGGGTCGGTGAGCATCGGCACATGGCCGAACACGTCGTGGAAGACATCGGGCTCCTCGATGTAGTCGAACGTCGCGCGCGTGCGGATGAAGTTGCCCGCGGGGAAGCGCCGGTTGGCAAGATGCCAGAAGAACACGTGATCGGGGATCAGCATCGGCACCGGAACGACGCTCCACCCGGTGAGCGCGCCCAGTTCCTCCGAAAGCGGGCCGAAGTCTGGCACGCCGCCGCGCCCGAGATCGAGCTTTTCGAGGCCTGCCATGAAGGCACTGCACGCGCGGCCCGGCAACACCTCCATCTGCCGGGCGAAGAGATCGTCCCATACCGCGTGATCCTCGGCGGAGTAGACGGTCTGAGCCGGCTCCAGCCAGTCCTCACCCACATGCGAGGGCCGCGCGAGCGGCGCGGTGAAGACATCGGCCGCCATTTGCGGCAGGGTGGCATAGTCGGGCCGGGGGTCTGCAAGAGTCGCCATGGTTGCAAGCGATACTACTTCGGCCCGCGAAGGACAAACAGGAGGGCCCCCCGATGGGCATGAAGCGCAAGGAATACGAGGCGGCGCTCGCACCGCTGACGCTCGAACTGGTCAGCATGGCGCGCTGGGTGAAGGCGAGCGGAGCCCGGGTGGTGGTGCTGTTCGAGGGCCGCGATACGGCGGGCAAGGGCGGCGCGATCACCGCCGTGCGGCAGGACCTCAACCCCCGCCAGTGCCGCACCGTCGCGCTCTCCAAGCCGACCGAGGCGGAGCTGGGCCAATGGTATTTCCAGCGCTACGTCGCCCACCTGCCCACCGCGGGCGAGATCGTGCTGTTCGACCGTTCATGGTACAACCGCGCAGGCGTCGAGAAGGTGATGGGCTATGCCGATGACGCGCAGGTCGAGGCGTTCCTGAAGGCCGTGCCAGCCTTCGAAAAGTTGCTGGTCGACGACGGCATCCTGCTGTTCAAATACTGGCTCGCCGCCGATCAGGCGCAGCAGGAGGAGCGCCTGCGCGAACGGCTCGATGATCCGTTGAAGCGCTGGAAGCTCTCCCCCATCGACCTCGCCGCCCGCGCAAAATACGATGATTACACCAGGGCGCGCGAGGCGATGCTGAAGGCGACCCACACCAGCCACGCCCCGTGGACGCTGGTCGATTTCAACGACCAGAGACGAGGCCGGCTGACGCTGTTGCGCGATCTGCTCAGCCGCGTCCCCGATACGCACGCGGAGCCCGACGCTATCGATTTTCCCGACCTGGGCAGGAAGCCCGCGAAGGAGAAATACAAGGTGCTGAAGCCGATTGCCGATTGGGAGGGGTGAAGTGCTCCCCTCCCGCCTGCGGGAGGGGCGGTCAGATGCCCGCGCTCGCCTGTGTCACCTGCCGGCCGTCCCCGGCGAACGCGGCCAGCTCGTAACCCTCGCCCCCATTCGGATGGGCGCGCATCACCAGGTGCAGCGGCTCGCCCGCGATGGCGGGGGAGAGGCCGCGGAAGGCGAAGCTGCGCAGCCGGTTCTCGCCCAGCTCGCGCGCCGCCAGTTGCAGCAGCAGGCTCGCGGTCAGGGGCCCGTGGACCACCAGCCCGCGATAGCGCTCCACCCCTTCTGCATAGGGCGCGTCGTAGTGGATGCGGTGGGTGTTGAAGGTCAGCGCCGAATAGCGGAACAACAGCCGCGTGTCGGGGATCAGCACGCGGGCAGCCTCCCACCCGGCAGGGTCGAACGTCGCTTCCCCCGGCGGGGGAGGCGAAAGCGGCGCATCGGGCGCGGCGGCCTCGCGGTAGACCAGCGTCTGGGTCTCGATCACCGCGATCGTGCCATTGGCCTTGGTGACATGCTCGACATCGACAAAGGCGAGGCGGCCCGATCCGCCCTCCTTCTCGCTGACCGAGGCGACGCGGCTGACCCGTTCGATCACCGCCCCGATGGCGATGGGGGCGTGGAAGGCGATCTTGCTCGAAGCCCACATCCGGCGCGGCATAAGGAAGGGGGGCAGGAAGCTGTCGGCGCTGTCGTCACGCGCGGGATGCCCGTCCTGGCCGAGCCGCGCGGTGGGCGCTTCGGGGGTGCAGAGCGCGAAGTGGATGCCCTGCGGCATGACCGGCGGGTGCGGGCGGGCAAGGTCGAAGGTGGCGAGCCAGCGTTCCGCCAGCCCTTGATCCAGCCGGTCGCCCGCGCGCTGTTCGCGCCCGATCCACGCCGAAAAGTCGCTCACGCCGCCCGCTCGAACACCGCGGCAATGCCCTGGCCGCCGCCGATGCACATCGTCTCCAGCCCGTAGCGGACCTCGCGCCGGTGCATCTCGTGCGCCATGTCGGCAAGGATGCGCCCGCCGGTCGCGCCGATGGGGTGGCCAAGGCTTATCCCTGAACCATTGACGTTGAGGATCTCGCGGCGGCTGTCGTCCGCGCTCCAGCCCCAGCCCTTGAGCACGGCGAGCACCTGCGGGGCGAAGGCTTCGTTGAGTTCCACAAGGCCGATATCGTCCCAGCTGTAGCCGCGCCGTTCGAACAGGCGCTCCACCGCCGGCACCGGGCCGATGCCCATGCGCGCCGGATCGCAGCCCGCCGCCGCCCAGCCGCCGAACCACAGCATCGGGGTGAGGCCCAATTCCTCCAGCTTGTCCTCGGCGACCACCAGACAGGCCGCCGCCGCGTCGTTCTGCTGGCTGGCATTGCCGGCGGTGACGATGGCTTGCGGGTCACGCTTCACATCGATGGGGGCGAGCTTGCCGAGCGTTTCCATGCTGGCGTCGGTCCGGTAGCCCTCGTCGTGGTCGAAGATTTGCGCGTCGCCCTTGCGGGTGGGGATGGTGACCGGGACCAGCTGCTCGGCAAACTTGCCGTCCGCCCACGCCCGCGCCGCATTCTGGTGCGAGCGGACGGCGAAGGCATCGGCGTCCTCGCGCGAAATGCCGTAATCCTTGGCGAGGTTTTCGGCGGTCTCGATCATGCCGGTGATGACCCCGAAGCGTTCGACCGGCTGGCTCATCACCCGCCCCCGGCTGAGGCGGTCGTGGAGCACCATGTCCCCCATCCGCACACCACCGCGCGCGGCGAGGGTGTAGTGCTCGACGGTCGACATCGATTCGACCCCGCCCGCGACCACCACGTCGGCCATCCCGGTCTCGACCATCATCGCCGCCGTCGCCACCGCCTGCACGCCCGATCCGCAGCGCCGGTCAAGCTGGAAGCCGGGGACTTCGATGGGCAGGCCTGCGGCAAGCCAGCTCCAGTGGCCGATCGCGGGCGCCTCGCCATTGCCGTAACCTTGCGAGAACACCACGTCATCGACCCGCGCCGGATCGATGCCGGAACGTTCGATCAAGGCCTTGAGGATCACCGCGCCAAGCTGGCCCGCGTTCATGCTCGAAAGCCCGCCGAGGAACTTGCCCACCGGGGTGCGCAGGGGCGAAACGATGGCGGCCCTGCGATTTTCCGGGCGTCTGGTCATGTCTTGTCCTTGTCTGAAAGAGCCACCGTCCCCGCATCGACCAGCTTGCCGATGGCGCCGGAGGAAAGCCCGAGCTTTTCGGCCAGCACTTCCTCGGAATGTTCGCCGAGGTAGGGGGCGGGGGCCGGGTCGCCCGCGTCGCGGCCCGGGAGGTTGGCGAAGCTGCGGGTCGCGGGGTATTCGAAGCCCGAGGGGTTGGCAGGGGCAGGGCCGAACAGCGGGTTGCCTGCCACCAGCACCGGATCGTTGGCGGCCTCGTAGGCAGTGCGATAGCGCTCGAAGGTGCAGGCCTCGGCGGCCATGCGCGCCTCGAGCGTCGCATAGTCCATCGTGTCCGCCGCGCTCTGGAACAGGGCGAACAGCGCGTGGCGGTGATTGAAGCGCGGGGTATCCCTGTCGGCGAAGCGGACGCCATGTTCGGCTTCGAGCGCAGCGATGCCGTGCTCGACCCCGAAGGCCTTGACCAGCCCGCTCCACTGCTTGGGGGTGAGCGCGGCGACCATGAAGCGCACCCCGTCCCGGCTGCGGAAGTCCCGCCCGAACGCGCCCCAGATCGCATTGCCCAATCGCTCGCGGTCTCCCCCGCGATAGAGCACTTCGGCGAGCAATCCGGCATTGGCCATGGTGCCGATCGCGACGTCGCCCAAGGGCAGGCGCACCTCGCTGCCCTCGCCCGTGCGGTCGCGGTGGCGCAGCGCTGCGAGCATGGCGAAGGCACCATAGGCCCCGGTGATGAAGTCCCACGCGGGCAGCACCTGGTTGACCGGCGGGGCGGTCGCCGGGTCCCAGTCCTCGGGCCCGCACATCAAGGGGTATCCGGCGGCCGCGTTGACGGTGAAGTCCATCGCCTGGCGTCCGTCATGCCAGCCCATGACGCGAAGGGAGATCATGTCGGCGCGCCTGGCCTGCATGGCGGCGTGGCTGAGGAAGGACTGTTCGGGCAGGTTGGTGATGCACTGGCCCACCGCCCCCGCCAGCTCCACCAGCAGCTCGCGCCCCTCGGGGGATTGCAGATCGAGCGAGACCGATTTTTTGGCGCGGTTCAGGTTCTCCCACGAGAGCGAGCGCCCCTCGGCGGTCAGCATGTAGCGGTTGTAATCGAGCCCGCCTGCCTTGTGGTCGACCCGGATCACCTCCGCGCCCAGCTGCGCGCAGTAAAGCCCCGCGGTGGGCGAGGCGACGAAGCTGGAGACTTCGACGATCGAGAGGTCGGAGAGGAGGTTATACATAAAACTGGGGGCCAACCTTACTAAACGCGCTGCATCGGCCCGCAGGGCCGCAAGGGCGCCAAAGAGTTCCGGCGCCCGCCCGCAGCGACGGGGCCTTCAGGCCCCATGAGCGAGGATTTCGCAGCACGGATGGGCTGCGGAAGATCAAGCATCTTTCCACTCGCGCAGCATGTGCTTGGCGATCTGGAGCTGGAGGATCTGCGTCGTGCCTTCGTAGATGCGGTAGATGCGCGCATCGCGGAAGAAGCGTTCGGCGTCGTATTCGGCGAGGTAGCCCGCGCCGCCATAGATCTGCACCACGCGGTCGACCACGCGGCCGCACATTTCGCTCGCGAAGACCTTGAAGGCGGCGGCCTTCACAAGGATGTTCTCGCCCCGGTCGGCGCGCGCGGTCACATCCTTCATCATCGCCTCGGCCGCGTAGATCTCGATCTCGCTGTCGGCGAGCATCTGCTGGATCAGCTGGAAGTTGGCGATCGGCTCGCCGAAAGCCTTGCGCTCGTTGGCATAGCGCAGCGCCGAATCCAGCGCGCGGCGCGCATAGCCGGTCGCCGCCGCGCCGACGCTGATGCGGCCGTTGTCGAGGCTCTTCATGGCGAAGACGAAGCCCTTGCCGGTCTCTCCGCCGAGCAGCGCGTCGCCCGGCACGCGCACATCGTCGAGCATGATGTCGCAGATGTGCGAGCCCGACTGGCCCATCTTCTTGTCGGGGCTGCCGCGCGAGATGCCGGGGCTGTCCATCGGCACCAGAAAGGCGCTGACATGCGCGTTCTTGGGCAGCGCTTCTTTGTTGGTGCGCGCCATGATCAGCGCGACATCGGCGTAGGGCGCGTTGGTGATGTAGCGCTTGGTGCCGTTCAAGATCCACCCGTTGCCATCGGGATCGGGGGTGGCGGTGGTCGCCATTGCGGCAGAATCGCTCCCCGAGCCCGGTTCGGTCAGGCCAAAGCACGCGATGCGGCCCTCGGCGACCCTGGGAAACCATTCGGCCTTCTGCGCCTCGGTAGCGCCGTTCTTCAGCGCGCTCGCGAACATCCCGACATTGATCGAGAAGATCGAGCGGTAGGCGGGCGCGGCATAGGCCATGATGTTCACGACGCGGGCATATTGCGTCATGTTGAGCCCCGCGCCGCCATATTCCTCAGGCACGGAAAGGCCGAACAGGCCCATCTCGCGCATCTCGCCCACGATATCCTCGGGCACGCGGTCTTCGGCGATCACCTGCGCTTCGGCGGGGATCAGGCGTTCGCGGACATAGCGGGCGAGCTGCTCGGCGAATTGTTCGAAGCTCTCTTCATCCATGCCCGGGATGGCGGGCGCGGCGAGATGGGCGGGGGCGTTCATGGTGTGGGCATCCTTGAGATAGCGCGCGCCTCGCCCGCCTAACGGCGGGCCGCGGCGGCGTCGCCTGTCATTTCGGCAGGCGCGGGGGTTGCGGGCGGCGGATCGGTCGGCAGCGCTTCGGGCGGGAGGCGGCGCTCGTCGAGCATCTGCGCGGCCTCGTCGAGCGTCTTGGCCTCGCCCGGGCTGACCGCGCCGGGCGCGGCCGCCTGCTCGCGCCCGCAGGCCGCGAGCGCGAGAGTGAGGGCGAGGGCAAGCAATCGGGCGCGGGCCATGGCGGGCGGGCGGCCTATTCGGGCGCGTCTTCGCCCTTGCCAGCGGCTTCGAGCGCCTTGGCGGCAACCGCCGCCCCCGCATCGCCGGCGGCAGTCGCGCCCGGTTCGGGCACGGCGGGTTCGGGCGCATCGGTCGCGGTCGCGGACGGATCGGCGACGGGCACATCGCTGACCGGCTCCAGCGCGCTGTCGGCGGGCATTTCGACCGTGTCGGCGCTCGCCTCGGTCGAGGCGTCATCGGCGCTGCCGCAGCCGGCCAGCGTCAGGCTGGTGGCTGCCAGAACAACAAGGGATGCGATCTTGCGCATGGCGGGGTTCTCTCCTCTCGAATGTGCGGGGCGCAAAGGGCGCGCATGGCCCGGCCCGCTTCGGACACGGGTTTAGCCGCGGCTTGCCCCCGCCGCCAAGCGGCAAATGGTGCCTTAACCATTGGCGCGTAGAATCGCCCGCGTCATGACCCGCAAGCCCTCCTTCGCGCTCAACGCGCTCGCCGCCGCCATGCTGGTGCCCACCGCCGTGCTGGTCGCCCAGCCGGTGCCCGAAGCCTTCACCGTGGCCGAGACCGGCCAGAGCTTCGGCACGCTCCAGGAAGCGGTCGACGCGATCGGCAACGGGCGCAGCACGATCCGCATCCAGCCGGGCACCTATCGCCAATGCGCGGTGCAGGAGGCGGGCGTGATCGTCTACGAGGCGCCCCAGCCGGGCAGCGTCACCTTCACCGCACGGTCGTGCGAGGGCAAGGCCGCCTTCGTGCTGCGCGGGCTGGGCGCGGAAATCCGCGGCATCACCTTTGCCAACCTGCGCGTCGCCGATGGCAACGGCGCAGGCATCCGTCTGGAGAAAGGCGCCCTCAACGTCGCCTATGCGCGCTTCGAGAACAGCCAGCAGGGCATCCTCACCGCCGACGATCCGCAGGGCCGCATCTACATCACCCGCTCGACCTTCACCGGGCTTGGCACCTGCGAGAACTCCGCGGGCTGCGCGCATTCGATCTACATCGGCAATTACGGCTCGCTGACCGTGCGCGAGAGCCGCTTCGAGCGCGGCATGGGCGGCCACTACGTCAAGGCGCGTTCGAAGGAAGTGGCGATCGAGAACAACAGCTTCGACGATGCGAACGGCAAGGCGACCAACTACATGATCGACCTGCCCGCAGGCAGCATCGGCCGGATCGCCGACAACTGGTTCGTCCAGGGGCGCGACAAGGAGAACTACTCGGCCTTCATCGCGCTGGGCGCGGAAGACCTGCTCCACACCTCCGAAGGCCTCAAGGTCGAGGACAACGAGGCCCGCTTCGTCCCCGGCCTCACCCGCAGCAGCGTGTTCCTCGCCGACTGGACCGGCAGCCGCGTGGTGATGCAGGGCAACCGCATCGCGGGCGGGATCAAGCAGTACGAGCAGCGCTGAGGCTTGCGCCAGCCCGCAGGCGGCAGGCTCTGCCCTGCGGGCATGGCGCGCGCAACACTCTTGCGAAGTTCACGAAGTTCACATTGCAAAACCTGCAATCCTACAGGATTTCCGCAAGCCTTTCAGCCGGTTGCGGGGTAAAAACGAAGTTCACACATGTTCGCGCGTTTTCGCCGCATGATCGGGTGTGCGGATGTGCGTGCGGGGCATCGACAATGGGAAAGAGCGCCGCGAGCGTAACGCTTTACCGGCCTGTAGGAAAGCGAGCGGCACGACCGCTTTCGGGCATGCCGATGGGCTGTCCGGTGGGCGGCAAGTGGGTGGGGAGGTGCCGCCCCCTCCCCGTCACCCGATGTCCGGCACGCGGTGACGAAGGCGGGAGAGCGTCTCTTTCGGGCCGGTCCACGATTTGCCGCCCCACGGTGACGCACCTCAGAACAGCAGATGCCCCGAGCGATCCCGCTTGGTCGCCAGATAGCGGGCATTGTGGGGGTTTTCGGGGAGCTGGTGCGGCACGCGTTCGCTCACCGTGATCCCCGCCGCCTCGAGCGCGCGCACCTTGGCCGGGTTGTTGGTGAGCAGGCGAATGGTGCCCGCTCCCAGCAGTTCCAGCATCCGCGCCGCCACCGGAAAATCGCGCGCTTCATCGGGCAGGCCGAGGCGCTGATTGGCCTCGACGGTATCGAACCCCTGATCCTGCAAGCGGTAGGCGCGCAGCTTGTTGATGAGGCCGATCCCGCGTCCCTCCTGCCGCATGTAGAGGAGGATGCCCCACCCGGAGTCCCCGTTGCGCGCCTCGTGCGCCATCGCATGGAGCGCGGCGTCCAATTGCGGGCCGCAGTCGCATTTGAGGCTGCCGAGGATGTCGCCGGTCAGGCACTCCGAATGGAGCCGCACCAAGGGCTGGCGGTCGCCTGACTGCTTGCCGATGACGAGCGCGACATGTTCGCGCAGGTCCGCAGCGGAGCGGAAGGCGACGATTTCGGCATCCTCATAGGCCGATACCGGCAGGCGCGCGCGGGTGACGATCTTCAGCGCGCCCGCGTTGGTATAGGCGGCCAGATCGCCGAGCGCGACGGGCAGCGCCTCGCCTGCGGCTTCGGCGTTCACCATGAAGGCGGGGAGGATGCCTGCGATCCGCGCCAGTTCCAGCGCTGCGGCGGCGGTCTCGGCCCAGTCGAGGCTGACCGCCTTGAACGGGCCCTTCAAGGGGTTGCCGAGGTCCAGCGCCGGATCGGCGATGGGCAGCGCGTCGCGGATCGTAAAGTCCTCTCCGCCCGCGATCAGCACGGGGGCGTGGGGGACGGCGGCCTCGCGCTGGTTGGCGAGCTTGAGGGTCGCGGCGCGCGCGGCGGAGATCAGCATCTGCGGCGCGCGCGCACCGGGCGCGGTGGCGGTCTCGACCGGCAGCAGCACCGCCCCCCCCTCGAACGCCAGCGGCCAGCCGTGGCGCAAGCCGTCCACGGCCTGTGCGGCGCGGCGCTCGGGAGACGGGGCGGGCGACAACGTCAGAGGTCGAACTCCGTGATCAGCGGCACATGGTCGGAGGGCTGCTCCCACGCGCGGGCCGCTTCGATCACGCGGTGGCTGCGCGATTGCCGCGCCACCTCGGGCGAGGCCCACATGTGATCGAGGCGGCGGCCCTTGTCGTTCTCCTGCCAGCCGGGATTGCGGTAGCTCCACCAGGAATAGTAGCGCTGCGGCGCGGGGATATGCTGGCGGCCGCAATCGACCCAGCCGTGGGCGTCCTGAAAGCGCCCGAGCGTCTCGACCTCGACGGGCGTGTGGCTGACGACCTTCAAGAGCTGCTTGTGGCTCCACACATCGCTTTCCAATGGCGCGATGTTGAAATCGCCGACGATCAGCGTGGGCTTGTCGAGCGTGTCGGCCCAGCGCGTCATGCGCCCGAGAAAATCGAGCTTCTGGCCGAACTTGGGGTTCACCTCGCGGTCCGGCACGTCGCCGCCGGCCGGGATGTAGACGTTTTCGACCAGCAGGCCCTTGCCCACCACCTCGACCCCGATGTGCCGCGCCTCGCCATTGTCCTGCCAGTCGTGGCGGGTAACTTCGCGGATCGGCACGCGGGCGACCGTGGCGACCCCGTGGTAGCCCTTCTGCCCGCTCACCGCCTGATGGGTGTAGCCCAATGCCGCCAGCGCCTCGGCCGGGAAGAGGTGGCTCTCGCACTTGATTTCCTGGAGACACAGGATGTCGGGCGCGGCCTCGGTGAGCAGCTTTTCGATGAGGCCGATGCGCAGGCGGGCCGAGTTGATGTTCCAGGTGGCGACGGTCAGCATGGGGCGGGACTTAGGGTAGCGCGTCCCCGTCCTCAAGTGGCGGATGCGAAGCACAGCCGAAAGGCTGAACCGGCAGGACGACAAGGACACCGAAACTTCTAGCTTTCACTTTATCGTCAAACGGCGGCGCGATAGACGCGGGCAAGCTTTCCGGAGACCTGCCATGATCACCCGCACCCTGCTCGCCGCCCTGCTCCTCGCCTCCACCGCCGCCAGCCCCGTGCTCGCCAAGGAGCGCCGCGCCAGGCCCCCGCAGGAACCGCGCGCGAAGAACGTCATCCTGTTCATCGGCGATGGCATGGGCATCTCGACCATCACCGCCGCGCGCATCTATGACGGCCAGAAGCGCGGGGAGACGGGCGAGGAGAACAGCTTGAGCTTCGAGAAATTCGAGCATGTGGCGCTGGTCAAGACCTACAACACCAACGCGCAGGTCCCCGATAGCGCCGGCACGGCGACCGCGATGCATTCGGGGGTCAAGACCCGCATCGGGGTGCTCGGGATCGGGCCTGCGGCGGAAAAGGGCGTGTGCAGGGACGCGCTCGCCCACCCGCTGCCGCTGCTGGGCGAAGAGGTGAAGGCGCGCGGCCTCGCCCTGGGGATCGTCACCACCACCCGCATCACCCACGCGACCCCGGCGAGTGTCTATGCCCGCTCGGCCGACCGCGACTGGGAGGCCGACAGCAATATCCCCGCCGACCAGCAGGTGGGGTGCAAGGACATCGCGCTCCAGCTGGCCGAGGCGCAGTTCGATGTCGCGCTCGGCGGGGGTGCGCGCAGTTTCTACGGCAAGAGCGGCGGCGGGCGCAGGAGCGATGTGGCGGCCGATCTGCCCGCGCAATGGGCGGCGAAGAACGGCGGGGTGGTGGTCAAGGATGCCGCCAGCCTCGCCGCGGCGCCGGCCGGCAAGCCGGTGTTCGGGCTGTTCAACGCCGATCACATGACCTTCATGGCCGAGCGCAAGACGGATTCGTCCGAACCCACCCTCACCGACATGACCGCTGCCGCGATCGCGCGGCTCAAGGCCGATCCGCAAGGCTTCTACCTGATGGTCGAGGGCGGGCGGATCGATCACGCGCACCACGCCGGCAAGGCGGGCTTCGCGCTCGAGGAGGCGGTGGAATTCGCCCGCGCGGTGCAATATGCGGTCGATCACACCGATCCGAAGGAGACCCTGATCCTGGTGACCGCCGATCACAGCCATGTCTTCACCATCGCCGGCTATCCGCAGCGCGGGAACGACATCCTCGGGCTGGTGGTCGCGCCTGTGGGGCGGGGCGAGGATGGCGGCGACGGCACGAGCCCGGTGCTGGCGGCGGACGGCAAGCCCTACACGACGCTCGGCTATGCCAATGGTCCGGGCGCGGTGAAGGGCGAGCGCCCGGTGCCGCAGACCGGCATCGCCGCGACCCAGCAGGCGCTGGTGCCGACCGGCGGCGAGACCCACGCCGGCGAGGATGTCGCGCTGTTCGCAACCGGCCCGGGAGCGGCCCGCGCCCACGGGGTGATCGAGCAGAACGTGATCTACAGCATCATCCGCAAGGCGCTGGGCTGGGAGAAGTAGGAGAAAGAGTCTTTTGTTTGCGCTCTCAAGCGCCGGGCGCAGCGCGTTCGCGCTGCTTGGCTGTCCTCGCATAGGCTCGGGCGCGCGTTCGCGCTTGCGGCCCTTCCTTCGGGCCGGTTCATCGTCCCCTTGAAATGTCGTGCTGGGATCGGTCGCAAAGCGACCGCAAGGCCGAACGGCCGCCCGCAGCGACGCGGCCTTCAGGCCGCATGAGAGAGGATTTCGCGCGCCGGAGGCGTGCGGAACACAAAAAACGCGAAAACCCCCGACCCGGGGGCGATGGGTCGGGGGTTCCATGGAGCGTTCGTCACGCTTGTGCAAGGCAGGCCCTTGGTGAAGGGTGGGCAACAGGGGGGAAACCTCCCTTCGGCCCGCCTTGTTGAGAAGAATTAGCCCGTCTCGCCTTTCACGCACATGAACGCTGCAAGGTTTCTGTCGCTTTCATACAACCGTTCGTCGGACGGGCGTTCACCCCGGGCGACGAGCCGTGCGGCGGGGATCCTTGAAGGTGAAGGTGCTTTCGGCCACCGCCACGCCGTAGCGCTGGTTCGACAGTTCGACCCGCGTGCGATTGTTCTGCGCATCGAGCGCGACCCAGTAAGTGAGCTGCAAGCCCCCGGGCGCGGCGGCGTTCCTGACGAAGATCAGCGTGATCATCCCGAATTCGGGCTTCTTGGGATCGCGCACCTGGACGCTGATGACGTCCCGGTTCGAGGTCGGCATCAGCTTGCCGAAGCGCTTCACGTCCTTTTCGGGATCGAACAGCGCCCCCAGCGGCGAGTTGCCGATCGGCCAGCGTTCGACCTGGTTCACCTCGTAATCGATCACATAGAGCGATTTGCCGTTCGAGATGACGAGGAAATTGGCGGACTTGCCGTAATCGAAGCGGATCTTGCCGGGGCGCTTCAGGGTCATCACGCCGCGCAGGGACTGTCCGGCGCGGTCGGTCTGGACGAAGTCGGCCTTCATCGTCGAGATCGCCCGCAGCGCGGTGACGACACGGTCGAGATCGGAGGCCTGGGGCTGCGCAGCGGCCGATGCGGTCAGCGGGGCGGTGTCACCGGGGGCTAACCCAAGCGCAAGCGCCCCGGCGCCAAGGCCGAGGGCTGCGAAGCGAAGCTTTGTCGAAGCTGTTTTCATGCCGCTGCGACTAGGGCGCGAGGCTTGAACTGTCGATGAATTACCGCGCCGCGCCATCACGCTGCGGGCGCGCGGGAGCCTTACTTGATCTTGGCTTCCTTGAATTCGACATGCTTGCGCGCGACCGGATCGTACTTGCGGAAGCTCATCTTCTCGGTGATGTTGCGCGGGTTCTTCTTGGTCACGTAGAAGAAGCCGGTGCCCTCGCTCGAGACGAGGCGGATCTTGACGGTGGTGGGCTTCGCCATGGCGGGTTCCTGTCAACTGGGTCGGCCCGGTGGATGCAAGCGGGCGTCAAAAAAGCAAATAGCGGCGCGCCCGGAAGGCCCGGCACACCGCCACACGGGCGCGCCATTCGCCGATTCACGGGCAAAAGTCAATAAGCCTCACCAGTCCGATGCGCTCGGCCGCCCGCGCCCGGCCTTCACCGCGCCGCGCGCCTTCTTGACCTTCAATCGCTCGGTCTTGCCGACGCGGTTGACCCGGGTCTTGGCGCGCCGCTTGGGTTCGACCAGCGCGGTCTCGATCAGCGCGGCGAGCTTTTCGCGCGCGTCCTGGCGGTTGGCGTCCTGGGTGCGGTGGGCCTTGGAGGTGACGATGAGGTCGCCGTTCCCCGCCAGCTTCGCGCCCGCGAGCTTCCTCAGCCGCGCGAACACCGGCGGCGACAGGCGCAGCGCGTAGATGTTGACGCGCAGTTCCACTTCCGTTGCGACCTTGTTGGCGTTCTGCCCGCCCGGGCCCGATCCGGCGAGGAAGCTCTCGCTCGCCAGCCGTATCGCCCGCGCGCAGAGGGGCTCCTCGTCATCCATCGCTCGCCCCGAGCGCGCGGAAGTCGGCGGGCAGCGGCGCGCGGGCTGCGATGGCGGTCTTGCCGGGTCGCTCCACCGTCAGGCTCTCGGCGTGGAGCATGGTCCGCTTGGCCGCGCCCGCATGGCCCGCGCCATAGACCGGATCGCCCAGCAGGGCCGCGCCCAGCCCCTTCAGCGCGTGCACCCGCAGCTGGTGCGTGCGCCCGGTCTCGGGCCGGAAGCGGATCAGGCTGTGGGGGCCGAGCTGCTCGACCAGCTCCCAGTGCGAGACGGCGGGCTTGCCCTTCTTGGCCGCGATCATCCGCCAGCCTTTCTCGGCCGAACTGATCTTGGCCAGCGCAAGTTCGATGGTGCCGCCCGTGCCCGGCGGGTGCCCGGCGAGGATCGCGAGGTAGGTCTTGCCCACCAGCCGTTCTTCAAAGGCGCGGTTGAAGCGGGCGAGCGCCTTGGGGTTGCGCGCCAGCAGCAGGCAACCCGAGGTGTCGGTATCGAGCCGGTGCACCGCCACCGGCGCGCGCTGGAAGCCCAGTTTCAGGCGCTCGAGGTGGTCCTCGAGGCAGATCCCGCCCTTCCTCGGCCGGTCGACCGCCATGCCCGAAGGCTTGTCGATCACCAGCGCCTCGCCGTCTTCGTAGAGGATCGGCAGGCTCATGCGAGCACCGCCTTCATCAGCCCGCGCAGCGCGTTGCCGACGAGGAAGCCGCCGGAGAGGTCATCGAGGGTGAGGTCCCCCTCGCGCGCGCGGCCCCGTGCGATGAGGCTCGCGCGCAGCACCCCGGGCAGCAGGCCGAGGCCAAGCGGCGGGGTGACGAGCACGCCGTCCGGCCCTTCGGCGAACACGCTGGTCCAGCTGCCCTCGGTGACCAGACCCCCACCCGCTTTGGCGCCGCGCACCAGCAGCGCCTCGTCCGCGCCCAGCCCGCGCGCGGCGGCGAGCGCGTCCTCGTAGAAGCCGCGATCGGAGGTCTTGTGCATGAGGCGCCAGTCGGAGGGATCGAGCGGATGCGGCAGGGCGGCGAGCTTGACCGGCGCGGGGACAGCGGCGGGGAGCGGCGCGGTCTCGAGCGCGCTCGCCCCGCTGCGCGCCACCAGCAGCCGCACCTTCGCGGGCGCATCGAGCTCGAAGCACAGCGCCTGGATCTGGTTGCGCAAGCCATGGCGGTCGAAGGCGAAGCCGAGCGTGGCCGCGCTCGCCTTCATCCGCGCGAGGTGGTCTTCAAGCAGCGCAATGCCGGTGTCGGGCTCGAAGCGCATCGTCTCGATGAGGTCGCACTGCGGGGCGGCGAGGCCGGGCGCCGCCCGCCGCACGAAGCCTGCCTTGACCTCGCACTCGCGCCGTTCGGCGAGGGGATCGCTGTCGGCAACGATCGCCGAGCCGATGCCGAGCACCGCCGCGCCTTGCCCGTTCTCGATAGGGGTGAGCCGGAGCGTGCGGATCGCGACGTTGAACGCCGCGCTACCGTCTGCATCGATCCGGCCGATCGCTCCGCAATAGGCCCCGCGCGCATCGCGCTCGGTTTCGGCCAGCAGCTCCATCGCGCGGATCTTGGGCGCGCCGGTGATCGAGCCGCAGGGGAACAGCGCGCGCACCAGATCGACCGCGCCCTTGCCGGGGCCGAGCCGCGCGCGCACCGTGCTGACCATCTGGTGCACCGTCGGGTAGCTCTCGACCGCGAAGGGCGCATCGACCCGCACGCTGCCCGCCTCGGCGACGCGCGACAGGTCGTTCCTCATCAGGTCGACGATCATCAGGTTCTCGGCGCGGTCCTTGACCGAGGCCGCCAGCTCTTCGGCCGCAGCGCGGTCCGCCTCGGGCGAGGCGGCGCGGGGGCGGGTGCCCTTCATCGGCTTGACCTTGGCCTCCTGGCCGTTGAGAGCCACGAACAGTTCGGGCGAGAAGCTCAAGAGCCAGTGCGTCCCGTCGAACACCAGCCCGCCATAGCCCGCTGCCGCCGCGCCGCGCAGTGCGGCGTAGAGCCCCACGGGGTCGCCGCGGTAGGAGCCGGCGAGCGGGTAGGTGAGGTTGGCCTGGTAGATGTCGCCGGCAGCGATCGCCTCGCGCAGCGCCGCGAAGGCCGCGCCGTAGCCGCCGGGCGAGAGCTGCGGTTCCAGCGGGCCGAGCGTGCCCGGCCCCTCCGCCCGCTCCGCCAGCCACGCGGGCACAGCGGCGGCGGCGATGCGCTGCGGGGCGCCGAACAGGCCGAGCCACACCAGCGGGCCGTTCGCTCCGGAGCGCCGCGCGGCGCGGGCGACCAGCCGCGGTTCGAGCGCCAGCCCCGCCTCGTAGGCGATCACCCCTGCAAGCGCGCCGCCCTCCGCCAGCCGTGCGGCTTCCGCCGCGGCCAGCACGGTCCCGACCTCCTCGGGCCGGTGCGCGACGAACAGCGCGCGCGGCGCCTCGTAGAGCAGCGCATCGGCAGCGCCTGCGCCGGAGCGGGCGTCATCGAGCAGCACGAACGGAGCAGGCGATCCCATCACGCCGCCCGCCTTGGCCCAATCGCGTTGCGAAGTCGAGCGCCGCGCGGCCTGCGGGCGCCTGTAGGAGACACATGAGACACTGTCCTGGGCCCGAAATCCGCCCCCCGCGCGCCGCGCCCGGGGCAGGGCTGCGGCGGGGCGTTGCGGGGCAATCGGCACGTCATCCCCGCACCCCTAACAGACCGTGCGCGTGTAGGAAACGCCTGCCCGCGCGCTCGACAGGCGAGCCAATTGCGATATGGGAGAGCATCGACACCAGGGCGACGGGGGACAGGCACATGAGCGAACAGACCGGCGACATCTTTCTCGGCCTCGGCGCGGACGGATCGCGCCAGACGCTGCTGCTCGGCCGCGCCAACCGCCACGGGCTGATCGCGGGCGCGACCGGCACCGGCAAGACCGTCACCCTCCAGGGCATCGCCGAAAGCTTCTCGGCTGCGGGCGTCCCGGTGTTCCTCGCCGACGTCAAGGGCGACCTGTCCGGCATCGCCATGCCCGGTTCGCCCACCTTCAAGCATGCCGACAAGCTGGAGGCGCGGGCGAGGGAACTGGGCATCACCGATTACGCCTACCGCGACAATCCGGTGATCTTCTGGGACCTCTACGGCGAACAGGGCCACCCGATCCGCACCACGGTGTCGGAAATGGGCCCGCTGCTGCTCTCGCGCCTGCTCGACTTGAACGAGACGCAGGAAGGCGTGCTCCAGATCATCTTCCGCCATGCCGATGAAAACGGCCTGCTGCTGCTCGATTTCGAGGATCTTTCGGCGCTGCTTGCCTGGGCGAACGAGAATGCTGCCGAGCTTTCGGGCCAATACGGCAATGTCACGCGGCCCTCGGTCGGGTCGATCCAGCGGCAATTGCTGAGCTTCGAGGCGCAGGGCGCAAACCACTTCTTCGGCGAGCCGGCATTGGAGATCGGCGATTTCCTCAAGCTTGATGACCACGGGCGCGGCTATGTGAATGTGCTCGCCGCCGACAAGCTGATGAGGAGCCCCAAGCTCTATGCGACCTTCCTGTTGTGGCTGCTCGCCGAGCTGTTCGAGGCGCTGCCCGAGGTCGGCGATCCCGACAAGCCCAAGCTGGTGTTCTTCTTCGACGAGGCCCACCTCTTGTTCGATGATGCGCCCAAGGCGCTGATGGACACGATCGAGCAGGTGGTGCGCCTGATCCGTTCGAAGGGCGTGGGGGTGTATTTCGTGACCCAGAACCCGATCGACATTCCCGAGGAGGTCGCCGGCCAATTGGGCAACCGCGTCCAGCACGCGCTGCGCGCCTTCACCCCGCGTGACCAGCGCGCGATCAAGGCGGCGGCGGAGACCTTCCGCGTCAACCCCAAGCTCGATGTCGAGAGCGCGATCACCGAGCTGAAGGTCGGCGAGGCGCTGGTCTCGACCCTCGACGATGACGGCGCGCCGAGTGTGGTCGAGCGCACGCTGATCCGGCCGCCATGCTCGCGCCTCGGCCCGGTCGAGCCCAAGGAGCGCGCGATCATCCAGTCGGTGAGCCCGCTGGAGGGCAAGTATGACACGCCGGTGGACCGCCAGAGCGCCGCCGAAGTGCTCGCCGCCAAGGCCGCCGATGCCGCCGCGACCGCCGAGGAAGTGGCCGAGAAAGGCGTGGAAGAGGTCGCCAGGCGCGAGCGCCGCACGCCCTCGGTCTGGGAGAAGGCCGGCAAGAGCGCGATGACCGCGGCGAGCGGCTCGCTTGCCTCGATGGCGGTGGCGATGGTGCTGGGCAAGAAATCGGGCGCCGATCCGCTGCGCACCGGGGCGACCGCCTTCGTGCGCAACCTTCTGGGCGGGCTGATGCGCTGACAGCCCGTGCCGGCGGCACGGGCGACGTGGCCGCTGGCGTGGCGCCCCACCCCCCGGACCCCCTCGCCGCGGAGAGGGGGAGAGGCGACGTGGCCGCTGGCGGAGGCCCCTGCGCCGGGCGGGGCGGGCGCGGCTCTAGCGCGGCCGGTGCTGGGTGCCCTCGCCCGCGGTGATGAAGATCGCGGTCGCGCTGTCGGGCACATCGGCGGTGTGCCACACGCCCGGCGGGTTGATCGCATATTCGCCCGCCACGAGCGGCGTCGTCACCACCTGCCCGCCGGCAAATTCCTGCACCAGCGCCATCGCGCCATGCGTGCAGATCACCACCTCGTCGCCCGCCGGGTGCATTTCCCACGCGGTCCAGCTTTCGGTGAAGGTGTATTGCGACACCAGCCGGCCTTCCGCGCCGTCTGCGGCATGGCGCGCGCCATAGGCCGCATACCACTCCATCCCGGCGAAAGGCGGCTCTTCCACCGCCTTCGCGCCGAGGCCCAGATGGATGAAGCGCTCCGAGAGGTGCGGCGCGCTCACGAGCCGTCGCCGACCGGTGCGGCCTCGGGCGCGACCATGCAGAAGGCATTCAGTTTGTTGCCGTCCGGATCGCGGAAATAGGCGGCGTAGAAGCCGTCATTGCCGCGCGGGCCGGGTGCGCCCTCGCAAGCGCCGCCATGGGCGAGCGCGGTTTCGTGGACCGCGTGGACGACCTCCGGGGTCTTGACCTCGAGCGCGACCATCACCCCGTTGCCGACCGTGGCGGGCTGGCCATCGAACGGCAGGGTCGCCGCGATGCCGGGCGCGCCGCCCCATTCGCCCCACGCGATGAAGGCTTCGGTGTCCATCATCCGCCCCACGCCGAAATGGGCGGCAAGCGCGTCATAGAAAGCCGCCGCGCGGGGCAGATCATTGGTGCCGAGGGTGACGTAGCCGATCATGTGAGTTCCTCCCTTACCGCGACTCGGTGTTGGAGAACATTACTAGAACATTGAGGTGGTCACAAGGTTTGACGAGATCGCATGATCGGCCCGCCAACGGACGGGCCGCAAGGCCGACCGGCCGCCCGCAGGCGCCCGGACCCCGGACTTGATCCGGGGGGAGGAACAGCGCCGAGGACGAACGCGCGGAGGCGCGTTCGCAACCAATCAAAGCGGCGCGGTTTCCCGCTCCAGCCATGCGAGTTCCTCGCCCGCGAGGCGCGGCGCGAGCAGGGCGCGGACCTCGGCATGGTAGCCATCGACCCATGCGATCTCGCCGGCCGTCAGCAGGCCCTTCTCGATCAGCTTGCGGTCCAGTGGCACGAAGGTCAGCGTCTCGAAGCCGAGATACCGGCCTTCCGCGCCGGCAATCTCGCGTTCCTCGACCAGCACGAGGTTTTCGATGCGGATGCCGTAGTGGCCCTGCTTGTAGTAGCCCGGCTCGTTCGAGAGGATCATCCCGGCGTGCAGTTCGGTCCCCGTCCCCGCCTGCCCGCCAGAGGGCTTGGCGATGCGCTGCGGGCCTTCGTGGACGGCAAGGAAGCTGCCGACGCCGTGGCCGGTGCCGTGGGCGTAATCGACCCCCGCCTCCCACAGATATTGCCGCGCCAGCACATCGAGCTGCGCTCCGCACGTCCCTTGCGGGAAGACCGCGCGGGCGAGCTGGATGTGGCCCTTCAAGACGCGCGTGTTGCGGTCGCGCATTTCCTGTGTCGGCGCTCCGGGGCCGACCCAGACGGTGCGGGTGATGTCGGTGGTGCCGCCGCCATGCTGGTCGGCGTATTGCCCGCCGGAATCGACCAGATAGATCGAGGAGGGCGGCACCGCGATATTGCTGTCCGCATCCACCTTGTAATGCGGCAGCGCGGCGTGGCCGGCGGCTGCCGAAATGGTGTCGAAGCTGAGGTCCTTGAGGCCCGCGTCCTCGGCGCGGAAGGCGGCGAGGCGCGCGGCGGCGCCGAGTTCGTCGACGGTGCCCTTCGGCCCCTCGATCTCCAGCCAGCGCAGGAATTTGGCTACAGCCGCCCCGTCGCGGGCCTGCGCGTCGCGGTGGCCCGCCTGTTCGGCAGCGTTCTTGATCGCCTTGGCAAGGATCGTCGGGTCCTGCTTGAAGGCAAAGCGCGCCCCGCCTGCCCGCAGCGCCTGGGCGATCCCGACCACTGCGAAATCGGGGTCGAGCGCCACGCTCTTGCCCGCGAAGGCCGAGGCCAGCGCCCCCTCGAACGCATCGCGATCACGGATCGTCACCGCGTTGCCCAAGTGCCGGGTGAGCTCGGGCGTGACCTTTTCGGGCGCGATGAACAGCTCGGCGCTGCCGTCCTTATGCGCGATCACATAGGAGAGCGCGACGGGGGTGTGCGCCACGTCGCTCCCCCGGATGTTGAGCAGCCACGCGACCGAATCGAGCGCGGGGATGACCACCGCATCGTGGCCTTCTGCCGCCAGCCAGTCGGCGATCGCCGCGCGCTTGTCGGCCGACGAGCGGCCCGCCAGCGCCTCGTCATGGGGCACGGCGAGGGCGGGCGAGGGGGCGGGGCGGTCGGCCCACACGGCGTCCACCGGGTTGCCCACCGCCGGGACCAGCACGATGCCCTTGGCCGCGAGCCGCTTCTCCAGCGCCTCGACCCAGGCCCAGGTGTGGAGCCAGGGATCATAGGCGATTGTCGCGCCGCTCTCCGCCACCTCGGCCAGCCAGCCGCCCAAGGTGTCCTTCGGGACGCTCCGGTATTCGAACAGGTTGCCGTCGACCTGCTCCCTCACCTGCACGGTGTAGCGCCCGTCGACGAAGATCGCGGCGTGGGTGAGCGTTACGCAAGCGAACCCCGCCGAGCCGCCGAAGCCCGTCAGCCAGCCGAGGCGCTGGGCATAATCGCCGACATATTCGCTCATGTGTTCATCGCTGATGGGGACGATGAAGCCGTCCAGTCCCCGGCGCTTCAGCTCCTCGCGCAGGGCGGCAAGGCGGGCTTCGTGAGTGGACATAAGCATATCGTCGTTCCTCGGGCGAGGCGCGGGCACTTGCCGCGCACCAATGTCGCATTACAACCGCATCATAGGCCCGATGGGCTTGTCTTTCCACCCAGACCGACACACGGGAACCTGCATCCAGATGGCTCGCCTGACCAGCCTTCACGCTCTTGCCCTTGCGCTTGCCGCCACCACCTTTGCCCCGGCCGCCATGGCCGAGACCCGAGAGGATTCCGCCCCTGTGACCAAGCCTGCCTCCGCCTCCGAGAATATTGGCGATATCAAGCCCCCCGTCGCCGCCAAGCGCCCGCACACCTACACCGTGCACGGCATCACGGTCGAAGACCCCTATGACTGGCTCTACGACAAATCCTATCCGACCGTGGACGATGCGCAGGTGCTCGATCACCTCAAGGCCGAGAACGCCTATTTCGAAGCGCAGATGGAAGGCCGCAAGGCGCTCACCGAGGCGCTGTTCGCCGAGATGCGGGCGCGCATCAAGGAGGAGGATTCGACCGTGCCCCAAAAGGACGGCGACTATCTCTACTGGAGCGAGTTCGAAGAGGGCGCGCAGTATCGCAAGCACTACCGCAAGCCTGTTGCGGGCGGCGAGGCGGAGCTGCTGATCGACGAGAACGCGCTTGCCGAAGGGCAGGAATATTTCCGCCTCGGCGCGGCTTCGGTGAGCCAGAACGGGCGCTTCCTCGCCTATGCCACCGACACCAGCGGCGGCGAGCGCTACACCGCGCGGATCAAGGACCTTGTGACCGGCGAGCACCTGCCCGACGTGTTGGAAAACCTGCGCGGCGATCTGGTGTGGGTGAAGGGCGATACCGCGCTGGTCTACGGTCCCTCGACCGAGGAATGGCGCACATTGGAAGCGAAGATGCACGTCATCGGTACGCCGGTGGAAAGCGACGTCACGCTCTACAAGGAGGAGGACCAGAGCTTCGGCGTCGGCACCGGGCTTTCGGCGCAGGAAGACTGGCTGATCATCGCCACCGGCGACAACGAGACGAGCGAGGTGCGCCTCGTCCCCGCCAGTGACCCGACCGCCGCCCCGATCCTCGTGCGCCCGCGCAAGAAGGGCGTCGAATACGGCGTCGATGTGCGCGACGGCGAGCTGTGGGTGTGGACCAACGAGGATCACATCAACTTCCGCCTCGCCAAGGCGAAGCTGGGGACGCCGGGGGAATGGCAGACCGTCATCCCCGGATCGGACGATTTCTATCTGACCGGTTTCGAGCTGTTCAAGGGCTTCTTCGTCACCGAGGGGCGGCTGAACGGCCTCGACCAGATCCAGCTGCGGCAATATGCCGACCCCGCGCAGATCACCCCCGTGACCTTCCCCGAACCGAGCTACACCGCGGGCCTTTCGAGCAACCCCGAATATGACGTGGCGACGCTCAGGCTCTCCTACCAGTCGATGGTGACGCCCGGCACGGTCTATGACTACGACGTCGCCACCGCCTCCCTGACGAGGCTGAAGACGCAGGAAATCCCGAGCGGGTATGACGCGTCGCAATATGTCTCGCAGCGCCTGACGATCACCGCGCGCGACGGCACGCAGGTTCCGGTCAGCGTGCTGATGCGCCGCGACCGGGCGGAGATCCTCAAGAAGGCGGGGATCGAGGGACCGGGACCGCTCCACCTCTATGCCTATGGCGCCTATGGCTATGCCGTGCCGCCGGGCTTCTCGACCTCGCGGCTGTCGTTGGTGGATCGCGGCTTTGCCTATGCCATCGCCCATATCCGCGGCGGCGACGATCTCGGGCGGCGCTGGTATCTGGGCGGCAAGCTGTTCGAACGGCGCAACACCTTCAACGATTTCGTCGATGCAGGCAGGGGCCTGATCGCGGCGGGCTACACGGCGGAAGGGATGGTGACCGCGAGCGGCGGCTCGGCCGGCGGCGAGCTGATGGGGGCCGTCATCAATCAGGACCCGGCGCAATATGGCGCGGTGGTGGCGCATGTGCCCTTTGTCGACGTGGTGGGCACCATGCTCAACGCAAAGCTCCCCCTCACCCCGGGCGAATGGCAGGAATGGGGCAACCCGATCACCGACAAGGCGGCGTTTGCCTATATGCTGTCCTATTCGCCCTATGATCAGGTCAGCGCCAAGGCCTACCCGCCGCTGCTGGTGACCGCCGGGCTCAACGATCCGCGCGTCACCTATTGGGAACCCGCCAAGTGGGTCGCCAAGCTGCGCGAGCTCAAGACCGACGACAACCTGCTGCTGTTGAAGACCAACATGGGCGCAGGCCACGGCGGGCAGTCCGGGCGCTGGAACAGCCTCAAGGAGACAGCGGAGGAATTCGCCTTCATCCTGTGGCAGATGGGGATGGCGCCCAAGGCGGCGGGCGAGTGAAGGCGCCTAACTACGATCGTGGCTTGGCCGCAATTGCGATGGGACTGGTGCTGTTGCCGTTCGCGCTCTGTCTGATCCTTGAACTGTTGATCCGCTTCGTGCCGGAATAACCCGCCCGTGCCCAACCGCTTCACCCGCACCTTCCGCGCCGAGCCGCAGCACATCGACGCGCTCGGCCACGTCAACAACACCGTGTGGGTGCAGTGGATCCAGGACATGGCGACCGCCCATTGGGATGCGGTGGCGCGCCCCGAGGATCGCGCCGCCTTCTTCTGGGTCGTGGTGCGGCACGAGATCGACTACCGGGGCAACGTGTCCGAGGGCGAGACCGTCCATGCCGAGACATGGATCGAAGGCCCCGCCCAGGGTGCCAAGTCGCTCCGCCGGGTCGAGTTCACCGATGCCGCGGGCAAGCGCCTCGTCAGCGCGGCGACCACCTGGGCGATGCTCGACCGCGCCACCGGGCGGCTGGCGCGGGTGCGGCCCGAGGTGCTCGCGCCGTTCGCATGATGTCGCCAGCCCCTCCTCCGGGGGAGGCGCCGCTCATGCCGCCCGTTCGTCCTTGCGCCGGCCTTCGGGCGCGCTGCGGAACACGGTGAGGCGTTCATAGGCCATGCGGTTGCGCCCGCTTGCCTTGGCCTCGTACATCAGCGCATCGGCGCGGGCGTAGAATTCGCTGAACGCCATCTTGTGCGCATTGGCATCGGCGAGCACCACCACGCCCATGCTCGCGGTCACCGGCAGGTCGAGCCCGGGGACTTCCTTGGCGATCCTGAGCGGGATCGCCTGGCGCAGCGCCTCGGCGCGTTCGAGCGGGCGGGGGCCGCGCAGCAGCACCACGAATTCCTCGCCGCCCAGTCGCACCGCCACCGCATCGCGGTCTCCAGAGGACCGGATCGCGCTCGCGCAGGCGACCAGCGCGGCATCGCCGACCTGGTGGCCGTGGACGTCGTTGATCGTCTTGAAGCGGTCGAGATCGACCAGCGCGAAGGTATCGTAGCCCTGCGCCAGCAGTTCGTCGAAACGCGCCTCGATGGCGCGGCGGTTCATCAGCCCGGTGAGCGAATCGCGCGCCGAGAGCTGTTCGAGCATCTTCGCCTCGGTCAGCGCCGCATCGCGCTCGCGGCGCAGCGCGAGGAAGCGGTCGGCGATGGCGAGGCTGATCACCACCACCTCGATCCCGATCGCGACGTAGAGCATCTGGTCGAGGCTCGAAGGGCCGGTGTGCCAGCCCAGCCCGCGCAGCAGGCGTTCGCTCGAGGCGGCGATGATCGGCGCCCAGGCGGCGGCGATGAACCGCGCCGAACGGCTGCCGCGCAGCAGCGCCTCGATCACCGCGGCGCTGAACACGATGATCGCAGGCAGGAAGGCGACGAAATAGCCGACATCGTCGAAGCGCTGGGTGGCATCCAGTTGCAGCGCGAAGAAGCCGGGCACGATCATCGTGAACCAGCCGGTCGCGATGGTCACATGGCGCATCGTGCCCGACTGCGCGCCGCGTTCGAGAAAGTGTGCAAGGAACAGCGCCGAAAGCCCCGCACCGATCGCCCAGGACAGCGCGCCCGCCACCGCCATCACCGGCACCGGCAAGGTGACGAAGGCCGAGGCAAGGCCGCCTGCGGTCAGCACATAGATCATCATCGCGCTGACCATCGCCGCGTGGAGCACCACGAAGCGCTCGCGCAGCACCACGAAGAAGCTGATGTCGAACAACAGCGGCAAGATCAGCATCCCGGCGACAAAGGCGAGCAGCATCATGTCGATCTGCGACCAGTCGGCGTGGCCCGGATCATGGGTGATGCGCGCCTCGGTGAGCAGCGGCACCGAATGCGGCGCCTCGATCCGGGCGACGAGCGCGGTGGTCGCGGGCGTGATCGCGGGGAGCGGGAGCTGGAATACGGGGCCTGCCGCAAAGGGCGTGCCGTCGGCCTCGCGCAGCACCAGGCTGCGCACCGCGCCGCCCTTGTCGATGGCGTGGAAGGTGATCGTCTCGAAGCGCGCGTTGCGGGCGAAGAAGTAGCGCGGAAGCCGGTGCTGCTGCCAGTCCCTCGCCTCGAAGCGCAGCCACACGGCGGGCACGTCCGAGCGCCAGCCGGTGTCGTTGCAGGTCCACCCGGCGCGCGGGCCCATCGCGGCAAGGCTGGTCGCAAGCGCGGTCGCCGCGTGGCAGGCAGGGGCATGGGTCGGCACGACGTGGTCGTCTGCCGCCACCGGTCGGGCAGCGAGCAGCACCAGCATCGCGGCGACCATGCCGAGCCGGGTAAGGAGGCGCAGAAGTGCCATACCTCGCAGCCCTACCATGCAAGCTCTTACGATGCTGTTAAGCCAGTTCCCTGCGTTTTGGAGGCAATCTGCCGCGATTTGAGAGGCTTGGCCTGCCCGGCAGGCCGCGCTGGACCGGGTATGCTGCGCAGAGTAACGGACCTGTCACGAAAGGCTCCTAGCCCACATTACGCCATACCTCGCGCCGCTGGCGCCGACCGGGATCCGACATGCTCCAATCTATCTCTGCCCTGTGCACGTCCGGCCTCCGCCGGACCGGCGCCGTCCTGGTGCTTGCCGCGATCACGCTGTCCGCCTGTGATTCGACCGGGGCCGCGGGCGCGCAGTCGGTCCATGCGGTGGGCTCCTCGACGGTCTATCCCTTCGCCAAGCTGGTCGCCGAGAACTTCTCGCGCAACTATCCCGACATGCGCTCGCCGCTGATCGAATCCACCGGCACCGGCAACGGCATCCAGCTGTTCTGTTCGGGGCTCGGCCCCAACACCCCCGACATGGTCAACGCCTCGCGGCGGATGAAGCCGTCCGAATTCGATACCTGCGCATCGAACAAGGTCGACGAGGTCATCGAACTCCAGGTCGGGCTCGACGGGATCGCCTTCGCCTCGGCCAAGGGCGGGATCATGCTGAACCTCTCGCCCGTCACGGTCTACAAGGCACTGGCCGCGCGGCCCTATGGCAAGCCGCAGACCGCAAAGACCTGGGCCGATGTCGATCCGGCGCTGCCCGCCCAGCCGATCCTCGTCTACGGCCCGCCCAGCACCTCGGGCACCCGCGATGCCTTGAAAGAGCTGATCCTCCATGTCGGCTGCGACGCCGATCCGGCAATGAAGGCGCTCAAGGAACGCGACGAGACCGAATACACCCAGATCTGCACCGAGATCCGCGATGACGGCGCCTATTCGGACCAGGGCGAGCAGGACAACCTGATCGTCAACAAGATCGTCGCCAACCCCGGCATCGTCGGCATCTTCGGCTATTCCTACCTCGAGGAAAATCTCGACAAGGTGCAGGACCTGCCGATGAACGGGGTGCAGGCGACCTACGAGAACATCGCGAATTTTTCCTACCCCGGCGCGCGGCCGCTCTACGTTTACGTCAAGAAGTCGCATATGCGCGCTATCCCGGGCCTTGAGGATTTCATGAAGGAGTGGGTCAAGAGCTGGGGCAAGGACGGGCCGCTCGCGCGCGTGGGCATGGTGGCGATGCCCGCCGAGACGATGGCCGCCAATGCCGCCAAGGTGCAGAACCTGACGATCCTCACCAAGGCCGAGCTCGCGGCAAAATAGACCCGCTTCTCCATGGTCTCATGACCACAGGGGGAGGGTATGATGTCTGAAGCAAACGGGAAAAAGGTGATCGGACGCACGGCTGCCATGGCGCTGGCGCTGGCGGCAATGTCGGCATTGCCGGCCTGCGGCGACAATCCGCAGGATGCCGCCGCCAAGGCGATCAGCGTGGTCGGCTCCTCGACCGTCTATCCCTTCGCCAAACAGGTCGCCGTGGATTTCCTCGCCGCCAATGAAGGGCTCGCCCCGCCGCAGGTCGCCTCGTCGGGCACGGCGGACGGGATCAAGGCCTTCTGCGCCGGGATCGGGGCGACCACCCCCGATATCGTCAACGCCTCGCGCCGCATGACCCGCGCCGAATTCGCCGATTGCGCCGCACGCGGCGTGGGCGACATCATCGAGATCGAGGTCGGGCTGGACGGGATCGTCTTCGCCTCGGCCACCGACCGCGGGATCGACATCAAGCTGACCCGCGACAATGTCTACCGCGCGATTGCCAACAAGCCCTTCGGCCGCGAGCAGACCGCCAAGACCTGGGCCGATGTCGATCCGTCGCTGCCGGCCATGCCGATCGTGGTCTATGGCCCGCCCGAAAGCTCGGGCACGCGCGAGGCGCTGCTCAATCTCGTGGTCCAGCCCGGCTGCCGCCAGAACAGCGCGATGGCCTCGTTCGAGAAGAGCGATCCGGAACGCTTCCAGCGCGATTGCCACGCGCTGCGCAGCGACAGCGGCTACAGCAGCCAGGGCGAGCAGGACGACCTGATCGTCCGCCGCGTCGCCTCCAACCCCGAGGCGATCGCCATCGTCGGCTATTCCTATCTCCTCAAGAACAGCAAGGCGATCAAGCCGCTGGCGCTTGATGGCGTGCTGCCGACCTCGGCGACGATCGCCGACGGCAGCTACGAGGCCAGCCGCCCGCTGTATATCTACGTCAAGAAGGCGAACCTGCCGGTCACCCCGGGGCTCGACACGTTTCTCGCCCAATGGGCCAAGAGCTGGGGCGCCGATGGTCCGCTCGCCAGGATCGGGCTGGTGCCGCTGCCCGCCGACCGTCAGGCCAAGGCCGCAGCCGCGATCCAGAACCAGACCGTGCTGACGGTCGCCGCGCTCGAAGCGGCGCAGTAACGCTCGCGCGTGATTGCGGCATGGCGGGGAGGCGGCTAACCTCTCCGCCATGAACGCGCGCAAGATCGCCGAATGGCATGCGGCCGGCCTGATCGATGCGGCCACGCGCGATGCCCTCATCGCCTATGAAGCCGCGCACACCCGCCCGCTGCTGCTGTGGGCGGTGTGGGGCATCGGCGCGCTCGCCATCGGGCTGGGCATCGTCTCGGTGGTCGCCGCGAACTGGGAGGAGATCCCGGGACTGGTCCGGCTGGCGGTGCACCTGGCGCTGATCGCGGGCCTGCTGGGGCTGGTGTTCGCGCGCGAGGAGCAGATCGACGCGGCCTCGCCCTGGGCGCTCGAGGCGCTGGTGTTCATCGCCGCCGCGCTGGGCCTCACCTTTTTCGGGCATCTGGGGCAGGTCTACCAGACCGCCGCACCCTTGTGGCAGCCGTTGTCGATGTGGCTGGCGCTGCTTGCCCCGCTGCTGCTGCTGACCGGGCGCGGCTGGCCCACCGCGCTGGCGGTGCTGGGCGGGATGGTGTGGACCGCGTGGGAATATGCCGGCGCCGCCGCGCCGCCGGGGGCGCAAGGCACCATCGGCTGGGGCATCTGGCTCGCCTTCGTCATCGCCCTGCCGGTGCTGGCCGCGCCGCCTGCCGCTGCCCTGCGCGCGCGCAGCCGCCGCCCCGATTTCTGGCTGGCGCTCGAGCAGCTGGCGCTCGCCTATGCGGCCTCCGGGGCATCGCTGGCCGCGGGGCTCGCGAGCATCGGCGGCATCGAGGCGGACCCTTCGGGCAGCAAGCTTGCCGCGGCGGCGACCTGCGCGCTCACCGGTCTGGCGGCGGGGGCGGGGGTGGCGGCCCTGCGCCCGGGCCGTTCGGGGCAGATGACCGGCGCGATCCTCGCCGGCGCAGGCGCGGCGATGCTGCTCGCCTATCCCGCCGATGACCGCAACATCGCCGCCGCGCTGGTGTTCTTCGCGCTGTGGACAGGGATCGCCGCCGCCGCGCTCGGCGCGCAGTGGCGCGGGGTGTTCCAGATCGCGGTGGGGGCGATTGCGCTGCGGCTCGTCATCCTCAGCTTCGAACTCGCCGCCGACCTCTTGACGAGCGGCTTCGGGCTGATCCTTGCAGGGCTGCTGATCCTCGGCGTGGCGTGGGGCGCGGTGCGGGTGTCGAAGCGCTTCGCCCCGGCGCGGGAGGGCAAGGCGTGATGCGCTATGCCCGTCTCGCCGCCGCGGCCTTGCCGCTGCTCGGCCTCGGGGCGCTGTGGGCGATCGGCGACCGCACCTACAATTCGGGCACCGAATGGGAGGTGCCGATCCAAGGCTACGACCCGCGCGATTACCTGCGCGGGCACTATGTCGAATTCAGCTATGATTGGCCCGGTTACGACGAGGCGCGTGACGGGGCGCTCACCGGACTGTGTCTCGCCGGAGAGCCGCCGCGGCTGCACGAGGCCACCCGGCTTGTCGAAGGCCGGCTTGTCGAAGGGCAGCCTTGCCCTCACCCGGTGCGGGTCGATGAGGCAGGCGTCTACCGGATGAACGGCCTCGTCACCGGGCGCCTCTATATCGGGCAGGCCCGCGCCGCGCAGCTTCAGGAGCAGCTCCGAAACCGCGACCAGCGCGGGATCGTGACGATCCGCCAGCGCGGGGACGGCAGCTTCACGCCCGTCGCCATCCGCTTCCGCCCGCTCACCCCCGCAGAAATCGCCGAGCGCGATGCCCCGGCGGGCGCCGCCCCGCTGTCCCCCTTCGATCCGCTCGGAGCCCCCGCGGTGATGGAGAAATGAGCTAACGGAAATCCTCGCCCGTCGCCGCGATCCGGCTCTTCAGGCCCGCCTGGCAGATGTTCTGGATCTCGATCCCCGGGTGGGCATTGACCTCGATCACCAGCGGGCCGTCGTTCACGTCGAGCACGATGTCCGCCCCGCAATAGCCGAGGCCGACCGCCGGCCCGCATTTCGATGCCAGCTCCAGCACCCGCTTCCAGCCCGGGATCTCGAAGCCGATGAGGTTCACCCCGGTATCGGGGTGGCGGGTGATCGGCACGCCTTTCACCACCGCGCGGGTGATCCTGCCGGTCTCCATGTCGATCCCCGCGCCTATCGCGCGCTGGTGCAAGTTGGCCTTGCCGTCGCTCTCGATGGTGGGAAGGCGCACCATCGCCATCAGGGGCGTGTGGTGCAAGCTGATGACGCGCAGGTCCGGCAGGCCTTCGGGCACGATGCGCGAGAGCGCCGGGTCGGCGATGATCAGCGGCTCGATCAGCGCGGCGTCCTCGGCGGCGGAATCGCCAGAGAAGCCGCCGTCGACCACCTTCTGGATGTGGTGCATCACCATGTCTTCGGGCAGCGCCGCGCCCGAGCCCTTGTACCAGGTGTTCCCCTCACGCCGCACCGCGAGCAGGATGCCGTCGCCCTGCGATCCGCGCGCGGGCTTGATCGCCCAGGCATCGGGCATGTCGCGGCTGGGCTTGAAATCGGCGACCTGCTGGTGATCCTCGAGCACCGCGACCGTGCCGGTGCAGGATATCCCCGCCGCCTCCAGCGCGCGTTTGGCGGCGACCTTGTCGCGCGCGCGCTCGATGGCGTGGCGCGGATTGTATCTCTGGATCAGCGCGTTCCTCATGTTGATGCCGAGGATCTCGCCCTCGATCAGCCCGCCCTCGCCAAGGCCGAGCCAGCGGTTGAGTGCCTTGAACATCTCAGACGTCCTCCACCTTGCGGATCACCCAGGCATTGTGGACCGGCGGACGCTGCGCGGGCCCATCGGCGGCCCGGCCGTCCACCGCGCGGCCCCCGGATGCGACAAGGCGGGGCCGCGAACGGGCCCCGCGATCGGGGAGAGGCTGGGGCACGCGGCGCCTTGTGCCCGGCCTCAGCTCGTCAGGAGAGCCGATCACCCACATGCCGCGCAAGGGTGGCGCCCGCCCCGCGAGCGCGGCGAGCACCATGCCGTGACTGCGGTGGAGCGGGGTGAGCCGCGGGGTGCGATAGGCGGCGAGGGCCGGCACGGGCACGGGCTCGGGCACAGGTTCGGGCGGGGGCTGGGGCGGGGGCTCGGGCATGGCCTCGGGTTCGGGCACCCGGCGCGTATCGGGCAGGCCCTTGCGGCGATCCTCGCTGACCCCTTCGGGCAGGGCCACCGCTTCGCCCGCCGCCTCTGCCGCGGCCGCCCGCGCCCGGCGGCGGCGCTCGAGCCAGATCGGGGCGAAGCGGCTGATTTCGGAGAGGCGCAGGCCGCGATACCGGCCGAGAATCGCGATCGCCACCGCGGTCGTCGCGGGCATCAGCAGCGGCGACCATTCGATCAGCGCCATCGCGAAGTCCGAAACCATCACGAATTCGATCATCAGCGCCAGCACGAAGGTGTTCAATGCCATCCTGGCGGCGGGCTTGGCGCCGTCCTTGCCCCACTGCTTCCACCACCGCTCGACGCACAGCGCGCAGACGATGACGGGGAAGGCACCGACCTGAAGCTGGGTATCGAGCACCATCTGCAAGCCCACCAGCACCAGCACGATCAGCGAGATCAGCACGCCGAGAAAGCCGACGCGGGTCATGCGCAGCTTCAGCAGGGTGGGGGTGACGATCATCCCCACCAGCACCGAGGAGCACAGCACCACCGGCCCCATCACCGGGCCGATCTGGAGGAAGGCGAGCGCGATCAGCTTCGGGGTGAACAGCCCGAAGGCCTTCAATCCGATGAAGCTCCTCGCCAGCACCACCAGGAACGCGCCGAGCGGCAGCACCATCAGCAGGTTCGAGGGCTTGAGCCCCCAGATCGCCTGCGATGCCGCCACGCCCTCGAAGGATGAAGGCAGCGCGAGGAAGGTTTCGGTATTGGCGACCCCGAGGCCGACCAGCACGGCGAGCACCGCCGCGACCGCCAGCCCGATATAGAACGGGCGGCGGACCTGCGGCGTTGCGTTCGCCCAGATCTGGCCGACGCGGGCGATCATCTCAGAATGCGTAACCGACCGACACCGTCAGGCGATAACCCTCGCGCTCGCGCGCGCTCTCGTTGCTGGCGAAGAACACGTATTTCGCCTCGGCCTCGAT
Source organism: Porphyrobacter sp. AAP82 (assembly GCF_000331285.1). Lineage (GTDB taxonomy): Bacteria > Pseudomonadota > Alphaproteobacteria > Sphingomonadales > Sphingomonadaceae > Erythrobacter. The sequence continues at coordinate 39,188 of NZ_ANFX01000013.1, read as the reverse complement.
CCGCCACTTGCCCGGCCACCACAGCAGCTCGATTTCGGGGACGATCTGGCGGTCGCGGCGCAGCGTCCCGTTGTCGGCGATGCGGCCATCGAAGCGGGTCTTGATCAGCTCGACCGCCGGGCGCAGGCGCAGGTCCGGGCCGATCGGGCGGGTATAGGCGACCCCGGCCGAATCCCGCTCGTAGCCGCGCTGCGGATCGTCCGAACGGATCGTCTCGCTGCGCAGATCGAAGGCGAGGTAGTGGTAGGCACCGAAACGGCGGCGGTATTGCGCATCGAGCCGCAGCCCGTCGCCGGTGGTCGCGGGCCCCGCGCCGTTATCATATTGCCGCTCGCGCCAGGTGCCCTGCACCCGGAAGCGGTTGTCCTGCGTCGGCTCGAAGGTCGCGCGGGCGGAATATTCCCAGCCATCGGTATCGGCGGATTCGACCGTGACGAGATCGTCGTAGCGCCGCACCTGCGCCTGCATCTCGAAGGTGTCGGTGACGTCGTGCTCGACGCTCGCGGTCAGCCGGTCGCGCGAGACATCGTTGCGCCCGTTGCCGAGGCGGAACACCTCGATCCGGTCGGCCTCCAGCCGCACGCGGGTGTGCCTGCCTTCGATGCCGAGCCCGACCTGTCCGCGCACCGAGATCGCCTCGCCGTCGATCACCAGCTCCTCGTCGCGGGTGGTGGTCTGGGCGCTGACCGCCTGGACATCGATGCGGGCATCGGGTTCGAGCTTCCAGCCCGGTTCGTCGGCCGCGGCAAGCGGTGCGCCCGCAGCGAGGCCCAGCGCCAGCGCCGCCGCCACGCGCCATGCCTTGCGGGCGGGCTGCGGATCGCGTGCAAATCTCGTGAAGAACATGGTGAAGCCCCCGTTAACCACGTCGGCTTACGGGGTGCACCGTTTAGAAAATGCTAACTCTGAACGTAAACTTTCGAGGCCGGGGGCGCCGCCCGCCATCCCCTTGCCAAGCAAAGCGGCGGGGAACCCGAGGGTCCCCCGCCGCGATGGGCCGCAATCGGGCGCGATCAGAACTTCGCGGTCACTTCCACCCCGTAGAAGCGCGGTTCGGCGGGGATGAAGGTGGGGATGGTGAAGGCCCCGCCGGTGTTGCCGGCATCGAGCAGGTAGTCTTCATCGGTGGCGTTGCGGATGAAGCTGGCCACTTCGTACTTGCCTTCGGCAAAGCTCACCCCGGCGCGCGCATTGACCAGCGTCACCGCGTCCTGCGAGATCAGCGGGTTGTTGGGCACCTCGAAGAAGATCTGGCTGCGATAGGTCACGCTCGGCGTGGCGAAGACGCGGATGCCGTTCCCGAACTCCTTGTCGATGGTGATCCCGCCCGACGCCTGCCATTCCGGCTGGAGGCGGAAGCGCGCGCCCGAGAAGGCCGGCGAGAAGGCGCCGTCCTTGTCGATGCCGCCGTCGATATAGCCGACATTGCCGAACACCTTCAGCCAGTCGGTCACGTCCACGGCCAGTTCCGCCTCGACCCCGAGGTTCGAGGCCTTGCCGGCGCTCGCGGTGACGAAGGCGCCGGTCGGGTTGCCGTTGGCATCGAGCTGCGCGACCGAGACCTGGAAGTCGTTGTAGACCTGGTAATAGACCCCGACCGAGCCCGAGATGCGGCCCGTGGCAAGCTTGAGGCCGCCCTCGTAGTTCCACACGGTTTCTTCGGCGATGTTGGTGACATTGGGCTGGGGCGCCCCGGCCACACGCCGCGCGGCGACGCTGATGACCGGCGAGCGGCGGCCCTTGGAGACCGTGGCAAAGACGTTCACGTCATCCGAGATGCGGTAGAGCGCGTTGAAGCGCGGCAGCCAGGCGTTGAAGCGGCCATCGGCGGTGAAGGTCCGCCCCGCCGTGTCGATCTGCCCCGGGATCAGCGGGGCGAGGCTCAGCACCGAATTGGGCACGTTGGCGAAGAAGCCCGAGCGGCGGTATTCGTTGAGCCAGCGCAGGCCCGCGGTCAGCTCGAGCTTGTCCCACAGGATGTAGGTCGCATCGGCGAACAGCGAATAGGCCTCGTTGCGGCCCTGGTTCTCGAACACCGAGCTGTAGGGGATCGCGGTGCGCGCGCCGCCGGTGGCGAGCGCGGTGACGCCGGCCGCCGGCACGGTGCCGCCCGGGGCGACGCAGGCGATGCCCGGGATCAGCGGCGCGCCGAACAGCGAGGTGAGGCACTGGAGGAAGGTGCCCTCTTCGGTCGCGAAGGGCACGTTCTGGCTGCCGTCCTCGATGAAGGCGTTCCAGCCGAAGCTCGCGCGCAGGGACTTGCCCGAATAGGTGAAGCGCCCTTCGTGGCTGACCTGCCAGCCATCGGCGATCTCGGCGAATTCGAGGAACGGCGCGGCCGAACCGTCGGCGTCGAACACTTCGGCGCTGTCGAATTCGCGGTAGCCGTTGACGGTGGTGAAGCTCCAGTCGTCCTCGAACTGGTGGTCGATGGTGAGGTTGAAGTCATAGACTTCGCGGTTGAGACCGAGCTGGTCATCGCCCAGCGCCGCCGCGCCCGCGGGATTGCCCGAGAGGTTCGCGTCACGGAAGGCATTGGCCGCACCGCCCGGCGCGCCGAGGAAGGCGGGGAAGCGGCCCGAGACGAAGGGCGTGCCGCCATTGCGCTGCTGGTCGTAGGTGCCGACAAGGTCGACCGTGGTGCGGTCGCCCGGCGTCCAGCGCAGCGAGGCGCGCAAGCCCAGCTGGTCCTGCGCGTAGAGTTCCTCTTCCTGGTTGGGGTTGAGGTTCTCGACATAGCCGTCGCGCGTGCGCCATTCGCCCGCGAGGCGGAAGGCGAGGCTGTCGCTGCCGATGTTGACATAGCCGCCCAGCAGGGTCTGGTTGTAGTTGCCGTAGCCGGCGCGCACCTCGGCCGAGAAGCCGGGCTTGGGCTTGGCCGAGACAAGGCTGATCGCGCCGACCGCGCTGGCGGTGCCGAACAGGGTCGCCTGCGGGCCCTTGATGACCTCGACGCGCTCCAGATCGTAGATCGCCTGGTAGCTGCCGCGCGAGCGCGAGATATCGACGCCGTTGTAATAGAGCGTGACGCGCGGGCCCTGCTGCGCCGAGCCGCTGTCCGAGGTGATGCCGCGGATCACGACGCCGGGGTTGTTGGCGCTCTGCTCCTGGATGAGCAGGCCCGGGACGTAATAGGACAGCTCGTCAAGATCGCCCACGCCAAGCTCGCGGATCCGCTCGCCGGTGGTGGCGGTGATGGTGATCGGCACGTCGAGCGCGCGCTGTTCGATCTTCTGGGTGGTGACGATGATCTCGTTGCCCGAGGCGGTGTCATCCTCGGCGGCTGCGGCGTCGTCCTGCGCCAAGGCGACCTGCGGCGCGGCGGCGAGGGTTGTGGCGAGCGCGATCAGCGAGGCGCGCGTGAAGCGTGTGCGAAGCATGGGGGAAAGCCCTTATCCGTGGAGAGAGGCCTTGCCCGTGACAGCGCCGGATGACGCCGAAGCGACGGCGCGGTGACGCGCGCGTTACGGCGGATTTACAATTTCGGGACGTTGCAGAATTGCATCGGCGCGCTGCCCGCAGTCCTCTCCCCACACACGCTGTCATCGCCGCGCAGGCGGGGACGACAGGGGGATAGCCAAACGGCTTGGCCCCTGTCACCTCACAAGGGGTTGCCGTCCTTGTCGCGATAAATCTCGCGGCGGCCGACATGGTTGGCCGGGCCAACGAAGCCGTCTTCCTCCATCCGCTCGATCCACTTGGCCGCGGTGTTGTACCCCACGCCCATCTGGCGCTGGAGCCACGAACCGGAGGCCTTCTGGTTCTCGAACACGATCTGGCAGGCCTGGCGATACTTGCGTTCTTCCGGGTTGTCCGAGGCGGTGAGATCATCGTCGAACCCGAAGCCGAAGCCTTCCTCGGGCTCTTCGGTGACGGCATCGACATATTCGGGCGCGCCCTGGCCGCGCCAGTGATCGGCGACCGCCTCGACCTCCTCGTCGGACACGAACGGCCCGTGGACACGCACCATCGCGCCGGTATTGGGCTTGTAGAGCATGTCGCCCTTGCCGAGCAGCTGTTCGGCGCCCTGTTCGCCGAGGATCGTGCGGCTGTCGATCCGGCTGGTCACCTTGAAGCTGATGCGGGTCGGCAGGTTCGCCTTGATGACGCCGGTGATGACATCCACCGAAGGCCGCTGGGTCGCCATGATGAGGTGGATGCCTGCCGCGCGGCTCTTCTGGCTGAGGCGCTGGATCAGCACCTCGATTTCCTTGCCGACGGTGACCATCAGGTCGGCCAGCTCGTCGACGATCAGCACGATCTGGGGGAGCGGCTGGTAATCGAGCTGTTCCTCCTCGAACAGCTCCTCGCCGGTTTCGGCATCGAAGCCGGTGCGCACCCGCCGGCCCAGCGGCTTGCCCTTGGCGATCGCGGCGCTGACCTTTTCGTTGAAGGAGTTGATGTTGCGCGAGGAAATCGCGCTCATCATCCGGTAACGCCGCTCCATCTCCTCGACCGCCCATTTGAGCGCGCGCACCGATTTGGCCGGCTCGGTCACCACGGGGGAGAGCAGGTGCGGGATATCGTCGTAGGTCTTGAGTTCGAGCACCTTGGGATCGATCAGGATCAGCCGCAGCTCGGCCGGCGTGAAGCGGTAGAGCAGCGAGAGCAGGATGACATTGAGGCCCACCGACTTGCCCGAGCCGGTGGTGCCCGCGACCAGCAGGTGCGGCATGGCGGCCAGATCGGCGATGATCGGCTCGCCCGCGATGTCCTTGCCGAGAATCACCGGCAGGTTGCCCTTGGCATCGACGAAGGCGGCGGCCGCGGCGAGCTCCTTGAGCATCACCACCTGACGGTCCTGGTTGGGCAGTTCGATCCCCATGACGGTGCGCCCCGGGATCGGCGAGACGCGCGCGGAGATCGCGCTCATGTTGCGGGCGATATCCTCGGCAAGGCCGACCACGCGGCTGGCCTTGATCCCGGGCGCAGGCTCCAGTTCGTACATCGTCACCACCGGGCCGGTGCGCACCGCGGTGATCTCGCCCTTGACGTTGAAATCGTCGAGCACGTTCTCGAGCAGCCGCGCATTGCGCTCCAGCGCCAGCTTGTCGAGCTTGGGGCCCTTGTCGGCGGGCGGCTCGGCGAGGAGGTCGAGGCTCGGCAGGGCAAAGCGCGCGAACATGTCGGTCTGCGCGCTCCTCCCGGCGGCGGCGCGCTTGGGCGGGGCCGAGGGGTCGGAGATTTCGGGCGGGCGGCGCGGGCGCTCGTCGGCGACCGGCACTGCCGCGGCCTCGGCCTTGACGGGGCGGCGCGGGCGGGCGGGGGCGGCGTCATCCGCGTCATCGGCGTCGACATCGCCCGCATAGGCGAGCGCGCCCTCGGCCTTGCGTCCCGGCAGCGGCAGGCGGCGCATCAGCCCGGCGAGCGAGCCGCCGCCGAGGAAATCGGGCAGGCTCACCAGCACCCGCCAGTCGATCGCGAAGATGCGCGTGAGCAGCGCCACACCCGCGCCAAGGCAGACGAGCGCGAGGCCGAGGATCACCCAGCCCTCGGCAGCCTCCCCGAAGCGCGCCGCCACCGCGCGGATCGCGCCTGCGCCAAGCAGGCCGGCAAGACCCCCCGATTGCGCCGGCAGCGTGCCGCCCGGCCCTTCGAAGACGAGGCTGAGCACCGTCGCCACCAGCGTCATCGCGATCAGCAGCAGCGCGGTCGGCATCCACCAGGCGGTGGTCTCCGGCGCGTCACCATTCTCGACATCGCGCCACAGCTTGCGGGCGCTGACATAGAGCAAGGGCAGCAGCAGCACGCCGGGCAGGCCGAACACCAGCAGCACGCGGTCCGCCGCCCAGGCCCCGGCGCGGCCCATCCAGTTGGCGACCTCGGCCGGGTCGGCAGCGGTCGAGGGGCTGGGATCGGTCTGGGTGTAGCTGGCGAGCGCGAGGGCGAGGAACACCGCCGCCCCCAGCAGCAACCCCGCGCCGGTCATCTGCGCGATGCGCCGGATCGAACGGCGCAGGCCAGCGCGCCACTCGGCGTCGGTCTGGCGAACGGGTTTATTCGGTGCGACCGCGCGGCTGGCCATGGGGGTTCTCCTGTGCGGAACACATGATGAATCCTAGCCGGACTCCGGTCAAGGAAAGAGCGATGAACGACATGGGGGCGGGGATCGCCCCTAGCGGCTAGGACAAGCCGTCGATGGCGGCCCAGCGCGGCCAGTCGAGCTCGCGCGCGCGCTCTGCCGTCATGCCGCCGAGCGCGATGACCGGAGCCTCGGCCAGCGCCGCCAATTCGCGGAAAAGGCTCGCACCGAGACAGGTGCCGCCCGGGTGCGAGCGGGTCGGAAAGACGGGTGAGAGGAAGATGCCGTCCACCTCTGTCCGATCGGCGCGGTGAATCGCGAAGGCACTGTGGGCGGTGGCGAGGCGGATCAGCCCGGGCAGCTTGCCAAGCTTGCCGGGCGGACCGTAGATCCCGTCCGCTCCCCAATCCCGCGCCATTTCCGCCGATCCGGAGAGGATCACGAGATGCCCGCCTGCACGCGCCACAGCAGCGAGCGCATCGAATCGGGCGCGGCGTGCTTTCTCGTGCAAGTGATAGTGTCGGAACACGAAGGCGTTTTCCCGCGGCAAAGTGGCAAGCGCCCATTCGAGCTTCGAGTCATTGCGCTCGTCACTCAGAAGCCACAGGGCGGGGAGGGTCTTTGCGCAGGCCACGGCTCCGCTATAGAGCGCCCCCATGGAAAATGCAGCCACCCGCCTCGATACCGTCCGCGCCAATATCGCCCGGATGTGCAAGCCCGCGCGGCGCGAGCCCGGGGATGTCACGCTGATCGCGGTCAGCAAGACCCACGATGCGCCCGCAATCCAGCCGCTGATCGGCGCGGGCCAACAGGTCTTCGGGGAGAACCGCGTGCAGGAGGCGCAAGGCAAGTGGCCCGCCTTGCGCGAGGCCCATCCGGGGATTGCGCTCCATTTGATCGGCCAGCTGCAATCGAACAAGGCCGAGGAAGCCGTCGCGCTGTTCGACTGCATCCATTCGCTCGACCGGCCGAGCCTGCGCAACGCGCTCGCCCGCGCGATGGACAATGCGGGGCGGCAGGTGCCCTGCTTCGTGCAGGTCAATATCGGCGACGAGCCGCAGAAGGGCGGCTGCCCGATCGGCGATCTGCCCGCCTTCCTCGCCGAGGTCCGGCAGACCGCCATCCCGCTTGCCGGGCTGATGTGCATTCCCCCGGCGGGCACCGAAGCCGCGCCGTTCTTCGCGCTGCTGGCGAAGCTTGCCGCCGATCACGGGCTCTCGGGCCTCAGCATGGGGATGAGCGGCGATTACGAGACCGCCGTGATGCTGGGTGCGACCCATGTGCGGGTGGGGACGGCGCTGTTCGGCAGCCGGGGCTGAACCCAAAGAGAAAGGGGCGCCCTTGCGGACGCCCCTCCCCGAATTGCACTGGTGGCCCCGATCAGAAGTTGACGCGGCCCGTCACGCCGTAGACGCGCGGTTCGGCGAGGAACTGCGAGAACAGCTGGCGCCCGCCCGGATAGACCGGATCGGTGAAGGGCGCCGCGGTCGTGCCCGCCTGGAACGGCGTGTTGAACGCGACCTGGGCGTAGTCCTTGTTGAAGATGTTCTGGCCCCAGAACTCCAGCGACCACTTCTGCTCGGGCCCGCGGATGCCGATGCGGGCGTTGAACAGCGCGAAGCTTTCCTGCTCCTTCTGCGGGAACAGGTCGGAGCCGGTGTTGTAGCCTTCGGTGTAGCGACCGTCGAAGTAGAAGAGGCCGCTGAGGCCGGTCGAGCCGATTGCAGGGGTCCAGGTGATGCTGCCGGTGGCGACCCATTCGGGGGCGTTCGACAGGTTGTCGCCCGGCAGCTTGCGCAGCGCCGGATCGAGCGGGGCGCCCGCGCTGTTGCCGACCAGATCGTTGACATAGCGGGTGCGCGCATAGGTCACGCCGCCGCCGATGTTGAGATCGTCGAACGGGTTGATCTGGGTTTCGATTTCCAGACCCTGGGTGCGCACGCCGTAGCTGACATCGCTCGCCGCGCACGCGCCGGTGGCAGCGCTGGTGTCGGTATCGGACGAAGGTCCGCCGACGAGGTCGCCCTTGCAGCCGTTGACGTTCTGCACGAGGAACACCGTCCCGTTGAAGGTGTTCAGCTGGAAGTTGCTGAAATCCGAACGGAAAGCGGCAACGCTGAGGCTGAACGGACGGGTCGCGTACTTGATGCCGAGCTCGTAGCTGTCGACCAGCTCGGGATCGAACTGAAGGTTGCGGACCAGCGCCTGCGCACCGCCGACCGAGGCGAAGCTCGCGATCGGCGACTTGAGCGCCGAACGGTCGAGGTTGAAGCCGCCCGCCTTGTAGCCGCGCGCGAAGCTGGTGTAGACGAGGAGGTCGTCGGTCGCCTTCCACGACAGGATGCCGGTGCCGGTCCATTCGTCTTCGCTGCGGTCATCGCTGATCGAGACGTTGTTGAGCTCGGCGGTCGAGTTGCCCTGGCACGATAGGCCGATGAGGCCGCCCGCCACCGCCGCAAGGCTGGGAGTGGCGAGGAGCGGGCTGACCAGACCCTGCACCGTGGTGCAGGCGGTGTTGTCGTTGCGGAAGGTTGCCGAGAAGTCCTTCTTGTCATTGGTGTAACGCACGCCGAACGTCAGATCGAGGCGATCGGTGATGTGGAAGATGTTGTGCGTGAACAGCGCCCAGTTGCTGCCGTCCTGGTTGTACTGGTCGTCTACCGAACCGCGGTTGCGCAGCCCTTCGAGGGCGTCGTAGGCGGCGTAGATCGCCGGCGATGCGGCCCCGAAGGCGGCGGGACGGGCGGCAAGGCAGCCCGGCGAGGTCGGCGAATAGAGGCCCGCCAGACCGCCGCCCGAAACCAGACGGCAGCTGGCAAAGCGGCCGTAATCATTGCCGAAGCGCAGGTTGTCGCGCACGGTCAGCTTCTCGTTGGCGTAGAAGCCGCCGACCAGCCAGTCGAGCTTGCCGTCGAAGGCCTCGCCCTGGAGGCGCAGTTCCTGGGTGAAGGTGTGGAACTGGCGGTAGGCATCGTCGCTCGGGGTGCGGAACAGGATGTCGACGGTGCCGTAATCGACATCGCCGCCCTGCCCGGAACGGTATTCGCGGTAGGCGGTGATCGAGGTCAGGTTCGCGCCGCCGAGGTCATAATCGACCTGCGCCGAGAAGCCGTAATCCTTGGTCTTGCCCGCGTAGCTGCGGCCCGGCGTAACCGAGACGTTGCGGCTGTAGCCCTGGTTGAACGCCGCCACGTTCTGCCCGAGATCGCGCAGCACGTTGATGATGTTGTTGCCGTTGGTCTGGAGCGGGGTGAGCGGGGTCGAGGGGTTGTTGAGGTTGCCGATGAACGGGTTGACGCTGCTGTCGACATAGGTCGCCGCGCAGCACTGCTCGTCACGGAAGGTGTAGTCCGCGATCAGCCGGATCGACAGCGCGTCGTTGGGCTCGATCAGCAGCTGGCCGCGCAGGAAGTAGCGATCACGGTCGTTGATGTCGGTGTTGTTGGCGGTGTCGGTGTAGAAGCCGTCCCGCTTGACGTAGATCCCATCGAGGCGGGCCGCGATGTTCTCGGCGACCGGTCCGGTGATGCTGCCGCCGAGGCGGAAGAAGTTGTAGTTGCCGTAGCTCGCCTCGGCGGTGCCGCCGAAATCGAATTCGGGCTTCTTCGAGAAGATGCTGATGAGACCGGCCGAGGAGTTGCGCCCGCCGAGCGTGCCCTGCGGGCCGCGCTGCACTTCGACGCGGTCGATCTCGCCCAGTTCGTTGAGGCCGATCCCCGAACGCGAGCGGTAGACGCCGTCGATGAACACCGGGACCGAGCTTTCGAGGCCGGGGTTGTCACCCACGGTGCCGATGCCGCGGATACGCGCCGAGCCGTTGGCTTCCGAACCGGTCGAGGACACCAGCAGCGAGGGCGCGACCTGGTTCAGCTGGCGGATGTCGTTCGCGCCCGAATTGATGAGCGTGTCCGAATTGATCGCCGAGATCGCGACCGGCACGTCGGCCAGCGCCTGCTGGCGGCCCTGCGCGGTGACGATGATGACGTTGTCGGGCTGGAGTTCTTCCTCGCCTTCGGCATCCTGTGCGAAAGCGGCGGTCGGAACCAGGGCCATGCCGGCGCCAAGCAGCGCCATCGCCCGCAGCGAAGTGAAGGTATTCATCAGGTTTCTCTCCCAGAGTGTGAACTGGCTTGTTTTGCCAGTGGACTAACCCGATCGCGCGCGCCTGCAAACGGGGCATTCACGCAAATGTCAAATTTCCCCGCAGGTGTGGCATTTACGCCTTTTCGAGCTGCTCCTGGCGCTGGTCGCTGGCAGCGGCGAGCAGCGCGGCCTCGATCTCGGCGAGGCGTTCGGGGGCCTTGATCTTCGCGGCGGTGAGGTCGGTCACATAGAAGGTGTCCGCCGCCGCCTCGCCGTAAGCGGTGATATGCGCCGAATGGACGATGAGATTGGCCTTGTAGAGCGCGTGGGCGAGGCGGTTCAGCAGCGCGGGCCGGTCGCGCGCGGTCACCTCGATCACGGTGAAGTGGTTCGAGGCGTCATTGTCGAAGCCGACCAGCGGCGCGACATCGAAGGCTTTCGCGCGCGAGTGCGCCAGCGGTCGTGCCGCCAGTTTCGGCACGAGTTCGACCTGCGCGAGCAGCGCGTCGCGGATGCCCTTCTCGATGCGCGCCATCTGCGCGGCCTCGCGGAAGGGCTGGCCGCCCTGATCCTGCACCAGGAAATTGTCGACCGCATAGCCCGAGCGTGCGGTGTGGATGCGCGCGTCGATGATGTTCGCGCCGGCCAGGTGGATGCCGCCCGCCATGCGGTAGAACAGCCCCGGGTGGTCCAATGCGATGACGCTGACGCGGGTCGCGCCGCGGGTCTCGTCGACCTCGCAGGCGATCGAGAGCGCCTCGCCTGCGGCTTCGGCGGCGTCGTACTGGGCAAGGTTGCGGGCGATGATCTCCTCGGGCTCGGCGATCCAGTAGGCATCGCCGAGCAGCGCGCCGACCGTATCGACGAGGTGGTCCTGATCCCCCAGCAGCCGGGCGACCGCGTCCTTCTTGGCGGTGACCCGCGCCTTGCGCCCCGTGCCCTTGTGGCCGAGCCGGAGGCGTTCCTGCGCGGCGTCGTAAAGCTCGCCCAGAAGCTGGCCCTTCCACGAATTCCACGTCCCCGGCCCGACCGCGCGGATATCGACCGCGGTGAGGATCGCGAGGTTGCGCAGGCGTTCAAGGCTCTGCACTTCGCCGACGAAATCCTCGATGGTCTTGGGATCGGTGAGGTCGCGCTTTTGCGCGGTGCGGCTCATCAGCAGGTGATGGAGCACCAGCCAGGCGACAAGATCGGTCTCGCGCGCGTCGAGGCCGAAGCGCGGACACAGGCGGTAGGCGACATCCGCGCCGAGCACCGAGTGGTCGCCCCCGCGCCCCTTGGCGATATCGTGGAGCAGCACCGCGACATAAAGCGCGCGGCGCGAGGCGAGCCTCGGGAACTCGGCGGTCGCGCGCGGGTGATCGTGGCCAAGCAGCCCGCGCTCGATCTGGCTGAGCAACCCGATCGCGCGGATGGTGTGCTCGTCGACCGTGTAGTGGTGATACATGTCGAACTGCATCTGCGCGTTGACCCGGCCGAAATCGGGCACGAAGCGGCCGAACACCCCCGCCTCGTTCATCCAGCGCAGCGCGGTCTCGGGGTCCTTGCGGCCCGCCAGCAGATCGAGGAACAGCGCATTGGCGCGCTTGTCGCGGCGCAGCTTGCCGTCGATCAGCTTCGCATCGCGCCCGGCCTGGCGCATGGTTTCGGGGTGGACTTCGAGCCCCTCGGCCTCGGCGAGCTGGAACACCTCGATCAGCCGCACCGGATCGGCCCGGAACCAGTCATCGCCCGGCGCGCGCAGCCGCCCGCCTTCGACGGTGTAGCCCTTGAACTGGCGGGGGCGCTGGGTCCAGCCGGCGAAGAACCCGGTGCGCGGGCGCTTTTTCGCCATCTCCTCGTCGAGGTGGGCGAGAAACACGCCGGTCAGGCTGCCGACGCGTTTCACCTGGAGGAAGTAGTATTGCATGAACCGCTCGACCGCGCTCTTGCCCGGGCGGTCGGCGAACAGCATCCGCTCGGCCACCTGGCGCTGGAGGTCGAAGGTCAGCCGGTCCTCGGCACGGTCGGTGATGATGTGCATGTGGCAGCGCGCCGCGAGCAGGAAGCCCTCGGCGCGGCGGAAATTGCGGTATTCGCTGGTGGTCAAGAGGCCCACATCGACCAGCTGCGCGGCATTGTCGACGCGGTGGACATACTTGCCGATCCAGTAGAGCGTCTGGAGATCGCGCAGGCCCCCCTTGCCCTCCTTGATGTTGGGCTCGACGACATAGCGGCTGTCGCCCATCCGCTTGTGGCGGGCATCGCGCTCGGCGAGTTTCTGGGTGAGGAACTGCCGTTCGCCGCCCCTAGCCACCTCGTTCCAGAACCGCGTGCGCAGCTCCTCGTAGAGGGCCTGTTCGCCCCACACCAGCCGGCTTTCGAGCAGCGCGGTGCGGATCGTCAGATCCTCCTTGGCCATGCGGATCGTGTCGGAGACCGTGCGGCTCGAATGGCCGACCTTGAGGCCGAGATCCCACAGGATGTAGAGCATCGTCTCGATCACCTGCTCGCACCACGGCGCGCGCTTGCCGGGGGTGATGAAGGCAACGTCGACATCCGAATGCGGCGCCATCTCGGCGCGGCCATAGCCCCCGACGGCGAGGATCGCGAGGCGTTCGGCCTGGGTGGCGTTGGGGACGGGGTAGAGATGCGTGGTGACGTGATCGTGGATCACCCGCAGCAGCTGGTCCATCAGGAAGCTGAAACCGGCGGTGACCTCGTGGCCGGCCGAGGGGGTTTCGAGCAGCCGCCGCGCGAGCTCGGCGCGGCCCTCGTCAAGCGCGCTGCGCAGCGCGGCGACGATCGCGGGGCGCGCGCCCGAGCCGCCGCGCGCGAACAGCGCCTCGATCTCCTCGGCCAGCGCGCGCCGGTCGATGATCGCGCGCTGTCCGGGGACGCGGCCGGGGCTCATGTCCCGGTCACGCCGGGACCGCCTGCCCGAGATAGCGGGCCTTGACGGTGCGCTTGTCGATCTTCTGCGTGCCGAGCCGCGGCAGGGCCTCGGCGGTGAACCAGATATGCGCCTCGAGCGGGACCTTGAAGGGGGCGATTCGCTCGAGCAGGAAGGCGCGCAAGGCCGCCGGGCTGACGGGGGGGCGGCCCTCCTTCATCGCAAACACCGCCGCGGGCACCTCGCCGAAGCGTTCGTCGGGCAGGCCGAAGACCGAGCATTCGCCGATATCGTCATGCGCATAGATCGCGTCTTCCACCTCGATGCACGAGATGTTCTCGCCGCCGCGGATGATGATGTCCTTCTTGCGGTCGACGATGAACAGGTAGTCGTCCGCATCGAGGTAGCCGAGGTCGCCGGTGCGGAAAAAGCCGGTGTCGGTGAAGGCGGCCCTGGTCGCCTCCTCGTTCTTCCAGTAACCGCGGAAATTGCAGACCGTGCGGATGCACACCTCGCCCACCCGCCCGCCCGGCAGCGGGTTTCCGGCATCGTCGAGGATCGCCAGATCGACCATCGGCTTGCTCGCGCGGCCCGTGGAGCCCGGCTTGGCGAGGTAGTTCTCGTTGAAATTGCCGCAGCCGACCGCATTGGTTTCAGTGAGGCCGTAGCCCAGCAGCGGGAAGCTGCCCGGGAAGGCTTCCTTGATGCGGGTGACATGCTCCACCGGACGCGGCGCGCCGCCCGCAGCGAAGCTCTTGCACTTCGACAGGTCGTATTGCGCGCGGTCGGGATGATTGGCGATCTCGTAGCTCATCAGGGGGACACCGACAAAGTAGGTGACGTTTTCCTCGGCCATCAGCCGGATCGCAAGTCCGGCATCCCACTTGGGCATCAGCACCAGCTTCCTCGCAATGGCGAAGGACTGGAGGAACAGCGGCACCTCGCCCGTCACGTGGAACAGCGGCACGGCCACCAGCGCGCAGGGCTGGTCGGTCAGCACCTCGCCCGTGCTCTCGACATGGACCTTGGCCATTGCCGACTGGGCGACATAGTTCATCACCGCGTTCACCACCCCGCGGTGATCGGACCATGCGCCCTTGGACTTGCCGGTCGAACCCGAGGTGTAGAGGATCGTCGCAAGGTCATCGGGGCCTAGCTCGCCGAGCAGCGCGGCCGCCGCAGGGGTGCCCTCGGGCACGGCCCAGGTCGCGGCGAGGCCTTCGGCGGGGGCATTGCCATGGGAGAACAGCACCACGGCGGCGCCGTGGGCGTGGCCCTCGAGCCGCGCGGCGCGGCCCTCGTCGGCAAGCAGCAGCCGGGCCTCGGCCAGATCGACCGCATAGGCGAGCTCCTCGCCGCTCGAAAAGCCGTTGAGCAGGGTCGCGCAGCCGCCCGCCATGATGATCCCCATATAGGCGATCATCCAGTTGGCCGAATTGCGCGCGGCCAGCCCGATGCGGTCGCCCCTGCGCACCCCGTGGGTCTTCACCAGCCCTTCGGCGACATGGGTCGCGGCGGCATAGGTCTCGCCGAAAGTGAGGCGGATGTCGCCATCGACGAGGAAGGGGATGTCCTGGTTCTGCCCGGCGAAATGGGCGAAGTAATGGGCAAGCGTCGGCGGCGCGGCGGCAAAGGCGGGCATTTCCACCCCGTCACGCACGAAGGGCACGGTGGCAAAGGGCTGGCCCTCGGCGGTGAGGCCGGCGATGATCGCTTCGAGCGCATTGTCCAGCTGGGTGGGCATGCGGATGTGTTCCTCTCTCTCGTGTGCGGCATCCGGTGTCCGGATCGCCTGTCCCATTCCGTCAGATGGCGGCCCCTCGCCCCTTCCCCTGACCCCTCGGCTGTGCCAGAAGCGCCAGCGCGACCGGGGGCCGGGAACGAGGCCGGTTCGGGCCCGCCGTTACGGCATATCATTGCAATAAGAGGTTCGCTCCGTGCTGTCACTACTTGCCGCAAGCGCCGCCGCCGCCCAACCGATCAAGTTCGCCGATCTGCACCTTGCCAGAGCCATCGACCTCGGCGTCTTCGAGCTGCGGTTCTATTCGCTGGCCTATCTGCTGGGGGTGATCTTCGCCTACTGGCACACCTCGCGCGCGCTGAACGAGCCCGGCGCGCCGATGGCGCAGCGCCATGCGGACGATCTGTTCTTCTACTGCACGCTGGGCGTCATCTTCGGCGGACGGCTGGGCTATGCGACCTTCTACGAGCCCGCCTTGTGGACCACCTTCGCCAATGACAGCTGGCTGAGCTGGCGGCTGGTGCGCCTGTGGGAGGGGGGTATGAGTTTCCACGGCGGGCTGATCGGCGTGACGGCGGCGATGCTGTGGATTGCGTGGCGCGACAAGCTGAACTTCATCCGCGTCGTCGATTACGTGAGCGTCGGCGTGCCGATGGGGATGCTGCTCGGCCGGCTCGCCAACTTCGTCAACGGCGAACTGTGGGGCCGGGCGACCGACGTGCCGTGGGGCATGGTGTTCTGCGACGGGATCGCGCGCGAGGGTGTGAAGTGCGCCACCACCGGCATCGTGCGCCACCCCAGCCAGCTCTATCAGGCCGGGCTCGAAGGGCTGGCGATGCTGGTCATCATGCTCGCGCTGTTCTGGCTGACCCGCGCGCGCTACCGCCCCGGACTGCTCGCCGGCGTGTTCACCACCGGCATGGGGGCGGCGCGCTTCATCAATGAATTTTTCAGAGAGCCGGATCAACAACTGGCTGACTTTGCAGCCCGTACGGGGCTATCGATGGGGCAATGGCTGACCATACCGCTTATCCTGACTGGGTTGATTGTCGTCGTCTTCGCGCTGCGCCGGAAGCCGCTGGCAGCGGGGACGGCAGCGCCGGCCTGAACGGTGCCGGGGGCGCGCGGGTCTGGACCAGCGCGCTCCGGCTGATCGATCCCGAACCCGGCCTTGCCGCTGACGGCCGCGCTGCCGCGCGCGCCGCGGCCAAGGCGCGTGAGGAGGCGGCCGCGCTCGCCAAGGCCGATGCCGAAGCCCGCGCCCGCGCCGAACGCGAGGCCCGCGCCAGAAAGCTCGCCGATGCCGAAGCGCGCGCCAGGGCCGCCGCCGAGGAGAAAGCCCGCCGCGAGGCCGAGGCCAAGGCGAGGAAGGACGCCGAGGCCAAGGCCCGCCGCGCGGCCGAGGAAGCCGCAAGGATCGCCGCCGAGGACGCCGCGCGCCGCGAAGCCGAACAAGCAGCGCGCAAGGCTGCCGAGGAGGAAGCCGCGCGGATCGCTGCCGAGGACGCCGCCCGCCGCGCGGCCGAGGAAGCCGCCGCTGCCCAGCAGGCCCGGCTCGAGGCCGAGGTGCTCGCCCGCGCGGCTGTCGATGTGCCCGCCGTCCTCAAGCGCCTGATCCGCGAGACCGGCCCGATCACGCTGGCGCAATACATGGGCGAGAGCAACGCGCGCTACTATGCCAGCCGCGATCCGCTGGGCGAGCAGGGCGACTTCATCACCGCGCCCGAAATCAGCCAGATGTTCGGGGAACTGATCGGCCTGTGGCTCGCCGACCTGTGGGTGCGCATGGGCAGCCGCAAGCGCATCCATTATGTCGAGCTTGGCCCCGGGCGCGGGACGCTGGCGAAAGACGCGCTGGGTGCGGCCGCGCGCTATGACTTCGCGCCCGAGGTGCACTTCGTCGAGACCTCGGCGTCGCTGAGGAAGCTCCAGCGCGAGGCCTTCCCCGATTGCCACCACCACCACGATCTTTCGACCCTGCCCGATGATGCGCCGCTGCTGATCGTCGCCAACGAATTCTTCGATGCCCTGCCGATCCACCAGCTGCTGCGCAGCGCCGACGGCTGGTTCGACCGGCTGGTCGGGCTTGATGGCGAGGCCTTCACCTTCATGGCCGGCAAGGAGCGGATGGACCACATCGTCCCCCCCAGCTGGGTGAGCGCGGCGCAGGGCGCGATGATCGAGACCAGCCCCGCGGCGGCCGCGCTGATGGCCGAGATCGCGCGGCGCCTGCGCGAACAGGGCGGCGCGGCGCTGGTCATCGATTACGGTCACATGGAACTGCGCTCGGGATCGACCTTGCAGGCCTTGAAGAGCCACAGGAAGGTCGATGTTTTCGCGCATCCGGGCGAGGCCGACATCACCGCCCATGTCGATTTCGAGCTGTTGAAACAGGTCGCCGAGGATCACGGCGCGGACGTGATGGGCCTCACCTATCAGGGCGAATGGCTGCGCCAGATGGGGATCGACACCCGCATGGAGGCGCTCCAGCGGCGCAACCCCAAGGAAGGCCAGGTCATCAAGCGCCAGCGCGACCGGCTGGTCGAGGACAGCCAGATGGGCACGCTGTTCAAGGTGCTCGGGATCTGCGGGCGGCGCTGGCCGTTCGGAGTGGGGTTTCAGTGAGAAGGGGTAAGGTGATGAAGCAGGCAGGCGTACTCGCGGCGTGTCTCGCAGCGGCGGCGATGGTGCCCGCGGCTTTCGCGGCGGAGCCGATCACCGGGCGCTGGGTGACGGGCGGGAAGGACGCGGTCGTCGCGATCGCGAAGTGCGGCGCGGCGCTGTGCGGGCGGATCGAGAAGTTCCTCGTCCCCCCGCCGCAGGGCAACGACCAGCGCGATGTCAACAACCCCGATGCCGCCAAGCGCAGCCGCAGGTTGATCGGCACCGCGATCCTGTTCGGCCTCACCGCCGATGGGGACGTGTGGAAGGGGCAGGTCTACGACCCGAAGAAGGGCAAGACCTACACCGCCTATGTGCGCCGCAAGCCCGACGGAACGCTGGAAATGAAGGGCTGCGTGGGGCCTTTCTGCCAGGCGCAGGTGTGGAACAGAGCGTCTTGATTTGCGCGGGCCCTCCGGCCCGCGATATCCTCGCTCACGCGTCCTGCGGGCGCGTCGCTGCGGGCGGCCGTTCGGCCTTGCGGGCCTATGGCCCGAGATCGCGGATTAATCCCCCTCCCGCTTGCGGGAGGGTTCAGGGGTGGGCGCGAATCACAACCCCGCCTGCTTCGCCAGCGCGTCTGCCGCCTGCTTCGGCGTCAGCTTGCCCG
Organism: Porphyrobacter sp. AAP82; assembly: GCF_000331285.1. Classification (GTDB taxonomy): domain Bacteria; phylum Pseudomonadota; class Alphaproteobacteria; order Sphingomonadales; family Sphingomonadaceae; genus Erythrobacter. The sequence continues at coordinate 21,199 of NZ_ANFX01000013.1, read as the reverse complement.
CATCCTCGCGGTCGACGGCGAAATTCGCCTCGCGCATCGCCTCGACGCTGATCGCGCCCAGCAGCGGTTGCAGCGCGGCGGCGATGCCCGGATCGTCCGCGATGCGGGGGGAGAGCATCAGCAGCGCATCATAGCCCGGCAGCGCGCCCTTGGGGTCGGCGAGCACCACCAGGCGGTCAGCGGCGATCCGCCCGTCCGAGGTATAGGCGCTGATCACGTCCGCCTCGCCCGAACGCAGCGCGTCATACATGAAGGTCGGCGCGAAGTTGCGGGTCTTGCCGAACCTCAGGCCATAGGCATCGCGCACCGCCAGCCATTCGGGGCGCTCGAAGAATTCGGGATCGCCCCCCACCGTCAGCGCGCCGCCCTTGCCGACAAGGTCCGCAAGGCTGGTGACCCCCAGCGCCTTCGCCCGGTCCGCGCGCATCGCGAAGGCATAGGCGTTCTCGAAGCCCAGCCGCCCGAGCACCTTGACCCCGTTGGTCTCGGCCTCCCAGCTGCGGATCGTCTCGACCATCGCCTCGCGGCCCGGGTTGTCGGCGCGCTTCAGGTAGTTGGCCCAGATCGTGCCCGTGTAATCGACCGAGATGTCGATGCTCGAGGAGGCGAGCGCCGAATGCACCACCGCGCTCCCCAGCCCGTCGCGATATTCGACCTTGTAACCCGCCGCCTCCAGCCGCGATCCGATCAGCTGGGCAAGGATGTATTGCTCGGAGAACTGCTTGGAGGCGATCACGACCGGCCGCCCGGTCTCCTCGGTGCGCTGGCCCGACAGGGCGGCAAGGATGCCGAGGATGACAAGTCCCATCCCGCCATAGGTCATCCAGCGCTTGCGCCGGGCAAGGCCGACCTCGATCACCCACAAGAGGTTGTCCGCCGCCAGCGCCAGCCCCGCGCTGGCAAGGCACCCGGCAAGCACCAGCGCCCAGTTCTGCGTTTGCAAGCCGGCAAAGATCGGATCGCCGAGGCTCGGCTGGCCGATGGTGGTGGCCAGCGTCGCCGCGCCGATGGTCCACACGCTCGCGGTGCGGATGCCGGCCATGATGAAGGGCGCCGACAAGGGCGCTTCGACCAGCACCAGCTTCTGCCACTTGGTCATGCCGACGCCATCGGCGGCTTCCAGCACGCCTTCATCGAGGTTCGCCTGCGCGGTCACGGCATTGCGCAAGATCGGCAGCAGCGCATAGAGCGTCAGCGCCATCAGCGCCGGCAGGAAGCCGAGCGTGGGCAGCCCCTCGCCGAACACGCTGCGCAAGCTCAGCAGCAGCGGGAAGAACAGCGCCAGCAGGGCCAGCGCGGGGATGGTCTGGACGAGGCTCGCCAGGCTCAGCGCGATCCGCGAGACCGCGCGCGAGCGCCCCGCCCACACCGCCAGCGGCAGCGCGATCAGCATGGCAAGCGCGATCGCGCTCGCCGCCAGCACCACGTGGGCGGCGAGCTTGTCGCCGAGCCCGGGGAGGATGTCCCAGATTTCCTGCATCAGCCGCCCGGAACCTCCCCGAGACCTTCCATCGCGGCGAGCTTTTCCGCCTGTTCGCGCGGCACCCGTACCAGCCGCTGGGCGACCGTGCCGCCCTCGCCCGCGAGCAGGCCTCGCGGGGTCGCGTCGGCGACCATCGCGCCCTTGTCCATCACCACCACCCGATCGGCCAGCAGCAGCGCTTCGGCCATGTCATGCGTCACCATCACCGTGGTGAGGCCGAGGGTATCGTGCAATTCGCGCACCTTGCGGCCCAGCGCGTCGCGGGTGACGGGATCGAGCGCGCCGAAGGGCTCGTCCATGATGAGGAGTTCGGGCTCCCCCGCCAGCGCGCGCGCCACGCCCACGCGCTGGCGCTGGCCGCCGGAAAGCTCGTCGGGCATGCGCGCACCGAAGACGGGATCGAGTTCGACCAGCTCCAGCAGTTCGGCGATGCGCGCCGGTGCCAGCTTCTCGCCTGCAAGGCGCGGGCCGATGGCGATGTTCTCGGCCACCGAGAAATGCGGGAACAGGCCGATCCCCTGGAACACATAGCCGACCCGGCGGCGCAGCTTGGCAGGCGGCAATCCGCTCACGTCCTCGCCGCCGAACAGCACGCGGCCGCCGGTCGGCACGACCAGCGTGTTGACCGTTTTCAGCAGCGTCGACTTGCCCGAGCCCGAGGCGCCGACCATCGCCACGAAGGTGCCACTGGCGATGTCGCAGGTGACGCCCCCCGCCCCGGACCCGACGGCGGTGACCTCGCCGAAGCGGCAGGTGACCCCGTCGAAGCGGAGCAGGGGCGGGGCGGTTTCCATTCCCTGTCCGATTAGCGATAGTCGCGCCGCTGCGCCAGCGTCCCCGATTGGCCTTTGCCCGATGGCTTGCTATGCGGGCGTGTCAGAACAAACATTGCTGGCCAAGGAACTATTCATGCGCGCCACCCCCGATTTCGACTTCCAGCTGGGCGAGGCGGCTCAGATGATCCGCGAGAACACCGCGCGCTTCGCCGACGAGCAGATCGCGCCGCTGGCCGAACGCACCGACCGCGAGGGCCGTTTCCCCCGCGAGCTGTGGGAGCCGATGGGCGCGCTGGGCCTCCACGGCATCACGGTCGAGGAGGAATGGGGCGGGCTCGGGCTCGGCTATCTCGAGCACGTGATCGCGGTCGAGGAAGTCAGCCGTGCGAGCGCCAGCGTGGGCCTCAGCTACGGCGCGCATTCCAACCTGTGCCTGAACCAGATCCGCCGCTGGGGGGACGATGACCAGAAGGCGAAATATCTCCCCAAGCTGATCTCGGGCGAGCATGTCGGCAGCCTCGCCATGTCCGAAGCCGGGGCGGGCAGCGATGTCGTCTCGATGAAACTGAAGGCCGAAGCTAGTGCCAAGAACGGGGAATCCGGCTACGTCCTCAACGGCACCAAGTTCTGGATCACCAACGCTCCGCAAGCCGATACGCTGGTGGTCTACGCCAAGACCGATGGCCACGCCGGATCGCGCGGCATCACCGCCTTCCTGATCGAAAGGCAAGACGAGGGGTTCTCCATCGGTCAGAAGATTTCCAAGGTCGGCATGAAGGGCTCGCCCACCGCCGAGCTGGTGTTCACCGACTGCTTCGTCCCCGAAGATCGCATCATGGGGCCGCTGAACGGCGGCGTCGGGGTGCTGATGAGCGGGCTCGATTACGAGCGCGTGGTGCTCGCCGGATTGCAACTCGGCATCATGCAGGCGTGCCTCGACACGGTGATCCCCTACCTGCGTGAGCGCAAGCAGTTCGGAAAGCCGATTGGCTCGTTCCAATTGATGCAGGCCAAGGTCGCCGACATGTATGTCGCGCTGCAATCGGCGCGCGCCTACACCTATGCGGTCGCCAAGGCGTGCGACGCCGGGCAGACGACGCGCTTCGACGCGGCGGGCGTGATCCTGCTCGCGAGCGAAAACGCCTTCAAGGTCGCCGCCGAGAGCGTGCAGGCGCTGGGCGGCGCGGGTTACACCACCGACTGGCCGGTGGAGCGCTACATGCGGGACGCCAAGCTGCTCGACATCGGCGCGGGGACCAACGAGATCAGGCGGATGCTGATCGGGCGCGAATTGATCGGGGCGGCGGGGTGATGAGCACCGACGAAGACTACGTCTATGACGAGGCGAGCGGCGAATGGCTTCCCGCTTCCGAGTTCGCGGCCCAGCGCGCGGCGGAGGATGCCGTCGAGGTGCGCGATGCGGTCGGCAATATCCTTGCCGATGGCGATGCGGTGACGCTGATCAAGGATCTCGAGGTCAAGGGCGCAGGGCAAACCTTGAAGCAGGGCACGCTGATCAAGTCGATCCGCCTGACCGGCGATCCTCAGGAGATCGACTGCAAATATCCCGGCATCAAGGGCCTCGTCCTGCGCGCCGAATTCGTGCGGAAACGCTAAGGACGACACGATGACCGCCCCCACCCTCACCACCAAGCTCGACCGCGAGAGCCCTGAGGCCAAGGCCCGCTTCGCGCACAACCATGCCCTCGCACAGGAGCTTCGGGCCCGGGTGGCCGAAGCCGCGCTGGGCGGGCCGGAGAAGCACCGCGAACGACACGTGTCGCGCGGCAAGCTGCTTCCCCGCGAGCGGGTGGAGCGGCTGCTCGATCCGGGGTCGCCCTTTCTGGAGGTGGGCCAACTGGCCGCCAACGGGATGTACGAGGGTGACGTCAACGGCGCCTCGATCATCACCGGCGTGGGCCGCGTCTCGGGTCGCCAGTGCATGATCGTGTGCAACGACGCGACCGTGAAGGGCGGCACCTATTACCCGATGACAGTCAAGAAGCACCTGAGGGCGCAGGAGATCGCGGCCGAGAACCGCCTGCCGTGCATCTATCTGGTCGACAGTGGCGGCGCGAACCTGCCGCATCAGGCCGAGGTGTTTCCGGATCGCGACCACTTCGGCCGCATCTTCTTCAATCAGGCCAATATGAGCGCCCTCGGTGTGCCCCAGATCGCCTGCGTCATGGGAAGCTGCACCGCGGGCGGGGCCTATGTGCCCGCCATGTCCGACGAGACGGTGATCGTCCGCAATCAGGGCACCATCTTCCTCGCCGGCCCGCCGCTGGTGAAGGCCGCGACGGGCGAGGAGATCACCGCCGAGGACTTGGGCGGCGGCGACCTTCACGCCAAGAAATCGGGCGTGGTCGATCACCTCGCCGAGAACGACGAACACGCGCTCACCATCGTGCGCGACATCGTCAGCCACCTCGGCGCGAACACCGGGGCGGCCAAGGACGTCGCGCTCAAAGACCCGCGCCCGCCGAAATACGACGCCGAAGACCTCTACGCCCTCATCCCCGAGGACGTGCGTGCGCCCTATGACGTGCACGAAGTGATCGCGCGGCTGGTCGATGGCAGCGAGTTCCACGAGTTCAAGCAGCACTACGGCAGCACGCTGGTCTGCGGCTTTGCGCATATCTGGGGGATGCCGGTCGCGATCCTCGCCAACAACGGCGTGCTGTTTTCCGAGAGCGCGCAGAAGGGCGCGCATTTCATCGAACTCGCCTGCCAGCGCCGCATCCCGCTGCTGTTCCTCCAGAATATCAGCGGCTTCATGGTCGGGGGGAAATACGAGGCGGAGGGGATCGCCAAGCACGGCGCAAAGCTCGTCACCGCCGTCGCCACCGCGACCGTGCCCAAGGTCACCGTGGTGATCGGCGGCAGCTTCGGCGCGGGGAACTACGGCATGTGCGGCCGCGCCTACTCGCCCCGCTTCCTGTTCACCTGGCCCAATGCCCGCATCTCGGTGATGGGCGGAGAGCAGGCCGCGAGCGTCCTCGCCACCGTCCACCGCGACGCCGAGAGCTGGACCCCCGAGCAGGCCGAGGCCTTCAAGCAGCCCATCCGCCAGAAATACGAAGACGAAGGCAACCCCTACTACGCCACCGCCCGCCTGTGGGACGACGGCGTGGTCGACCCCGTGCAGACCCGCGATGTGCTGGGGCTGGCGTTAGCGGCGTGTCTCGAAGCGCCGATTGCCGACCGGGCGGCGTTTGGCGTGTTTCGGATGTAGCCCAAGCCAGGGAAGATGAACGCCGACTGAAACCCTCCCCCGCCCTCTTGCGTAGCTAACCCAAGTTAGGCCACAAGGCTCCCAAGCCTTTTGGGAGAGGGCAGGGACATTGCCGCATATGCCGACCGCCGCCGCGCACCCCCGTGCGCCCTCGATCCTTTCGCGCATCGTGCGCCGGATCATCCTTGCGATCTGGTATGTCCAGGGCTGGAAGGTCGACTCCCCGCTGCCGAGGCACCTCAAGAAATTCGTGCTCGCCGGCGCGCCGCATACCTCCAACTGGGACTTCGTGTTCTTCACCGGCGCGACCCATGAAGAGGGTATCCGCCCCAACTTCATGGGCAAGCACACGCTGTTCCAGTGGCCGATGCGCCGCTTCATGCTCGACATGGGGGGCATCCCCGTCGACCGCCGCAGCCGGCTCAACGCCACCGAGCAGGTCGCCGCCGAATTCGAGCGGCGCGACGAGCTTGCGCTGGTCATCGCCTGCGAGGGGACGCGCAAGACCGATGGCAAGTGGAAATCGGGCTTCTACCACATCGCCCGCGCGGCGAACGTGCCGATCGTCCCCGCCTTTGCCGACAACGCGAAGAAGCGCATCAGCTTCGGCCCGCCGATGATCCCCACCGGCAATTACGGCGAGGACCTCCTCAAGATCGCCGAATGGTTCCGCTCCAGGCTCCCCGATTACGAGCGCTTCAAGGTGCTGGAACAACAGGCGCGCGACATTATCGCAGGGAAGAACGATGTTTGAACTCCTCGCCGTCAACGCCGCGATCCTGATCGTGCTGGTGCTGGTCCAGTGGGCGATCAGCGTGTCGATCAATGACGTCTCCTTCATCGACGCCTTCTGGGGGGCGGGCATGGGCCTGCTGGCGCTGGCGAGCTGGCTGCATGTGCGCGGCGGGCCGGGCGACCTCGCCACGCTGATCTTCGCGATGACCGCGCTGTGGGGCTTCCGGCTCGGCGGTTACCTGTTCCTGCGCTGGCGCCGCGAGGGCGAGGACAAGCGCTACAAGCTGATCCTCAAGAAGGCGCGCGAGAAGGGCCAGTTCGCCCGCGCCGCGCTGACCAATGTGTGGCTGATGCAGGCCGTGCTGCTGTTCATGGTCTCCTCGCCTGCGCAGGTCGGTATCCTCGCCAGCGGCGCGCCCGCCCCGATCCCGCCGCTGGCATGGGCGGGCTTTGCGCTGTGGTGCATCGGCGTGTTCTTCGAATGGGTCGGCGACTGGCAGCTCGCCCGCTTCAAGGCCGACCCGGCGAACCACGGAAAGGTGCTCGACACCGGGCTGTGGCGCTACACCCGCCACCCCAACTATTTCGGCGATTTCGCCGCGTGGTGGGGCATCTGGATCGCCTGCGCTGCGGCGGGCTGGCACTATGCCGCCGCGACCGTGATCGGCCCGCTGTTCCTGAGCTTCACGCTGACCAAATGGTCAGGCGTCACCCTGCTGGAAAAGGGCCTCGACAAGTCCAAGGGCGACAAATACGCCGATTACAAGCGGCGCACCTCGGCCTTCCTGCCGATGCCGCCGCGCAGCTGAAACGGCCGCCAGCCGCCTCGCCACCATGACATTTCCGTTGCTGCGGCGCACAAAATTCGACGAGCGACCCTTTAAGCCCGCTCGCGCTTGGCCTATGTTGCTGCCCGCGCGAGGAGGCGCAGACGACATGGCACTCACCCAAACCGCCCGGGAAGCGGAGCGCGAGCGGATCGCGCGCCATGTGCTCGACCTCGTCAAGGAGCGCGGCTGCGAGGTGCCGTGGACCGTCGCCATGGCCGAAAGCGGGCTGACCCGCGCGCGCTTCGAGGCGCTGTTCGCCGATTATGACGACCTGTTCGATGCGGTCGCGCAGACCTGGCTCGCCCCGCACATGCAGGTGATGGAGGAGGTGCTCGCCAGCCATCTCCCCCCGCAGCGCAAGATGTACGAATTCTTCCGCCGCCGCTTCGCGATCTCGCAGGCGCGTTTCCGTGAGGATCCGCATTTCTTCACCATCCTGTGCGAGATGGGCGCGGCCAATTTCGAGCGGGTGAGGAGCTATGTCGACCTTGCCGACCACTACCTGTGCGAGCTGATCGCCGAGGCGCAGGCCGAAGGCTTCTTTGCCGGGCTCGGGATCGACGAGGCGCTGTCGCTGATCAACCAGATGGTCACGGTCTACACCATGCCCGACGCGCTGATCTATCTCGGCGACAAGCTGAACGAGGCGAAGCTGGCGCGGATCGTCGACACGATGTTCATCGGCCTGTCGGGCGAGGCTGGGGCGGGCGCCGCCGGTGTCAATGCGCTGAAGGTCGCCTCCTAGGCACGGGCGGGGCGGCGATTCGCGCGCGGTGCCGGTTGGACGAGCGCCGCCGTCCGCTCGGGCAGATCGGCGCTTTCCTACTTGCCGCAGGGCTGACAGGATCGCCCGATGACCCGCGCCGTGCCCCGCCCTTCGACCCCGGTGATCGCGGCGTGCCGGGCGGGCGGGATTTCCGGCCCAGGACAGTGTCTCATGTGTCTCCTACAGCGGCCCACCAGGCGCTTGCCGGATCGGCTGCGCCGCGCGCGCCGCGTCGCTGGAGGCCGCCCAGCAGCCCGCCTTCGAGCGCCATCGTGGCCGGGACCGAGCGGTTCCAGTCCATCACGTAGAGCCGCTCGGCGATCAGCCAGCGGCCCGCGCGCCGCGCGAGCGTATCGAGGTAGCGCCCGCCCACCGTCAACTCGGTCTCGCCCTCGGGGCCGGGGATGATGTGGAGCGCTACGCAGCTGGTCTCGGCCCGGGCGGTGTCGCCGGCGATGCGGATGACGGTGTTGGTGATGTTGTGCTGCGTGAGGCGCATCGCGCCGAGGCCCGCCATCAGCCCCGGGATGACCGCGGCGACGGGGTGCGCGCCATCGCCGTAGTCGATCACGGCCTCCGGCGTGAAGGCGGCGGCGAGCTGGTCGGCATCGCAGCGGTCGATCCCGCGGCAGTAGAGGGCGAGGGTCTCGGCAATGGCGAGGCGGTCGGCGAGTTCGGCGGTGTCCATGGACGCAAGGCTACTCCCGCCGGCGCGCGCGCCGAACTGGCCAAAGCGTCAGCGGCGCCTGAACTGGAGGACGTTGGCAGGCAGCTTGCGCGGCGGCGGCCCGCGGCGCTTGTCGGCGAGGGCATAGCGCAGCGCGGCGAGGAACATCGCGCCCGAGGCCAGCAGGATCGCGCCCGCCCAGAACCAGTAGGGCAGGCCGATCACCGCGGCGATCGCGCCGGTGTCGGAGAGCTGGGACTGGCCCTCGATCACCACCTGCTCGGTGAGGAAGTAGCGCCACGCACCGAACACGCTCCACGCGGCGGTGAGGCCGAGGAACTGGAGGGTGAAGCGCTGGAGCCCGCCGCTCCCGCGCCAGGCGACAAGGCCGAGGATCGCCGCGGCAACCGGCAGCGCCCACCACCCGGTCGCCGAGCGGACCCAGATGATGGTGCTGGCCAGGATCGCGACGACCATCGCCCACAGCACCGGGCGCCAGGCGCGCGGGTGGGCGCTGGCGACGATCAGCGCGGCGCCGGCGATGCTGGGGCCGAGCGGGCCGCCGATCGCGATCGCGGCGTGGGTCAGCCGCGGCGCGTTGCCGCCGACCGCGAACTCGGCGACGCCCGATCCGTTGGGGAAGATCGCGAGGCGGTAGAACTCCTGCCCCGTCGCCAGTGCGGTGAGGCCGTGGCCCATCTCGTGGAACCAGGTGGTGAGGATCAGGAAGGGGTAGGCGAGCACGTCCCCGAAGGGCAGCACCGGCAGCAGCGAGACGACGATCCCCGCCAGTGCCAGCCGGCCGATCGCCTCGCCGCGCGAGCCGGGGGTGACGAGCGAGGCCATGGCGTGCCTCAGCCCTCCGCGCCGCTTGGCGTGTGGCCCGAGGCATCGACGCGCACCCCGCCGCCGTTGCCCATCAACGCCTCCTCGTCCTCCTCGCGCTGTTCGCGCAGGATCGACCAGCTGGCGAGGAACAGCCCGGCGACCAGCGGCCCGAGCACGATGCCGGAGAAGCCGACGAGGCTGATCCCGCCCAGCGTGGTGATGAGGATGATCCAGTCGGGAATGCCGGTGTCGCGGCCGACCAGGATCGGGCGCAGCACGTTGTCGGCGGACGAGATGATGAAGAAGCCGACCAGCAGCACGAAGATCCCCTGCCAGGTCGCGCCGGTGACCAGCAGCCACAGCCCCGCCGGCAGCCACACCGCGCCCGCGCCGATCACCGGCACCAGCGCGAAGATCGCGGTGACGACGCCGAACAGCAGCGCCGAGGGCACGCCCGCGATCAGCAGGGTGATCCACCCCAGCGCGCCCTGCACCAGGGCGACGACGCCGGTGCCCTTGATGGTTGCGCGCACGATGCCGAGGAAGCGTTCGGCGAGCCGGTCGGCGATGCTCCGCTCGACCGGCACGGCGCACAGCACGGTGCGCCCGATCCGCTCGCCATCGCGCAGCAGGAAGAACATGACGTAGAGCGCCACGCCGAAGGACAGGAAGAAGGACAGCGCGCCGCTGCCGATCGACACCGCCTGGCTGGCGATCATCCCCGCGCTCTGGGTCAGCAGCTCCTGAAGGCGGGTCTGGACCATGGTGATGTCCGCCCACCCGCTGCGGTCGACCGCGTCGCGGGCGAAGCCGGGGAGCGCGGTGTAGACCGTGTCGAACAGCGCGGCGAGATCGACGGGCTCCTCCTGCAGGGTCGTTACCAGCACGAAGGCCTGTTCGACCACCATCGAGGCGATCCACGCGGCGGGGATCAGCACGACGATGAAGATGATAAGCAGGCTCAGCCCCGCCGCCGGATTGCGCCGTCCGCGCAGGCGCCTGAGGACCGTGCGGTAGAGCGGCTGGAACATGATCGCCGCCAGCGCCGCCCACAACAGGGGCTGGGCGAAGGGCCAGACGATCACGGCCATCAGCAGGCTGACCACCGCGAGGATGATCAGGAAGCTCGCCTGTTGCAGGTCCTCGGTGCGGTTGGGCCCAGCTTTGTTGAGGGGTTCGGCCATGGGGTCCTCAGGGCTCTAGACGTCGCGGTTGGCGACGTTCAGCGCCCCGTGGCGAACCCGGATCGCTGCGTCAGACATCGAGGTTCGCCACATTCAGCGCCCCGTGGCGAACCCGGATCGCTGCGTCAGACATCGAGGTTCGCCACATTCAGCGCATTGTCCTGGATGAACTCGCGGCGCGGTTCGACGATGTCGCCCATCAGGCGGGTGAAGATCTCGTCGGTCACGTCGGCATCCTCGACCTTCACTTGCAGCAGCACGCGGGCTTCCGGATCAAGGGTGGTCTCCCACAATTGTTCCGCGTTCATTTCACCCAGCCCCTTGTAGCGGCTGATCGAGAGACCCTTGCGACCGGCGGCGAAGATCGCCTCGAGCAGCTGGCTGGGGCGGCTGATGGTGCCATCGAAGGCGGGGGCTGCGGGGGCCTGTGCGGCCTCCTCCGCCTCGCCGGCGAGCGGATCGCCCGCGGCCGGGGCGGGTTCGGGCTCGGGCTCTTCGGCCTCGGCCCCGGCGCGCACCAGCCTGACCGGCTCGGCATAGGCTTCGGCCTGTGCGGCAGCGAGGCCGTGGAGCTTGTGCGCCTCGGTGCTGGAGAGGAAGCGCGCCTCGATCTCGTGCACGTCCTTCACGCCGCGCCACAGGCGCTCGAACACCACGGTGCCGTCCTCGCGCTGATAGGCGCTCCAGCGCGCCTCGCGGTCGCCTGCGCCCAGACGCCCGGCAGCGCGGCCCAGCGCGGCGGCCAGCGCCTCGCCGGCGAGGCCGGGTTCGAGCGCGCCCACCAGCGCCATCTGCTCGACGATCCCGCTGTCATAGCGGCGCGGCACGAAGGCGAGGAGGTTCTTCAACCGCAGCGCTCCGTCCACCAGCGAACGCAGTTCCTCCGCGCCGCGGGTGCCGCCCGCGGTCTCGAGCACACGGCCGTGGAGCCCGGCATCGACGAGGTAGCGATCGAGCGCGCCCTGATCCTTGAGGTAGACCTCCGAGCGCCCCTTGGCGACCTTGAACAGCGGCGGCTGGGCGATGAACAGGTGCCCGGCCTTGATGATCTCGGGCATCTGGCGGTGGAAGAAGGTGAGCAGGAGCGTGCGGATATGCGCGCCGTCCACGTCCGCGTCGGTCATGATGACGATCTTGTGGTAGCGCAGCTTGTCGAGCGTGAATTCGTCGCGGATCCCGGTGCCCATCGCCTGGATGAGGGTGCCGACTTCCTTGGAGGAAATGATCCGGTCGAACCGCGCGCGCTCCACATTCAGGATCTTGCCCTTCAGCGGCAGGATCGCCTGCGTCTTGCGGTCGCGCCCCTGCTTGGCCGAGCCGCCTGCGGAATCCCCTTCGACCAGGAACAGCTCGGACTTGGCGGGATCACGCTCCTGGCAATCGGCAAGCTTGCCGGGCAGCGAGGCGACGCTCATCGCCCCCTTGCGGCTCATCTCGCGGGCGCGGCGGGCGGCTTCGCGGGCGGCGGCGGCGTCGATGATCTTCTGGATGATGGCGCGCGCGTCGGCGGGGTTTTCCTCGAGCCACTCGCTCATCTTCTCGCCCATCAATGTCTCGAGCGGCGAGCGGACTTCGGAGCTGACCAGCTTGTCCTTGGTCTGGCTGGAGAACTTCGGGTCAGGCAGCTTGACGCTGACGATCGCGGTGAGGCCTTCGCGCATGTCCTCGCCCGCAAGGCTGACCTTCTCCTTCTTGAGCATCCCCGAACGCTCGGCATAGTTGTTCAATGTGCGGGTCAGCGCGGTGCGGAAGGCGGCCAGGTGCGTGCCGCCGTCGCGCTGGGGGATGTTGTTGGTGAAGGCGAGGACGTTCTCGTAGTAGGAATCGTTCCATTCGAGCGCGACGTCGATCCCGATCCCGTCCTTCTCCGCGCTGACCGCGATCGGCTCGGCGATCAGCGGCTGCTTGTTGCGGTCGAGATATTTCACGAAGGCCGCGATCCCGCCCTCGTAATAGAGATCGTGCTCGAGCTTCTCCTCGTGGCGCAGATCGCGCAGCTTGATGCGCACGCCGGAATTGAGGAAGGCCAGTTCGCGGTAGCGGTGTTCGAGCTTTTCGAAATCGAACTCGGTGACGTTCTTGAAGGTGTCGTGGCTGGCCTTGAAGGTGACGCGGGTGCCCTTCTTGAAGCCGTTGGGGTCCGCATTGCGATCCGACTTCGGCGCAACGCCCACCACCTTGAGCGGCGCAACCGCATCGCCATGCGCGAAGCGCATCCAGTGCTCCTGCCCCTCGCGCCAGATGGTGAGTTCGAGCCATTCGGACAGAGCATTGACCACCGAGACGCCCACCCCGTGGAGCCCGCCCGAGACCTTGTAGGCATTGTCGTCGCTGGTGTTCTCGAACTTCCCGCCTGCGTGAAGCTGGGTCATGATCACCTCGGCCGCCGAGACGCCTTCCTCGGCGTGCATGCCGGTGGGTATGCCGCGGCCATTGTCTTCCACCGAAACCGAGCCATCCGGGTTCAGTTCGATCAGCACAAGGTCGCAATGGCCCGCCAGCGCCTCGTCGATCGCGTTGTCGCTGACTTCGAACACCATGTGGTGCAGGCCAGAGCCGTCGTCGGTGTCGCCGATATACATGCCCGGCCGCTTGCGGACCGCGTCCAGACCTTTAAGAACCTTGATGGAATCCGCGCCATATTCGTTGGCGTTGGGCACTTTGGCGGGGGGCGTGTTGGTGTTCTCGTCCATGGCCCATCATATAGGGGCTGCGCATAGGAAACCCAACTGCGGGAGGGTCCTTGGGCCTGCTTTTCCACGAATGTTCGGGGGCGTCCGGCGAGCGGGTCAGAAGGCAGGGCGGAAATGCACCTTGCCGCGCCAGATCGTCGCATCGAACATCGTCATCATGCCGTCGCGGCTGTAGGCATCGAACTGGGTCTCGTGGCACTGCGCAGCCCTTGTCGCGGCGGCGAGATCGGCGGGGGTGTAGGCGATGCCCTCGCTCAGCAGCTCCGGATCGGTGGTCGCCCAGCTCGACATCTGCGGCAGCGGCGGGAGGGTGCCGTTGGGGATGCCGACATAGAGCAGCCGGGGCCGGGTCCCGCCCGTGACGGCCTGCACGCTCTGGGTGACGAAGGCGCTGACCATGCGGTGATCGGCGTGGCCATAGCCGCCATCCGGTCCCCAGGTCAGCACGAGATCGAAGCCCGGTGCGATGCGGGCAAAATCGCCGAGCGCCTGGTTCGCCGCGCTGCCGGAAGTCTGGACATCAATCCCCATCCGCCCGTCGCCGCGGTTGAAGCTGACGAGATGCTGCGCGCCGAGTGCCTTTTGCGAGCACCGCGCCTCGCCGAGGCGCACTGCGGCCAGCTTCGCGCCCTTCTCCATGCCCGACACCCCCGGCCCGACATCGCCCTGCGTGGCATAGGCGAGCGTCACCTCGGCCCCCTCGCGCACGAGGGCGGCGATGGCGGGGGCCATGAACAGCTCGTCATCGGGATGGGCGAGCGCGACCAGCACCCGGCGCGGGGCGTGGGCCTCCTGTGCGGCAGCAGGCGCAAGCGCGGTGGCCGCAATTGCGGCAGCGATGGCGGCGGCGGTCATGCGGATCATGTCTCTCTCCCTCGGGCCGCTTCCTGCCACTTGTGCGGGGCGTTCCGCAATTCCTTTGCGCCGCGCACTCGCCCGATTATGCATGGCGCCCATGAGCAGAGAGAGCATGATGAACCGCCTTGCCGAACCCTTCGGCAGCTTCCCCGACATCCTGATGGAATGGAGCCGCCTCAAGGGCGACGACCTCGCCCTCGTCGACGAGAACCGCGAGGTCTACTGGGCCGAGCTGGTGGGTCTGGTCGAACGGCTGGCGGCGCGGCTGGTGGAGACGGGGCTCGCGCGCGGGCAGGCGGTGGCGATCCTCGGGACGTCGAGCGTGGAATATGCGCTGGTGTTCCTCGCCGCGGTGCGCGCGGGCGGGGTGGCGGCGCCGCTCACCACCAGCGCGAGCGCTGCGCAACTTGAAGGGATGGCGCGGGATTCGGGCGCGGCCCACCTGTTCATCGACGCGGCCAAGGCGGCCGAGCTGGGGCCCGATTTCATGGCCCATCTTCAGCGGGTGCCGCTCGAAAGCATCGACCGGTGGTTGGCCCCTCCCGGCAGCCGCGCGCCCGAGTTCGTTCCGGAACCGCAAGACCCGTTCAACATCATCTATTCCAGCGGCACCACCGGCACGCCTAAGGGCATCGTCCATTCGCACCGGATGCGCTGGCGGCAGTTTGCCCCGACGGCCCTGTCCTACCTCGGCGCCGGGATCGCGGTGCGCTCGCTCGCCTCGACGCCGCTCTATTCGAACACCACCATGGTCGCCTTCCTCCCCGTGCTGCTGGCCGGGGGCTGCGTGCGGGTGATGGGCAAGTTCGATTGCGCCAAGTGGCTGGCGCATGCGCAAGGCGACCGCACCACCATCACCATGCTGGTGCCGGTGCAATACCAGCGGCTGATGGATTTTGCCGGGTTTGGCGATTTCGACCTGACCAGCCTCAAGCTCAAATACTGCACCTCGGCGCCGTTCTCCGCCGACCTCAAGCGCGAAGTGCTGCGCCGGATGCCGGGGGGGCTGATCGAGATCTACTCGATGACGGAAGGGGGCGTCGTCTGCCTGCTTCCGGCCCACGAATTCCCCTACAAGCTCCACACCGTCGGCCGGCCTGCTCCCGGGAGCGAATTGAAGGTGCTGGACGATGACGACCGCGAGGTGCCGCCGGGCACCCCCGGCAATCTCGTCGGCCGCAGCCTCACCATGATGAGCGGCTACCAGAACCAACCCGAAAAGACCCGCGAAGGCTACTGGACCGATCCCGAGGGCGGGGTGTGGCAGCGGATGGGCGATATCGGCCGCGTGGATGCGGAAGGCTTCGTCGAACTCGTCGGCCGCGCCAAGGACATGATCATCTCGGGCGGGTTCAACATCTATCCCTCCGACCTCGAAGCCGAACTGGCCAAGGAGCCCGGCGTGGTCGAGGCCGCGGTGGTCGGCGTGCCCTCGCGCGCATGGGGGGAGACGCCGGTGGGCTTCGTGGTGCTGAAGGACGGCGCCGGCGATACGGGGGCGATCATGGCGGCGGTCAACGCGCGGCTCGGCAAGACCCAGCGCCTCGCCGCGCTGCACCCGATCGCCGAAATGCCGAGGAGCCACATCGGCAAGCTGCTCAAGACCGAATTGCGCGAGGAAGCCGAAAGGCTCGGCGGCACGGACTAGTGTTTCGCGGTCGCGTGATTTTTCGACAAAAACCGGTTCCCATTTTTTGTCATCACGCTTCGCAAACAGCTCGGCCCGGCTCCTCTGGTGAGGGGCCGGGCCGGTTGATTGGCTTTTGCCTGCCTTTGTTCAGACGATAAACGTGTTGAACGCGGTGCCGCTGAGCGCAACGGCGAGCAGCAGGGCGACGGCCTTTTCGCTGATCATGGTCATGGTTCTGGTTCCCTGTTCTGTTGTGGTCGGGGTGGCCCGGACGATCGGGGGGTGAGAGGGAGCGTCCGGACCAAGCACGATATAGAAAACGGAGCACAATTTTCAATCTCAAGTGCGACTGAAAATAATTCATCACCGCAATAGAATATGGCAATGATCCGGGCCCGAATGGCCGCGCAGGGCAGCTCGAGACGCGGCCACCAGTTCAGGGGGGAGTGCGGTAGCCGCGTCTCTTTCGCTGCATGCCGGGGCGGGAGCCCTGGCAATGACCGGTCAGGAGGGCCGAGCAGGGGGGGCGCTGGCCAGTCCTTCCAGTCGGCAGGCGGGCGGGGCCGTTTCCGGCCCGTGTCGCCGGGCTATGCGTCCGTGAAGGAACCGCGCGGGGATGGAGAGGAGGCCCCGCACCGCATCGCTCGAGGGCCAAGTGGTGCCGGGGGGCGCCCATTTCAAATGAGAAAACCCCAAGGCTACTTGCATCGAATGCAACAAATAAAGGTGCATCCCATGCAAAACAGCCGCCGGATCGCTCCGGCGGCTGCTGCAATTTCAAGGACTTGTGCCCGGTCGGTTGGCGGCGACTTCACGCCCGCCGCGCTGGAGCATCGCAACCGCCTTGTCGAGTTCGGCGATCGCGGCGACCCGCGCATCGGCGAGGCACTTGCTGTCGACCGCGTTGCGGTTGAGGGTGTAGCGGCCTGCGCCGGGCGCCGCGCAGGCCTTCTTGAGACGCGCATCAATGCGCGCTTCGAGCGCCGCGCGGCCCTCGGTGGTGGTCACGTCGACATCACCATAGCCGATCTTGACGGTCACAACCTTTTCGGCGGCGGCAGGCGCGGTCAGAGCGACGAGGGCGAGCAGGGGAAGAGTGAAACGTATGTGATGACCTTTCCGAACATTGAGAGAGGGTTTCGGGATTTGCGATGCCGCTGGCCGGCATTCGGTTGCTGTTTGAAACTCTGGTGCAGTGCACAAGAGTCATGTGCAAATGCGAAATGCGCGAAGTTGGTTCCAAAGTTTGCAACCGGAATCGGTCATTTTGTCGGGCACCTCCTGAATTCGCGCGGAGCTTTTATTGTTGCACTGCAAAATCACGGAGCCTGCGCGCGGGGTGCTGGACAGCGCGGGCCGGGCTCCTTAATCCGCCGCCATGAGCGCACACACCCTTGGCGGCGAGTCCGCCGTCTCCGACCCGATCCTCCCCGATTCGATTCTGATTATCGACTTCGGCTCGCAGGTCACCCAGCTGATCGCCCGCCGGGTGCGCGAGGCGGGGGTCTATTCCGAGATCGCGCCTTTCACCCAGGCCGAGGCCGCGTTCCACCGCATGAAACCCAAGGGCATCATCCTGTCGGGCTCGCCCGCGAGCGTGCCGGAGGACGGCAGCCCGCGCGCGCCCCAGGTGCTGTTCGAGGCCGGCGTGCCGATCCTCGGCATCTGCTATGGCCAGCAGGTGATGACCCACCAGCTGGGCGGCGAGGTCAAGCCGGGGCACGAAACGGGTGAAGGCGGCGAGTTCGGCCGCGCCTTTCTCACCGTCACCGCCGAATGCGCGCTGTTCAACGGGCTGTGGGAGGTCGGCGAGCGGCACCAGGTGTGGATGAGCCACGGCGACAAGGTCACCGCCTTTGCGCCCGGCTTCGAAATCGTCGCCACCTCCGATGGCGCCCCCTTCGCGGTGATCGCGGACGAAGCGCGCAAGTTCTACGGCACCCAGTTCCATCCCGAGGTGGTCCACACCCCCGATGGCGCGCGCCTGATCGCCAATTTCGTGCGCCATGTGTGCGGCCTTGCCGGCGACTGGACCATGGCCGAGTTCCGCCAGACCAAGATCGCCGAAATCCGCGCCCAGGTGGGCAAGGGCCGGGTGATCTGCGGCCTTTCGGGCGGGGTCGATTCGGCGGTCGCCGCCGTTCTCATCCACGAGGCGATCGGCGACCAGCTCACCTGCGTCTTCGTCGACCACGGGTTGATGCGCATGAACGAGGCCGTCGAGGTCGTGACCCTGTTCCGCGACCATTACAACATCCCGCTGGTCCACGTGGAGGCCGAAGACCTGTTCCTCGGCGGCCTTGCCGGCCTCACCGATCCCGAGGCCAAGCGCAAGTTCATCGGCAAGACCTTCATCGACGTCTTCGAGGCCGAGGCGCGGAAGGTCGGCGGGGCGGATTTCCTCGCGCAGGGGACGCTCTACCCCGATGTGATCGAATCGGTCTCCTTCACCGGCGGGCCTTCGGTGACGATCAAGAGCCACCACAATGTCGGCGGCCTGCCCGAACGCATGAACATGGCGCTGGTCGAGCCCTTGCGCGAACTCTTCAAGGACGAGGTGCGCGATCTGGGCCGCGAGCTGGGCCTGCCTGAGGCCTTCGTCGGCCGCCACCCCTTCCCCGGCCCGGGCCTTGCGATCCGCATCCCCGGCGAAGTCACCAAGGAGCGCTGCGACATCCTGAGGAAGGCCGACGCGGTCTATCTCGAGGAAATCCGGGGCGCCGGGCTCTACGACGCGATCTGGCAGGCCTTCGCGGTGCTGCTGCCGGTCAAGACGGTCGGCGTGATGGGCGACGGGCGAACCTACGACAGCGTCTGCGCCCTGCGCGCGGTAACCTCGACCGACGGGATGACCGCGGATGTCTTCCCCTTCGACGCCGGCTTCCTCACCCGCGTGGCGACCCGCATCGTCAACGAGGTCAAGGGCATCAACCGGGTGGTCTATGACTACACGTCAAAGCCGCCGGGGACGATTGAGTGGGAGTAAACCGCGACACGCGATGATCCGGGGGATCATCGCGGCCGGTTTACTCGGCGCCGCAAGGCGCCGCAGGCAGAGCCGGGGGATCATCGCGGCCGTCTACCGCAGAGTGCGGCGCTTGAAGAACTGCAAGACCAGCTTCAGCTCTCGCTCATCGACTATCCCGCCGCCCTCTGGACGCACGCCGCAGCGCTGCCGCCGATCCACCGCGATCGGTTAGGCCGGATGATGGCCGCCCACGCGATTGCGCCCCAGTCGCCGCTGGTGACGGGGGATGCGAACATCGCGCGCTATCCCGGCCTTGCGGTTGTGTGGGAGTGAACCGAACCGGCCAGCGTCCCCAGCCTTGCGCTGTTCGCCCCCTTCCGCACCGCTCCCAAATCGCATATCGCCTCGCCCATGCGGTCGCTCCCTTCCCTCCCCCTCGCCGTTTCCCTCGCTCTGGCCCTTGCCGCCTGTGCCGGGCCCGAGGCGGAGGCGCCGCTCGCCGATGCCACCGCATCGCCGGCGCCTGTGACCGAGAGCGCATGGACGCTCGATCCCGCCACCTCGCGGCTCGCCTATGTCTCGATCAAGGCGGGCGAGGTGGCCGAGAACAACCGCTTCGACACGCTTTCCGGCAGCGTCGCGGCCGATGGCACGGCCAGCCTCGGCATCGATCTCGCCTCGGTCAGCACCGGGGCCGAGATCCGCGATGAACGCATGCGCGAGGTGTTCTTCGCAGTCGCCGAGAACCCTGCCGCGACCGTCACGGCAAAGCTCGATCCGGCGCGCTTTGCGGGCCTTGCGGTCGGCCAGTCGGTGCTCCGGCCGCTCAAGGCCGAAGTGACGATCAAGGGCGCCTCGGCCGAGGTCGAGACCGAGGTGCTGGTCACCCGCACGGCCGAAGACCGCGTGCTGGTGGTGTCGGCCGCGCCGGTGATCGTCTCGACCGACATGTTCGGCCTTACCGACGAGCTTGGCGAGCTGCGCGCGATGGCGCAGCTGCCCTCGATCACGCCGGCGGTGCCGGTGACCTTCACGCTCGCCTTCAGGCGAGGGTGACGCTACGGCGCGCGGGCGCGCGTCCGGCACCGTCAAAAGCGCGCTTGAAACGGGCGCGCAAACAGGCTTGTCTCCCCGCCAAACAGGCATCCAACGGGAGAACACACGCCATGAAAACCGCGATCACCGAAATGTTCGGCATCGAGCATCCGATCATCCAGGGGGGCATGCACTATGTCGGGTTCGCGGAGATGGCGGCGGCGGTGTCCAATGCCGGCGGGCTCGGGATCATCACCGGGCTGACGCAGGGCACGCCCGAGAAGCTCGCCAATGAAATCGCGCGCTGCAAGGACATGACCGACAAGCCCTTCGGCGTGAACCTGACGATCCTGCCGACCCTGACCCCGCCCGACTATCCGGGCCTCGTCAAGGCGGTGATCGATGGCGGCGTCAAGGTGGTCGAGACCGCCGGACGCAATCCCGTAGAGCTGCTGCCGCCCTTGAAGGATGCCGGGATCAAGGTGATCCACAAGTGCACGAGCGTGCGCCATTCGCTGAAGGCGCAGGACATCGGCTGCGATGCGGTCAGCGTCGACGGCTTCGAATGCGGCGGCCACCCTGGCGAGGACGACGTGCCCAACTTCATCCTGCTGCCGCGCGCGGCGGACGAGCTGGAGATTCCCTTCGTCTCGAGCGGCGGCATGGCCGATGGCCGCAGCCTTGTCGCCAGCCTCGCGATGGGCGCGGCAGGGATGAACATGGGCACGCGCTTCATCGCCACCAAAGAAGCGCCGGTGCACGAGAACGTGAAGCAGGCGATCATCGCCGCCAGCGAGCTCGACACCCGGCTGGTGATGCGCCCCTTGCGCAACACCGAGCGCGTGCTCAACAACGTGGCTGTCGAGCGCCTGATCCAGAAGGAGAAGGACTTGGGCGATGCCATCACCATCCAGGACATCCTCCCCGAAGTCGCCGGGGTTTACCCCAAGATCATGATGGAAGGCACGATGGATGCGGGCGCGTGGAGCTGCGGCATGGTCGCCGGCCTCATCCACGACATCCCGACCTGCAAGGAGCTGATCGACCGCATCATGCTCCAGGCCGAGGAGATCATCGCCCGCATGCAGGCCCAGGCCCGCGCCTGATCCCCCCCCCCCGCGCGCCTGATCCCCCCCGCGCCTGATCCGGCGGCGACTAGGTAGTCGTCCGCATTCTCGCCGGGGCCGCTCTGCGGCACCTTGTAAAGGTGCGACAGGCCGATTCTGGAGGGGATTGCCTGCGCGCGTGAGGCTGCATGCCTCCGGGGCGGCGCGGGATGCTCCCCGGAGGAACTGGACGGGGAGGTGGTGATGGAACTCTTGCTGGATGGCCCGGCGGCGCTGGGCGGTATCATGATGAGCGTGGCGCTGGGCGCGTGGTCGCTCGGGCGCTGGCAGGGCACTTTTGCCGTGCCGGAGGATGCAGGGCTGCGCGATGCCGCCGCGCCGGACCGGGCGGCGGCCGGGGCGGGGGCGGCAGGAGCGGCGGGGGCCGGGCCGTGCCCGCAGGCC